>SYAR01000041.1 GCA_005787525.1 Rickettsiales bacterium
CCTTACCACTTGGCTACGCCCCAAAATGCATATTTTTTCTATAAAACTTGAAAAAATGAGTTGCTATTTATAAAATTTTTTAAATTTCATGTCAAGTGAGAATGTAATTTAATAAGCCAAAGGATCTCTATCAAAAACACAATTTAACTTTAAAGGTAAAATAATTTGATTTATTTTGAGTTATATCATTTCCAACAAAAAATGTTAAATTAAGCAAAATATTTTTATTTCAAAAAGATGAAGATTAATTTACAGTCCTTAAGCGATACTTTTTTTATTGGAAATGTTATTACATATCGAGCAATGTGGATTTTTATTAAGAACCGTTTTGCGAAAATCGTTTTTTAGAAAATCAAAAAATAAAATTTTGCCACAAATATTTTCGCCAATTTGTAAAATTTCTTTAATCGCATAAGTCGCTTGCATAGCTCCCAAAGTCCCAGCTACCGCGCCTAAAATGCCTTTTTCACTCAAAGGCAATTCGAATTTTTCATCAACAATATTTGGATTAAAACATACATAGCAAGGTTGATTATTTTCGTAAGCTTTAAAAATACTCAATTGTCCGCTAAAGCCTTTTACGGCGCCGAAAATCAAAGGTTTTTTTTGTTCAAAACACACTTGATTGATAATGAAGCGAGTTGGAAAATTATCGGTGGCATCAACTATAATTTCATAATCTTTAACGACTTCAGATAGATTATGGTGATTAGCACGAATCGGATAAATTTTTAAATTTAAATCAGGATTTAATTTGCGCAATCTTTCTTCAGCACTATGAACTTTGTGAATATTTAATTTACTAAAATCGTGAATTATTTGGCGTTGTAAATTTGATAATTCAACTTTGTCATTATCGATAATTCCGAGATTGCCAACGCCAGCGCAAGCAAGATATTGTAGGAGAGATGAGCCAAGTCCGCCGGCGCCAATCACTAGAATTTTGCTTTGCAATAATTTTTGCTGACCAATTTCGCCGATCTCGTTAAGTAAAATATTTCGTGAATAAAGTTCGAGCTGTTGTTGATTAAGCATATTAAATTTTTATGTCGTTAAAAAATTCTTGCGCGGATTTTTTTATGGCTGAAATTTCTTGTTCGGTTTTGCGTTTCAAATTGCCGTAAGGATAAAAAAGTCGTCCATTATTTTTAAGTAATTTTTCATTTTTAATTAAAAAATTCCAATATAAATAATTAAACGGACAAGCATTTTTAACAAGTGAATTTTCATTGGTAGTTTTTTTAACATCATAATAACAATTTTTACAAAAATTTGACATTTTGTTAATGTAATTTCCGCTAGAGCAGTAAGGTTTTGAGGCGACAATTCCGCCATCGGCATAAATCGCCATCCCGCGCGTATTTGGCATTTCAACCCACTCAAAAGCATCGGCGTAAACTCCCAAATACCACGCATCAATTTCATCGGGATTGATTTCGGCAAGCAAAGCAAAATTGCCAGTGATCATTAGTCTTTGAATATGATGGCTGTAAGCGTTTTCACGAGTTTGTTTAACGGCAATTTTTAAACAATTCATCTTGGTTTTATTTTCGTCCCAATAAAAATCGGGCAATTTTCTTTGATGATTAAAATAATTTAACTCGCGATATTTCGGCATAAAATACCAATAAATTCCGCGGATATATTCACGCCAGCCAATGATTTGGCGAATAAATCCTTCGGCACTTGCAAGATCGCAATCGCCTTTAAAATATTCTTCTTCGACTTTTTTGGCGCAAGTCAAAGCGTCGAGCAAGCCAATATTGATATACATCGAGACGATACTGTGAAAACCAAAATCAACATCTTGACGCATCGCATCTTGATAATTTCCAAAATTTTTTAAGCGATTTTTGATAAAATCTTCAAAATGCAAATTGGCTTCGAAAGCAGTCGTGGCAAAGTTAAAATTGTTGGTGTCGCCAAAATTTTTTGGAAAATTTTTTTTCACCATTTCAATAACTTCCAAAGTAATTGGTGAAATTTTTAATTGTAAAATTTTTGGCGGATGAATATCGGCGGGCATGGTTTGGCGATTTTCTTTGTCATAATTCCACTTGCCTCCGACAGGCTTTAATTCTGGCGTGGAGGATGATTTTGCTTTTGGTTTCTTCGGCAATTCTTCCATCAAAATTTTAGTTTTTTTGCGAATTTGGTGATAAAAATTTTCGAGTAATAAAGTTTTTTTGCCCTTGGCGAACTCAGCAAATTCGTGATGAGAGCAAATAAAACGATCGTCATTGCGAATCTCAACGGCACAATTATTTTTTTGTTGAAAATCGTTGAAAAGCTTGAGAACTCTGTATTCCGAGGGCTCGGTTAAAATTATTTTTTGTGGTTTTAATTTCTGATAAAATTTTAAAAGTTCGGCGTCAAAACTGCCAAGATTATCTTTGTCATCGAGCTTGGTATAAAAAATTTTATAACCATTTTCATGCAAATAATTTTTAAATTGACGCATCGCCGAAAAAATTAAAACCAGTTTTTTTTGATGATGCGGAGCGTATTTGGCTTCATCCCAAACCTCTGCCATCAATATTGCATCAAGGTTTTTGTCAAAATCTTGAAGCGAAGAAATATTCAAAGAAAGTTGATCGCCTAAAATAAAAATTAAATTGCGCATATTTTTTAGAAAGTTAAAAATGGATTAAAAACTCTTCAAATTATGATTAAACTTTTACAAAAAAATTGCAAATTCTTAATCACGGGGGCAACCGGATTTATTGGCTCAAAATTATGCCAAGAACTTTTGTCTGACGGACATCAAATCATAGCGCTTACGCGTCAAAAAAATAAAATTTCGATGCATGAAAATTTAAAATATATTAATGATTTAGATGAAGTAAATTTTAATTTTGATGTAGTGATTAACCTAGCGGGAGCACCGATTTCGTCTTATTGGACGCAAAAAAATCAACAAGAAATTCGCGACAGTCGTCTTAAAATTACGCAAGAAATTGCCGAAAAAATTATCAACAGCGAAAACCCGCCAAAGCTTTTTATTAGCGGTTCGGCGATTGGATTTTACGGCACTTCAAATTCAATAATTTTTAGTGAAAATTCTCATCCAACTAAGCAAAATTTATTTTCACAAAAATTATGTAAAGATTGGGAAGAAATTGCGTTAAAAGCGCAAATTAAAACGCGAGTGGTTTTGCTTCGAACTGGCGTCGTTGTAGGCGAGTTCGGTGGCATCATTAAAAAACTTTCAGTGCCTTTTAAATTGGGGCTCGGAGGCAATATTGGCGATGGAAAACAAATCATGAGTTGGATTCATTTGGAAGATGTGATGGGAATTTTAAGTTTAATTATGAATAATTTTTCAATCGCTGGCGCCATCAATTTAGTGGCTCCGAACGCTTGTTCGAATGCGGAATTTTCACAAAAATTAGCTAAAAAATTTTCGCGTCCGTGTTTTTTTCATATGCCAAAAATAATTGCTCAAACTTTATTTGGAAAAATGGGCGAGGAACTTTTGCTTTCTTCGCAAAAAATCGCACCGCATAAAGCGATTGAAAATGGTTACGATTTTAAATTTTCACAGATTGGAGAGGCGATCGAAGCTCTTAAAAATATCTAAAATTTTCTTGAATTTATGATGAATTTTGTTTATTTTTAATCAATATTATTTAATTTTCTTAAAAATATTTATAAAATAATTATTTTTTTAGTATTTTTTTTATTCAATAAAAATGCCTTTGCCGATTTTGTTCATCCGCTAAATTTCGTTGAAAAAACTCAAAAATATTTTGCTTAATTATTAAATTTTCAAGTTAATTTGGTATAATCACTCAACTTTAAGAATGATGGAGCAACAAAATCTCGATTCTTTTAAAAAACTTACGCAAGCTCAAGATAAAAAAATTATGGATAAGGTGATTGAAGGTTATTGCTCGGGAACGGTTGATATGTGTAGCTATTCAACTATTTTGATGATGTATGAACATAATTTCAAGGCTAGCAAAAAAGAATTAGAATGGTAAAAATTTTATATTTTCTTGTCGTCTTTTTTGCGCGGATCGAAATAAAGTAAAATTGGTGCTGAAATATAAATTGAAGAGTAGGTTCCAAGAGCGATGCCAAAGAAGGTGGCGACGCTAAAACTAAATAAAGCCTCACCGCCAAAGAAAATCAAAGCTAGAAGCGAGATAAGAGTTGTGCTTGCGGTTAAAATAGTGCGACTCAGGGTTGAGTTGGTGCTGGAATTTATGAGGAGTTGCAGATCCATTTTTTTATAATTGCGTAAATTTTCACGAATGCGATCATAAATTACCACCGAATCATTGATGGAATAGCCAATGATGGTAAGAATTGAGGCGATTGAAGTTAAATTAAATTCTAAACCCGTGATTGAAAAAAATCCGAGAGTGACGATGGCGTCGTGAAGCAAAGCAAAAATGCCACCAAGTCCGAATTGCCAATCAAAGCGAATCCAAATATAAATCATAATAAATATGAACGACAAAAACAAGGCGAGGAAACCTTTTAGAATCAACTCGGAACCGACTTGCGGACCAACGAAATCAATTTTGCGATATTCAACTTTGGTGAAATTTTCTTCTAAAATATTTTGAATTTTTTTGATTAATTTATCTTGATCTTGAGATGCTTTAGAAACGCGAATCTGAACATCATTTTCTCCGGATTCTTGAATGTGAATGTCGTTAATTTTACTCGATAAAACTTCACGAATTTTAGAAATATCTGGATTTTCATCGATGCGAGCTTCAATTAAAATGCCACCAGCAAAGTCGATTCCATAATTGAGCCCCTTGGTAAAAACCAATATCAAGGAGCCAATCATAAATATAATTGAAAGCATTAAAGCGATTTTATGAATTGACATAAAATCGACTTTGCAATTATTAAGAGAGACTCTGATTTTGCTAATTATTGACATGATTTTGTAGTGATTAATTTGATAAAATTAATTTATCAAAACTATTTTTTAATTTTACGAATCGCGGTTGAAAGTCGAGAAAGCTTGCGTGAAGCGGTGTTGAGTTTTATAACTTTTTTAGTAACGCCACGCATAATTTCGGGTTCAAGATTTTTGAAGGCTTCACGAGCTTTTGTTTCATCACCAACTTTAATTGCACCATCAACTTTCTTGATGAAAGACCTGATACGATTGACGCGAGCAGTGTTAACAATATTTTTTTTCTCACTAGAACGAAATGCTTTTTTAGCAGATTTTGTATTTGCCATATGTAATTTTTTTCAAAATAAATTGTTGTTTTCAATAAAGAATTATTTTAGGCGGGTAATTTTAATAGTTTTAAATTAGTTTAGCAAGAATTTTTGTTGGCGAGGGTAAAATTCTAGTTTTGTAATAAAAACTATTTAGAAAGATTAATAATTTTTTTACCCATTTTATCTTGCAAAATTTGTGGAATTTCAATTGATCCATCTGCGTTTTGATAATTTTCTAAAAGAGCGATGAGGGTGCGTCCAACCGCAAGCGAGGAGCCATTTAAAGTGTGAACAAAATGGTTTTTTCCTTCTTTGTCTTTATATTTTATATTGGCTCGGCGTGCTTGAAAATCACCGCAATTTGAGCAACTTGAAATTTCGCGATATTTATTTTGCGATGGAAACCAAACTTCCAAATCATAAGTTTTTTGCGAGCAAAAACCAATATCGCCCGAGCATAATAAAATCTTGCGATAAGGCAAACCAAGCTTTTGCAAAACTTCGCAAGCGATATTGGTCATTCTTTCATGTTCTTGATTGGAATTTTCTGGCGAGGTGATCGAAACTAATTCAACTTTTTTGAATTGATGTTGGCGAATCATGCCTCTTGTATCTTTGCCCGCAGAGCCCGCTTCTCTTCTAAAACAAGGAGTGAAGGCGGTGAAGCGAATCGGCAAATCATTTTCGCTAAAAGTTTTTTTTGCGACCAAATTTACCAGAGATACTTCGGAGGTTGGAATGAGCCAATAGCCGTCGGTTGTAACAAAAGCTTCCTCAGAAAATTTTGGTAATTGTCCCGAAAATTTCATGGCCTCGGATTTGACTAAATTTGGCGGTGAAATTTCGATGTAATTATGTGCAGAAGCAATGTCGAGCATAAAATTGGAAAGAGCCCTTTCAAGCCTTGCTAAATCTCCACTCAAAGTTGAAAATCGTGCTCCCGACATTTGGGCTGATTGTTCGAAATCGAGCATTTTCAAGGCTTCGCCGAGATCTTCGTGAGATTTTGGAGTAAAATCGAATTTTCTCGGCTCGCCGAATTTTTCAATTTCAATATTATCATTTTCATCAACACCAACGGGCACTTCATCATGTGGAATATTGGGAATATTTAAAAGTTTTTCATTCAATAATTCTTCGCTTTCTAAATTTTTTTCAGCTTCGTTTAAAAGAGTGTTAATATTTTTTGATTCCTGCAAAAATGGCGTTGCATCGCCATTATTTTTTTTAATAATTGCGATATCTTGCGCCAGCTTGTTGCGTTTGGCTTGAAGCTCTTGAATTAAAAAAATTTTTTTACGTTTTTGTTCGTCGAGAATAAGAAGTTCGGAAGCTCGAATGGTTAATTTGCGTGCCTCCATGGCGTTATCAAATTTTTGTGGATTTTCACGAATCCATTTTATATCAATCATAATTTTAATATTTTAAATTTGGTCGAGACGTTTTTTGCCTTTAAAACCGCCGGCAATTCCCGTGCGAGAAACCGTTGCCAAGCCATAATTCTCAAGGATTTTTAAGGCTTCGTCAATTTCTTTTGAAGAACCAATAATTTCAAAAACCGTTGAATTTTCTTCGGTATCAATAATTTGAAAACGAAAATTTTTTAAAGATTTTTGTGCGTCTTCAAGTTGTTTTTGCGTCGAAATTATTTGTGCCAAACATAATTCTCTTTCAATGTAATCATCATTTTTGCTAAGTTCTGCCGCATTATGAACGGGAACGATTCGGCACAATAATTTACAAATTAAATCAACGGTTTTATCGGTGCCAAAAGTAGTGATAGTGATGCGTGATAATTTTTTATCTTGAGAAACTGGGGCCACCGATAAAGTTTCAATATTATAACCGCGAGCGGAAAATAATTCGACGACTCGAGCTAACGCTCCGAACTCATTATCGATTAAAATTGCAATTACATGTCTTCGAATTTCTGTCATAAAAATTAAATTAAACCGCGTTAATATCTTTGGTTACATATTGTTTTGCTTGGTTTCCGAGCAATATTTCATTGTGCGATGAGCCAGCGGGAATCATCGGAAATACATTTTCTGATTTATCAACAAGGCAATTAAACAAGACGGGACCTTGATGATTAATCATTTCGAGGATTTTTTCATCAAGATGATCGGGCTTGTCGCATTCAATCCCTAGGATGCCAAAGCTTTCCGCCAATTTCATAAAATTCGGCAAAGATTCCATGTAAGATTGGCTTTCACGTTTCTCGTAAATCAGCTCTTGCCATTGACGCACCATGCCCATATAGCGATTATTTAAAATGAAAATTTTCACCGGCAAATTATATTGTTTGATGGTCGAGAGCTCTTGCATATTCATCATAAAACTCGCATCACCACTAACACAAATTACTAAATCTTGTGGATTAGCGATTTGAGCACCAATTGCTGATGGAACGCCATATCCCATGGTTCCAAGCCCACCAGAAGTAAGCCATTTTTTTGGTTTATCAAATTGAATATATTGTGCCGTCCACATTTGATGTTGTCCGACATCGGTTGAAAAAAAAGGTTGCGCGTCTTTGGTTAAAGCATTCAATCTTTCAATCGCATATTCAGGTTTGATGGTTTTTTTTGAGGCTTCGTAAGACAGAGATTTTATCGATTGCCATTTTTCAATTTGTTGCCACCAATCATTGATTTCTCTGCGTCGATTGCCAATTTTACGACGTTCAATTTCTTCAAGCAAAGCTTTAATTGCATGATTTGCATCGGCATTTATGGCGACATCGACTTTAATTATTTTGTCGATCGAACATTCATCAATATCAATGTGAATTTTTTTAGAGTCGGGAGAAAAGCCAGAAACTTTACCAGTTACGCGATCGTCAAAACGAGCGCCAATGTTAATCATAACATCGCATCCATACATAGCCATGTTGGCTTCGTAAGTTCCGTGCATTCCAAGCATGCCAATAAAATGTTGATCAGTTGCCGGAAAAGCACCGAGCCCCATCAAGGTGTTGGTGATTGGAAAACCTAAATGACGAACTAGCTTTGTAAGAGCTTCGCAAGCTTCATCGCCAGAATTTATAACGCCACCGCCGACATAAAAAATCGGACGCTTCGCCGAAGCAATTAAATCAACGGCTTGGGAAATATTATCGTGATTTAACGAAAATTTTCTTTGTTTAATTTGGTAAGATTGACGATTGATTTCAACCTTGCCGTGATAAATTCCGAAGCTATTTTGAACATCTTTTGGCACATCAATTAAAACTGGACCGGGACGATTGGTTCTTGCAATATGAAAGGCTTCGTGAATTATATATCCTAAATCATTAACATTTTTTACCAAATAATTATGCTTGGTACAAGAGCGTGTCAAGCCAGTAATGTCAGCCTCTTGGAAGCCATCGGTGCCAATAACGGTGGTGGCAACTTGACCCGAAAAACATACTAATGGAACGGAATCCATATAAGCGTCGGTAAGTCCCGTAATAGCATTGGTGGCTCCGGGGCCAGAAGTGACGGTGATTACTCCGACCTTGCCAGTTGAACGCGCATAACCTTCGGCGGAATGAGTGGCAGCCTGTTCATGGCGCGCAAGAATATGGGTTATGCGATTTTGTTGAAAAAGTGCATCATAAAATGGCAAAATTGCGCCACCGGGATAACCGAAAATCGTTTCAACGCCTTCGTTAATCAAGGCTTTAACTATAATTTCGGCGCCACTAAATTGATTTGTTTCTTTGAGTTTAGTCATTGATAAAAAATTTACAAATTCCTGATAAATTTAATTTAATCATTTAAAACTTTTGTGTTCAAGTAAAAAAATGAATTTGATTTTATTGAATTTTATAATTAAATTATTTTTTTGGTTTGTTTTAAATAAAAATTAAAAAATCATGACTGCAAAAATAAATATCGAAAAGATTCTTAAATCATTGCCCCATCGTTATCCATTATTGTTGGTTGATAAGGTTATAAGTCTTGAACCGGGTAAAAATATTGTCGCGATTAAAAATGTTACTTTTAATGAGCCACATTTTTTAGGACATTTTCCTGATCATCCAATCATGCCAGGTGTTCTTATTATTGAAGCTATGGCACAAGCGGGAGCTCTGATGGTTACTTGTAATGATGAGTTTAAAGCTGACGAAAAATTAGTTTATTTTATGTCGATCGACGGTGCAAAATTTAGAAAACCAGTAATTCCAGGTGATGTTTTAGAGCTTAGAATAGAAGCTTTACAAAATCGTGGCGCGGTTTGGAAGCTTGGCGCAACTGCTTTTGTCGAGGGTCAAAAAGTTTCTGAGGCACAACTTTCTGCCATGATTGTTAATAAAGATAAAAAAATTATTTAGAAAATGATTCACAAAACCGTGATTATAAATGACGGAGTACAAATTGCCAAAAATGTTGAAATCGGTGCTTTTTGCGTCATCGGAAGTAATGTTAAAATCGGCGAGGGAACCGTTATAAAAAGCCATGTTGTGATCGATGGCGACACTTCGATCGGTAAAAATAATACGATTTTTCCCTTTGCCACAATTGGCTTAATTCCACAAGATTTAAAATTTTCTGGCGAAAAATCGCAATTAATTATTGGCGATAATAACATGATTCGCGAACATGTGACGATTCATCTCGGAACCAAGGATGGAGGCATGATTACTAAAATTGGCAATAATTGTTTATTGATGGTTGGCGTTCATATCGCTCATGATTGCTTAATCGGTAACCATGTTATTTTAGCAAATAATGCAACGCTCGCGGGTCATGTTCAGGTTGGCGATAATGTTGTAATTGGCGGCTTGTCGGCGGTTCATCAATTTGTGAGAATCGGCAATGGAGCCATGATTGGCGGTATGTCGGGCGTTGAAAGCGATGTTATTCCTTTTGGTTTAGTGATGGGCGAAAGGGCTCATTTAGCGGGTTTAAACTTGGTCGGCATGAAGCGTCAAAATATTTCACGCGATGAAATCCACGCTTTACGAAATTTTTATAAACTTGTTTTTGAAAATGACGGAGACGCTAATTTCCTGAATCGCGCAACTAAAATTGCTCAAGATTTTTCGCAAAATTCGACGATAAAAATGGTGATGAATTTTGTAAATTCCGAAACTTCGCGATCATTTTGCCAACCCAAAAATTTAAATCCAAATCAAAATGCGTGAAATTTGTCTTGATACCGAAACCACAGGCTTAGACCCCAAAGACGGACATAAAATTATTGAAATCGCATGCTTCGAATTAATCAATAAAGTTAAAACTGGCAAAGTTTTTCATAGTTTTGTCAATCCGCTTCGCGACGTTCCACTCGAAGCCTTCCGCATCCATGGTATTTCCACCGAATTTTTAAAAGATAAACCAACTTTCGATTTAATCGCCGATAAATTTTTAGATTTTATTGGTGATGATATTTTGGTAATTCACAATGCTTCATTTGATATAAAATTTTTGAATTTTGAGTTAAATATTTTAAGAAAAAAAACCTTGGAAATGTCTCGCGTTGTTGACAGTTTAATGTTGGCTCGTAAAAAATTTCCCGGTGGACAAAATTCTCTCGACGCTCTTTGTAAAAGATTTAATCTCGATTTATCGAAACGTGAAAAACACGGCGCGATGATTGATACTGAATTATTATGCGATGTTTATATCGAGTTGATGGGCGGGGCTCAAGAGGGTTTTGGTTTTGATAATTTAAAGAAAAATGATTCGATAAAAAATAATCAAATAATTGATTTGGCGGTGTTGAAAAATAATAAAAAAATTATTCCGGCGCGCAATTTTGTTGTGTCGGATGCGGAATTAAAAGAGCACCAAGAGTTTATCGAAAAGAATTTTAAAACCACCTTCTGGAATAACGCAAATTAACCTATATTAATAACAAAAAAACTAACAAACCCTTTTAATCAGCTTCACCGCAATTATGAAACCCACATCAATCATCAAAAACATTTTCACATCCGAACGTTTAAATTTTATTTTTTATGCAGTTTTATTGTTCATTTTAGGTTGTGCCTTTGGTATTTATTATGAAAAAAATTGTGAATATTTTTTGCAATTTTTTGTAATAATATTTGGTTTTTTAATTATGGTTTTAAGCCTTGATTATAAATCATCAAGAGCAGTTTTTTATTTAGCATTAATCATATTTATTTTAGGAATTTTTTATAGTAATTTTTATGTAAAACATTTTGCCAAAAACGAAGTTTTTGCACAAAAATTATATATAAAAGGTGAGGGTAAAATTATCGATTTAAAGGAATTTTATAATCCGGTAAATCGTAATTTTGGCGTTAATATTTCGCTCGATAATTTAACCATTTCAAAATTAAATTTTCAAAATAATAAAATCAATAAAGCCAGTGATAAGAAGGTTAAAAAAGTTAAGAAAAAAAAGAAAAAAATCAAAAAAAAATCAAAAAAATCGGCGGAAAAAAGAGTAAAAAAAACGGCGAAAAAAATTTCTAAAACCCAAATTAAAAAACAACAAGCTTTTGCGAAAAAAATTTATAAAAATTATATCAATCTTAGCAATTATCAAGAGGTCGATCGGCGTTTTTTAGATTTCAAAAAAAATAATTATAGTCAAAATTGGATTGCCAAAAATAATGAATTTATTCTCGAAAATTCTCCGCAAAAAATCTCGTTAAATTTAGCCAAACAATCAACAAAATTCAATATTAATGATATTATTAAATTTAATGCAGTCATAGAGCCACTTGATTTTCCAGATTTTAAAGAAAGTTTCGATTTAAAATCAAATGCTCGAGTTAAAAATATTCAAGCCTTTGGATTTTTTATTGGAAAGCCACAAATTATTTTGCAAAATCAAATCAATTCGATTGATTCATGGTTTTTAAATTTACGCGAAATTATTCGAAAAAAAATTTTAAATAATTTAAGCGGAGATGGTGCTCATGTTGCTTTGGCGTTGTTAATTGGCGAACAAAAGCATATTTCTAAAAATTTACTCTGGGCAATTCGTAATTCGGGTTTGTCGCATTTATTGTCGATTTCGGGCTTTCATTTGTCGTTGGCGAGTGCGATTTTTTTTGTGAGTATTCGTTGGCTTTTGGTGCGAATTGAATTTATCGCTTTGCGTTTTGATATTAAAAAAATTTCGGCGATTTTTGCCATTTTTGCCAGCTATTTTTATTTAAAAATTGCCGATGCACCTTTGCCGGCTCAACGTGCTTTAATCATGGTGTGGATGGTGATGTTGAGTTTGTTAATTAATCGCAAATTTGATGGTAAAAGAGCGTTATTTTTGGCGTTGCTTTTGTTGGTTTTATTTAACCCGCATAATTTATTTCAAATCAGTTTTTTATTATCTTTTTTGGCAATTTTGACCATGGTTTGTTATGTCGAAACTTTTCGTGAAAAAATTTTCCCCGATTATAATTTAAAACTTGAAGATAAATTTATCACCGGAATTTTGAGTAAAATAAAATTATATTTTTGTGAAATTTTTATAATCACCGCACTTATTCAAATCATTACTTTGCCAATTTTAATGAACAGCTTTCAAACCTTCAGTTTTGTAGGCTTCTTCGCTAATTTGGTGGCGATTCCTTTGGTCGGTTTTTTGATTATGCCTTTGGGTTTTTTAGCATTATTTTTGATGCCAATTTCTGTGGAAATTTTGCCTTTATTTTTGATGAAATATTCGCTAGATTTTTTTATTAAATCCGTTGAATTTTTTGCCGATTTTAAATTTGCAATCGTCGCCACCCCTCATTTACCAAGCCTTGGATTGATTTTATGTTTAATTACTTCGGTAATATTTTTTATCGCCAATAATAAATTTTTAAAAATTATTATTTTGTTATTTTTTATTTTAAGTTTTGGCACAATTTTTTTGCATAAAAAAAATCAAATTATTTTTGAAAAATCACAAAAATTTTATGGCGTTTTTTATGAAAAAAATTTATATTTTTCTAAAAAACTAAAACCTACTAAGCAAGTAAAATCATGGCTTAAACATTTCGAAGTCCAAAATTTTGAAGTGATAAAAAAATGTACAAAAAATAAAAATTTAAATCAAAAAATTTGCCAAAAATGTTATAAAAATTATTGTGAATTGCATGTTGAAAATCAACAAATTTTGGTGTTAAATGGGCGTAATAAATTATCAAAAATTTGTCGAAAATTTAAAGCCAAAAAATTTGATGCGATAGTTAATATGACCAAGAAATACCAGATTCCACCATGTTTTGCAAAATATAATAATCCTAAAATTATTATTGATAATTCGGATTTTTTGTTAAAAGGCACTAATTTTTTAGAAATAAAAAATAATAAACTAATTTATTTTTATAATAACTAAATTTATTGATAATTTTGAGTTTCTATTTTTTGAGTCGATTTGAAATCTATTGCTATAATTTTTTAAAAACAAACTAAAACCATGAATTAGTTAAAATATACTTGCATTAAAAGCATAATATAAGTTAAATTTGCTAATTATTTATTAATTTTATGAAAATTTATGAAAATTGAAAAAGCGGAATTAATTGCAATTTTAGCAAAATTTAATCCTTGGTGGAGAGAAGATAAAATCTCTGATTTGCCAATTTGGAAAAGAGCTTCTTTTGGAGAGCTTTATAATTGGGTAAGAAATCCCCCAGTTCATCGTGCTATATTTCTATCGGGTGCAAGGCAAATTGGAAAAACAACTTTAATCATGCAAGCGATTGAAAATCTTATCAATGATGGGGTTCCGCCGAGTAATATATTTTATGCAACATTCGATCATCCCCTTTTGAAGCTTGTTGGAATTGATGCCGTAATTAAAGCTTGGCGTCAACACGAGATTGAGCAAGAAGGATTTCAATATATTTTTTTAGATGAGGTTCAATTTATTCGCGATTGGGGAACTTGGGTAAAACATCAGGTTGATTTTAATAAACAGCGTAAAATTATTTTTACTGGATCGGCAACTCCTGTATTGCAAGAGGATCAAGAATCGGGAGTTGGTCGGTGGCATACTATTCGTTTAACCACATTATCTTTTTATGAATATATTAAATTGAAAAAAATAAACTTACCAGAATTGCCAAAAATCAAATCTTTAAAAGAAATTTTTGAATGGAATCAAAATGAAATTTCTAGAGTGGGCGAAATTGCAACGCATTATATAGCTCAATTTCATGAATATTTAGTTCGCGGTGGATTTCCTCAAACTGCATTAGTTAACAATGTGAATCAAGCACAAAAACTTTTACGCGAAGATATAGTTGATAAGGTTTTAAAGCGAGACATGACGGCAATGTTTGGAGTAAGACTTGTTTTAGAATTAGAGCAAACTTTTCTTTATTTATGTTTGCATGATGGTGCAATATTAGACATGACCAACTTAGGAAAAAATCTTGGCATTAAGCGCCCTACGGCACAAAATTTTATTGAATTGTTGGAGACTACGCATCTTATTTATAAACTACAACCATTTGGTTACGGAAAGGAAATTTTAAGAGGCAAGCATAAAATTTATTTGTCAGATCCAGCTATTGCGCCAGCTGTTATGTTGAAAGGACGCGGAATTATTGATAACCCAGAAGCGTTGGGGGTTTGCGCCGAATCAGCAGTATTAAAGCATTTATATGCGCGTTATTATGCACAAAATGTTAGATTTAGTTATTGGCAAGGGAAAAAAAATTTGGAAGTTGATTTGGTTGCGGAAATTGCCACGGAAATTATTCCATTTGAAGTGAAATATAGATCTCAACATACAGCTCTTTCTGATTGCAAGGGATTGTTAGAATTTTGCTCTAAGCGTGATATAAAAAGAGGTTATGTAATCACTAAATCCACCGATGATTTTGGCGTAATTGATCAAAATAATTCCAACATTCCTGCGATTTTAAAAATCCCAGCAACCCTGTTGTGTTATTTCATGGGAGAAATGGAGATTAATCAAAAATATATTTAAAGTAATTAAAAAAATTCTTTTTCAAATTTTTCGAAATTAATCGCCTCGAGATTTTCTTTAACATCATGAACGCGTAAATAATCGACTTTTTTTTGTGCCAAATATTGCGAAAGAATCAATGTTTTAGAGGTGCGGTCAAGGTTAGTTTGTGAAGGAATATTTAACGCATCTAAAAAACTTTTTTTCGAATGTCCGACGTAAATTGGTAAATTTAAAACTCGAAAAGCATTAATATTTTTCAAAATGCGAATTGATTGCATTGAGTTTTTGGCGAAGCCGATTCCGGGGTCAAAAATCAATTGCGATTTTTGAATTTTTCGACTCGTTAAAAAATCAATTTTTTGTTGTGCCCAATTAATTATTTCTTCAACAACATTTAAATCACGATTGACGATGAGATCAGGATTGGAGTGGATCGCGAGATTATGCATCAAAATCGCCGTTAAATTATTTTGTGCAATATAATCGATAATTTTTTCATCAATTAAACCACTTACATCATTAATAATTTCAACACCAATTTTGTGGGCAAAAATAATGGTTTCGAAATGATAAGAATCGATACTTGCTTGAATATTTTTATGATGAATTTTATTAAAATTTTTAATCGCCAAAATTAATTTTGGCAAAATATTTTCAAGCCTTTTGATTTCTTCTTGAGCACTAAGAATTTGAGCATTTGGTCGTGTCGATTCGGCTCCAATATCAACAATATCAACGCCTGAAGCCAACATTTTATCGAGATGAAAAAGAGCTTTTTCTTCATCAAAATATTTTCCGCCATCAGAAAATGAATCGGGGGTAAGATTTAAAATACCAACGATTTTTGGTTTAAATTTTACCATTTTCTTTCAAATTTTTTGCGTAAAATTATGGCGCCGAGATTTAATAAAATTAAGAATGTTAATAATACTAAAATTGCGCCCGAAGTTTTTTCGACAAAGCCTGCTTCGGGTAAATCAGACCATAAATAAATTTGCACCGCCAACGCCGAAGAAGGATCCAAGAAGCTTTGCGGAGTGTCGGCGATAAAGGCGACCATGCCAATCATCAAGAGCGGAGCGGTTTCGCCAAGTGCGCGCGACATTGCTAAAATCGTTCCCGTCATAATTCCAGGGATCGAAAGTGGCAATAAATGATGCCAAATTACTTGCATTTTTGAGGCGCCGATGGCAAGGGCGCCGTCGCGAATTTGGCTCGGAATCGAGCGAATTGTGTTGCGCGTGGCGATAATAATTACCGGCAAAACCAACATGAATAAAGTCATGCCACCAACCAAACTTGATGAGCGCGGAAAATGCATGAATTGAAGATAAAGCGTTAAGCCGAGCAAGCCGTAAATGATTGAGGGAATTGCGGCGAGATTGTTAATGCTGATCTCGAGAATGTCGGTGAGGCGATTTTTTGGCGCAAATTCTTCGAGGTAAAAAGCGCACATTATGGCGATTGGAAAAGCGAAAATTAAGAAAATAATCATGATCATCAAAGAGCCGACGAAGCTAGATAAAACGCCGGCGATTTCAGGTTCACGCGAATCGCCAAATTGAAAAAATTCCCAATTGAAAAATGTTTTTATTTTATTTTGTTCTTGCAGTTTTTTAATCCACAAAATCTGTTTTTCTTTTAAACCTGAAGCGTCATTATGCTTAATAAACATATCAACTTTAGAGCTAGCTTTAACCCAATAAATATGCGGTTTCTCAAGATTTTTATTTTTTTCAATCGATTTTTTTAAATCAATATTACTGGCTTTGCTTACAAGTTGATAAAGTAAATTTAAATCGACAATTGAATTAATTTTTGGATCAATTTTGTGAAGATTTTGTTTGATAATTTGACGATGATCGAGAGTTGAAATATCGGTTTCTTTATTTAAATCAAATTCAATGCCAATCTTAGTGCTAGTAAAGACGCCGTTGCTTTTATAAATTATCATCGTAAAAAGAGCCGCTAAAAAAAATAACGAAAATCCGATCGAAATTCTTCCAAGTAAAATAAATCTTTTTTCGCTTTTTTTGCGTTTATTAATGTTGTTAATTTTTGATTCAATCATTGCTAAATTTTTTTATCGAATTTAAAATTTTTTTTAAATTGAATATTATTTATTTATAAAATTATTGCAAATTTTTAGTGAGCATTGCCTTAATAAATCCTTCGATTTCGCCGTCTAAAACCGCTTGAATATTGCCGGTTTCGAAATCGGTGCGCAAATCTTTAACCAATTGATATGGATGCAAAACATAAGAACGAATTTGATGCCCAAAACTATTGTCGCTTTTGGAATTTTCTTTAACATCCAAAGCTTCTTTTTTCTTATTTAATTCAAGTTCATAAAGCCTTGACTTAAGCATTTTCAAGGCTTCGGCTCGATTTCGAATTTGCGAACGATCGCTTTGACATTGCACCGCAATGCTAGTCGGCAAGTGAGTAATACGCACGGCGGAATCAGTTTTGTTGACATGTTGTCCGCCGGCGCCCGAAGCGCGAAAAGTATCAACGCGCAAATCTTTTTCTTGAATTTCGATATTAATTTCATCGTCAATTTCGGGATAAGCCCAAATCGAAGCGAAACTCGTTTGCCTTTTGCCGTTGGAATTAAAGGGCGAAATACGAACTAAGCGATGAATGCCAATTTCATTTTTAAGCCAACCGAAAGCATAACGACCTGAAATTTTCAAAATTGCCGAACGCAAACCGGCTTCTTCGCCGTCTAAAATATCAATTATTTCACATTTAAAACCGCGAATATTGGCGAATCTTTCATACATTCTTAAAAGCATTAAAGCAAAATCACAAGAATCGGTTCCACCCGCTCCAGCATTGATGTCAACAAAGCAATTATTAATATCATTTTCGGCGCTAAAAAGACATTCAATTTCAAAATTATCGCTAAGTTTTTTGAGGGAATTTAAATTATTTTCAACATCATTTAATAATTGTGAATCATTCTCAATTTCGGCTAATTCCAAATAACTTAAATTATCATTTAATAAATTTTTTAGATTATTAAATTTGTTAAGTTTTTCTTCGATTAATGATTTTTCTTTAAGAATTTTTTGGGCTTTTTCTTTATTGTCCCACAAGGTTGGATCTTCAGCGATTTTATTTAATTCATCAAGTTGCGACTGCAATTTTCTAGGGTCAAAGGCACCTCTCAACGAGGTTTAATGATTCGCTAATTTGCTTGATTAAGTCGTTAATTTCGATTTTCATTTTGAATTTTTATAAATAAATTTCAGAAATTGTTTGCGTTACTTTTTTGGCGGCGGAATCGAGCAATAAGGAATTTACGTAAATTTTATTAGTGTCCTTGCATTTATTAACACCTTTTAACATATAGCCGTCAGTAACTCCGGCACAAGCGAATATAACTTCGCCGCACGCCATTTCTTCGGCAATATATTTTTTATTTAAATCTTTGATGCCCATTTTTTTGGCACGTTCAATTTGTTTTTTATTATCGTGAAAAACTAAGCGTCCCATCATCTGACCGCCGATAACTCTAAGAGCCGCCGCCGCCAAAACGCCTTCGGGAGCGCCACCTGTTCCCATATAAGCATCGATTTTAGTATGCCCCGAAGTGCAAGCGATAACGCCCGCAACATCGCCATCGCCGATTAAACGTACTTTAGCTCCGGCTTCACGAACTTTGGCGATAAGTTCTTTGTGACGTGGACGCTCGAGAATCATCACCGTTAATTCATCAATTGCCACTTTTTTGGCTTTGGCGATATTTTGTAAATTTTTCTTGGCACTATTATCGAGATCGATTATGCCTTGCGGTAAGCCCGCACCGACCGCAATTTTTTCCATGTAAACATCTGGCGCGTGTAAAAATCCGCCTTCATTGGCAAAGGCAATCACCGCCAGCGAAGACTCGCCAGCATTGGCACAAATTGTAGTGCCTTCGAGCGGATCTAAGGCGATATCAACCTTATCTCCGCCTTTGCCAACTTTTTCGCCGATATAAAGCATCGGAGCTTCGTCTCTCTCGCCTTCACCGATAACGATTTTACCAGAAATATTCATTTGGTTTAAGGTGTGACGCATTGAAACTACCGCAGCTTGATCGGCGGAAATATTGTCGCCCTTGCCAATCCAGTCATAGCAAGCGATAGCAGCTTTTTCAACAACATTAATTATTTGCGAAGATAGTGAGGTAAGCATTTTTTAAAATTTAATTTGGAGAAATTGGTGGATAAAAAAAAGGTGGACATTTGTCCACCTAAAATTTAACTAGAGAGCTTTTGCTCTTTGAATTCAACATGTTTACGAACCACAGGATCGTATTTGCTAAAAATCATTTTTTCGGTTTTTTGCTTAGGATTTCTTCTGGCTAAATAATAGAAACCAGTCCCAGCAGAACTTACCATTTTAAACAAAATCGAATTTCTTTTTGATTTTGAAGCTTTAGGTTTGCCAGCCATATTTGACCTCGATAATTATAATTTATTTGATGTTTTGGATTATCATTTTTTAGTTTGATAATTAGCAAAACTATAATCTTAAAAATTCATTGTGATTTAAATAAAGTCTCAAGTCAAGGCGTTTTTTAAAATCCAAATTTTGTTTGTTAAAAAAAGTGTTTCAAAAAAATTTTAAGAATTGAATTTTAATTAAATTGATTGTTTTTTATAAATTTTAGAATTGAATAATTTTCATAAAAATTTAGCAAATACAAAAAAATTCAAAAATGACAAACAAAAATTCTAAAAAAGCCTTTTCCTTGGTTGAAATTTCAATCGTAATTTTGATTATCGGCTTGTTAATAGCTGGAATTTCAAAGGCCGGCGATATGATATTTGATGTAAGTTTAAAATCCGCAAGCTCATTAACAAAAGGAGCAAAAGTTGGTCGTATGCCAGGTTTGGCTTTGTGGTTAGAAACTACTAGCAACGAATCAATTCTTGAGAAAGAAAGATATGATAATACAGATATTTCAATTTGGCGCGATATTAATCCGCAATCATCTTCGAAATTTATTTTTAAAAAAGTTGGAGCGCCAAAATATGTGGAAAAAGGGCAAAATAATTTACCTGCGGTTGGATCTTTAAGTGGTGATAATTATTTCATACCTTATACTTCAGAAACCAGTACAACTGTTGCCGCTTATCAAGCAAATCAAATTTTTTCTTCCGGCACTTTGTTAACAATTTTTATGGTTTTGAAACCTAAGGCAATTGCAGCAGATTTACTTTCTTTTTGCCCATACTCTACTGGATCAAATTTAGATGCGTGCACTACTTCCGCTAAGTATATTGGTCTGGGTTTAACTGCTAGTGGTAATGTAGTATTTAATACTGTGGGTGGGACGGCCGCTGCTGCAGCTACAAGTACAATAACATCCACTAATTCTTATACTCTTAAAAATTTAATTGTAGTTTCTGCCATAAAAGATGCAACGGATAATCTAAAATTAGCTGTAAATGGAGCAAGTGCGGCTACAGCAGTTGCTAGCACTAATAAATTAATGACTTCTTCTTTTAATGGAACCTTTAGAGTTGGTGGTGTTCTCGCTACTGACGTTGAGATTTATGAAATTATTGTATTTGCTTCAGCGTTGAGTGATACTGATAGATTAGTTGTTGAGACTTATCTTGGAAAAAAATATAATGTTGCAATGACCAAGACTACGACTTTATAAATTATTAAATTTATTAATTAAATTTGACTAAAAAATAAAAATCACTTTCAATTAAATATTTATTTTTCTTCGAGTAATTTTCTGGAGGCGGACATCGCCTCGGGGCTTATTTCCTCGCCCGAAAGCATGCGAGCGATTTCGTTAATTTTTGAATCCTTATCCAAAATTTCAATTTTAGTTTTTACTTTTCCGCCAATTTCACTTTTACTAATCTTTAAATGCGAATCGGCTTTGGAAGCGATTTGCGGTTGATGAGTGACGACCAAAATTTGCGAAGCTTTGGCGAGAGTTCGTAATCTTTTGCCGATAGCGTCTGACGTGCTTCCACTAACTCCCGTGTCAATTTCATCGAAAATTATTGTTGGCACCGATTTGACATCGATTAGAGCCACTTTTAACGCCAGCATGAATCGCGATAATTCTCCGCCCGAAGCGATTTTGGTAATTTCGTCAAAATTATTTTTATTAAGCGAAGCCTTGAAAATCGCCTTCTCAAAGCCATTTGGAAAATAATTTTTAGATTGAGAAGAATTTTTCTCATCAGAATTTGATATTTGATTCTCGATAATTTCCACCAAGAATTTAGTGCCCGCCATTTTTAAAAATTCAAGCTCATCTTCAACTTTTTTCGCCAATTCGATGGCGGATTTTTTGCGTTTTTTACTTAAATCTTGAGCGATTTTTTGATATTTTTCAAAATAGTCTTGACGCTTGATAATTAAGTCTTGCGACAATTTTTCTTCATGATTTAAACTACTAAGTTTTGTTTGAGAATCTTGAGCTAATTTTTGCAATTCATTGGCGTTGCAATTAAATTTGCGACTCAAATTGCGAATGATAAATAAACGTTCTTCAATTTCATCTTTGGAATCTTGCGATGAATTTAATTCTTTGCAAATTTGTTCAAGATTTTTTATCGAATCTTCGATTTCATTAATTTGAATATCGGTTTTTTCGCTTAAAGAGAAAAAATTTTCGGCTTCACTTTTCAAAAAATTTTCGATCAAATTATGATTTCGTGATAAAACTTTTTGCGATTGAAACAAGCTTGAGCTTGCTTCCGTCAAAGAATTTTTAATATCGGCAATAAAATTCAAAATTTTTTCTTTGGCAATTAAATGATCTTTTTTTTGCACTAAAATTTGCTCTTCATTTTCAAAAATTTTAGCGTCGTTAATTTCATTTATCACATGTTCGAGATAATCTTTTTCACGTTCAATCGCCGATTTTTTTTCTTCAAAATCCGCAATTTGATTATCAATTTTTGAGAGCTCATCATAAATTTTTTTCAAATCTTTATTAAGATTTTGATTGGAAGCGAATTCGTCGAGAATTATCAAGTGATTAGCGGAATTGAGCAGTCCTCGCTGTTCATGTTGACCATGAATTTCCACCAAACTTTCGCCAATTTTAGCGAGTAAATTTACGCTAATCGGCACGTCATTTACAAAAACTTTACTCGAAATATTTTCGGAAAGTGTGCGTCGGATAATGAGTTGATGCGGATTTTGAGAATTACTAATTTCATTTGAGACTAAAATTTCTTGGCATTGCGGATTTGAAGAAATATCAAATTCGGCGATAACGTTCGATTTATTATCATGGCTTCCAATTAGGCGACTGTTGGATCGAAAGCCGATCGCCAAACCAAGAGCATCGAGTAAAATTGATTTGCCCGAGCCCGTTTCGCCCGACAAAATGCACAAGCCTTTTTCGAATTCAATTTCCGCTTTGTCAATCAAAACAATGTTGTTGATAATTAGTGATTTTAGCACTTCAAAAAAAATATAATTGATATAAAGTGTGATTCTATTTATAAAATTAAATTCTCAAACAAATTTATGTTTATTTTGGATAAAAAATTACAACAAGATAGTTTTTTTATTGGCGATCTTGAATTATGTAAAGTTCTTTTAATGAATGATGCCAATTACCCTTGGCTAATTTTGGTTCCGAGGCAAAATAATTTAAAAGATATTGTTGATCTTAGTTTTGACGATCAAATTATTTTGTTAAAAGAAATTAATTTTGTGGCGGAAATTTTAAAAAAAGAATTTGAATGCGATAAATTAAATATCGCTAATTTGGGCAATGTCGTTTCGCAACTTCATATTCATGTAATCGCTCGAAAAAAAAATGACGCAACATTCCCAAAACCTGTGTGGGGCAATGCTCCCGCCGTTGAATATTGTGGCAATAATTTAACTAAAACTTTAGAAAAAATTCAAAAATATTTTAACAATGTCGACAGAAAATCAACTTAAAAAAATTATTTATCGGGCAGTCCATCGCGGTTGCAAAGAAACCGATTTTTTACTTGGCGATTTTTTTGTCGCCAATAAAGAAAGCCTCTCCGAGCTTGGATTAGAGCTGTGCGAGAAATTTTTAGATGAAGATGATATGTTGATTTATGATTGGATTTTAGAAAAAATTCCTCACGATGAAATCTATAAAAATTTAATTGAAAAAATTCGCAAATTTCACGGATTAAGTTGAGATTTTTATGGCTTTATAAAATGTAGGTTTGTAAGGGGCGGAGTTAGGGCCCTTAGGCTTACCGTTTCTTATAATTTGAAGCGACGAAAGTGCTTAACCTTCCATCAATTTAACAATTTTACCATAATTAACCGCAACTTTATTATCGATTTCAAGTTCCATAACAGCAGTGTTAAAGAGGTTTATTGGAATTTGTAATTCTGAAATTAATGAATCAATATTAGTTGGTTCCGAATTAAGATTTTGTAAAATTTCTTCTTGAGCTCCAAAAACTTGATCATTGGAAAAATTATACTCTTTTTTTATTTGAGAAATTTGAGCAGTTTTTTTAACATAATAGTTTTTTTTAGTCGTAGCATTTAAAACATCTTCGACTTCGGTGATAATATTGGCGCCATCTTTAATGAGGCGATTGGTGCCCTGACATCTAGGGTCGAAAGGCGATCCGGGAACGGCAAAAACTTCGCGATTTTGCTCTAAAGCAAATCTTGCGGTTGCCAAGCTTCCAGATTTAAGACCAGCTTCAATCACAACTGTTGCCACCGCCAAGCCTGAAATTAAACGATTGCGTTGAATGAAGCTCGAGCTTTTTGGAGTAAAGCCAAAAGGCATTTCGCTTAAAATTACGCCACATTCAGAAATTTGTTGATAAAGTTTATTATTTTCTTGCGGATAAATATTAATAATTCCTCCCGCCAAAACTGCAATGGTGCCACTTAAAATTGAAGCTTCATGAACGGCGGTATCAACTCCACGAGCCATTCCAGAAACGCTTACCACTGAACTTTGTCCGAGCAAAAGAGTAAATTTTTTGGCATAAAGAAGAGCGTTAAAGGAGGCATTTCTTGGTCCGACCACGGCAATTTTTTCTTGAGATAATAATTCGAGATCGCCTTTAACCGTGATTAAAGGTGGGGCATCGGGAATTTCACGAAGTAATTGTGGATATTGAGGATCGCTAAAAGTTAAAATTTTGGCACCAAAATTTTCATTTTTTTCAAACTCTTCTTCCGCCACTGAACGATCACATAATTTTATTTTATTTGGATTTGGTGATAATTTTAAAAATTCATCGAAATTTAACAAGGCAGTTTCAACCGATCCAAAATGTTCGAGAATTTTGAAAAAAGTAATTGGGCCAACATTGTCGCTTCGACAGAGCTGGAGCCAGTCGATGACATCTTTTTTTGAAGTTGGTTGATTTTGAAGGATTTTAGATTTTATACTCATGGTGCTTAGGTTTTATTTATTGATGAAAATTAATTTATTAAAAATTAAGAAAAATATCTAGCAACAATTATTTTATTAAAAAATTATTTTACAAGATTTTTTTTAAAAATTAAAAAAAATAATTTTATTATAAGCGTTTAATGTTTAATGCGATAGCCAATTTTAAGCATGCGGTAAATAATGATTCCGAGAATTAAATTGATGATTAAAATATAAATTGTGCCAATCATTAAATTGCCGTCATTATGTCCCGTGATGCCATATCTAAAGCCATCAATCATATAAAAAAACGGATTAAAATGCGAAACGGTTTTCCAAAATTCAGGCAAAGCATTGGTCGAATAAAAAGTGCCCGAAAGAAAGGTGAGGGGAGTGATAACATAACTTGTCATCGCCGACATTTGATCAAAAGTATCGGAAAGAACACCGCATAAGACGCCTAGAAGCCCTAGCAACATACAGCCCAGAAATAAATAGAAAAAAGCGATAAAAAAATTATAAAAACCAAGTGGAACAAAAATTAAAATCGTTAAATAAGCCACAATTCCAACGCAAATTCCGCGAATAATGGCGCCCAATGTGAAGGCGAAAAGTAGTTCAAAAGCGCCGAGTGGAGGGATTAAATAATCAACAATGTGTCCCATCACTTTACCCATTACGAAAGATGAGGATGAATTGGCGAAAGAGTTTTGAATTGACGCCATCATGATTAAACCAGCTGACATAAAAATGGCAAAGTCAACGCCCTCAATGGTTTGAATGTGAGATCCCACCGACAAATTAAAAACCGCCAAAAATAAAATAATATTGACGACGGGAGAAAATAAAGTTTGGTGATAAACTTTTAGAAAACGATAAACTTCTTTTTTGAGCAAAGTAAAAGCTCCAAACCAATTTGTTGACATAAAAATAATTTTAGTGTTTGATTTACGAAAATAAAAAATAATCCCTTACATATGAGTTTAGAAAATATTTTATCTGATTTCAATTCGCAATTTGAAAATGTTGAAAATAAATCGCAAATCGATGATTTGCGCGTTAATTTTCTTGGCAAGAAATCGGCATTGAATGATTTATTTGGTCAATTAAAAAATTTAACGGCGGAGGAAAAAAAAGCTTTCGGCGCTAAAATTAATGACATTCGCAATTTTATTTCGCAAAAAATTGACGACAAAAAAAATTATTTTGAAATTTTAGAATTAAATCAAAAATTAAGTGGTGAAAAAATTGATATTTCGGCACCGGTGCGTCAAGAAAATCAAGGCTCTATTCATCCAATAAATAAAGTAATGTTTGAGATTGAGCAAATTTTTTCACGTCTCGGATTTGAGTTTGCCAGCGGTCCTGAAATCGAAGATGATTTTCATAATTTCACGGCGTTGAATATGCCAAAAGACCATCCAGCACGCCAAATGCAAGATACTTTTTATCTACAAAATTCTGAATTATTATTGCGAACGCACACTTCCAACACGCAAATACGTAAGATGCTAAACACCAAGCCTCCGTTAAAAGTTTGTGCTTTGGGACGAGTTTTTCGTCGCGATTCTGATCAAACGCATACGCCGATGTTCCATCAATTTGAAGGCTTTGTCGTTGATAAAAATGTTAATATGGGGCATCTAAAAGCAACGTTGGAAAATTTTTTAGAAGAATTTTTTGAAGTAAAAAATTTAGAATTACGTTTGCGTCCAAGTTTCTTTCCCTTTACAGAGCCTTCAGCAGAAGTCGATATCAATTATTCGATTGAAAATGGCAAAATCAAAATTGGCAAGGGCGATAAATTTATGGAAATTTTGGGTTGTGGCATGATTAATCGCAAGGTTTTACAAAATTGTCAAATCAATCCCGATGAGTTTCAAGGCTTTGCTTTTGGCATTGGCATTGAACGCCTCGCCATGCTTAAATACGGTATCACCGACCTTAGAATGTTTTTTGAAAATGATGTAAGATTTTTACAACATTTTAATTTTAAAACCAAAGAATTTTAATTAATATGACCAAAAAATTTGATAAATCAAAATTGCCTTCACGCTACGTAACCAGCTCTCACGGCTGTGAAGGACGCAAAACTATGCTTTACAATATTAAAACCGATTTATATCCCGATGGTTTAAGCGAAGAAGATATTCAAAAGCCTTTCGTTGGCGTTGTAAGTGCGTGGAACGAAGCGGCGCCTTGCAATATTGCGCTTTCGCGTCAAGCCCAACCCGCCAAAAAAGGCGTAAAAGATTTTGGTGGCACGCCTCGTGAATTTACAACCATAACGGTTACCGATGGCATTGCCAATGGACATCAAGGCATGAAATCATCTTTAGTTTCGCGTGAAGTTATTGCCGATTCAATCGAATTAACGGTGCGTGGTCATTGCTACGACGCCTTGGTGGGCTTGGCTGGATGCGATAAATCTTTACCGGGAATGATGATGGCGATGTGTCGTCTCAATATCCCTTCGGTCTTTATGTATGGCGGTTCGATCTTACCAGGGAAATTTAAAGGCAAAGATGTCACAATCGTCGATGTCTTTGAGGCTGTAGGTCAAAGAGATGCTGGCAAAATGTCGGAAGAAGATTTAGCTCAATTAACCAAAGTCGCTTGTCCTTCGGCTGGAGCATGCGGAGGGCAGTTTACCGCCAACACTATGGCGTGCGTTTCCGAGGCAATCGGTTTGGCTTTACCTGGGTCATCAGGTGCTCCCGCGCCTTATGAATCAAGGGACGAATATTCTTATCACTCGGGCAGGGCGGTGATGAATTTAATTGAACTTGGCATTAAATCACGTGATATTGTTACGCGCAAAGCTTTAGAAAATGCCGCGACAATTGTGGCGGCAACAGGTGGTTCGACCAACGCAGTGTTGCATTTGCCGGCGATCGCCAATGAATGCGGAATCGATTTTGATATTTTTGAAATTGCTAAAATTTTTAAAAAAACTCCTTACATCGCCGATATGAAACCGGGTGGAAAATATGTCGCCAAAGATTTACATGAAGCGGGCGGGGTGCAAATGATTTTGAAAATTTTGCTCGATGCCGGCTTTATCCACGGCGATTGCTTGACCGTCACCGGCAAAACTATGGCGGAAAATTTACGCGACATAAAATTTAACACCGAGCAAGATGTGGTTTATTTGCCAAGTAAACCACTATCACCGACCGGCGGAGTTGTTGTGCTTAAAGGCAATTTAGCCAGCGATGGCGCCGTCGTCAAAGTGGCGGGAATGCAAGATGATGATTTAGTTTTTATCGGCAATGCCCGTTGTTTTGATTCGGAAGAAGAGTGCTTCAAAGCAGTTGAGCGTAAGGATTATCACGAAGGCGATGTTTTAGTAATTCGCTATGAAGGTCCAAAAGGTGGCCCGGGAATGCGTGAAATGTTGGCGACAACGGCGGCGATTTACGGGCAGGGCATGGGGAGCAAAGTTGCCTTGATTACCGATGGTAGATTTTCAGGCGGAACAAGAGGATTTTGTGTTGGGCATGTTAGCCCCGAAGCATCGGTTGGAGGCGTTATCGCACTCTTAAAAGATGGTGATAAAATTAAAATCGACGCCCAAAATGGCTCGATCGATGTTTTAATTTCCGATGAAGAAATTGCCAATCGTCGCAAATTATGGCAACCGAGAATTAATGATTACACTGCGGGAGCATTGTGGAAATACAGTCAAACTGTAGGCTCCCCGCGCTATGGTGCCGTTACTCATGGCGGTGCTAAAGTCGAAAAAATTTCGTATGATAAGATATGATTTTTGACATTTTAAATTAATTAAAAATGAGCGAGAAAAAAAATCGGAATATAGACACAATCTATCATCAACTCTCTCACAAGTTCGAAGCCTTTTAAGAGTTTGTAGAAATTTGTGGTGGTATAAGCCCTCAAGGGGGGAGCTACAGCCCGTTGATGTTGCGAGTGTTATTATAAAGTGTAGGTTTGTAAGCCCTCAAGGGGGGGAGCTAGATCCTGTTGGCTTTGCGAGTGTTTTTATAAAATGAAGTGGCGTAATTCATCAAGAAGGAAAATTTAGAGTTCGCTGAAATGGCGAATTTATTGTCTTGTTAAATAACCAGAATATACTTGTTTTGCTACCAATGTTGCACTGGGTCTTGCACTCGGAGTGTTTTTTAATTTTAGTAATTCACTTCTTTTTGTAGCATGTACTTTTTTAAATTCATCATTAGTATATAATTCTAATAAACTTTTATTCAAAGTATTGATGTCATTTTGTATATTTGAACCTGCATTTCTATATTCTTCCGTCCTATGTGGATTATGAGATCCATACTGAGGACGATCTCTTACCATATTTAGATGGTCTTTTCTTATTTTAATTTGAGATAATGCAAATTCTAATCTAGCTAATTTTTTTCCAATATTTTCCAAATCCCGTTCTTTTGCTTTTGCTGCATCGCCAGATTTAAAATCGGTGGGTCTCATACCATTTCTAAGAACTTGATTTCTAGCGTCCCGACCGGTGAGACGTGTTTGCGATTGAACAGAATGATTTATAGGTAAATTAGTTATGGGTTTTAAGCTAGCGGGATGATTTGTTGCAACTTCCTGTGTATGTAAAATATGCACAACCATTCTACTATGCATTGCTGTATTTTGCCCTTGAGCATGAGTGCGATTTTTGCTCCTTCGCGAATGCGGAAAAAGCGGAGGGGGAGGAGCAGGAGTGCTTTTCGAACGACGACCTGTTGTATCTCCTCCAGCGCGCCCATTTTTCGGATCGTCACCTCTTCGGCATTGAAAATTCGAAGGTTGTTTTGTTTCTAGAGGAATTTGCTTTTCTGTAGCTTGATGTAAGTCAACATAATAATTTGAAATCACAATAGCTTCGTTTTTATCAATAAAGCTATTATTTCCCGCATTTGATATTCTATCTATAATTGAATTTATTGGGTCTTTATTTTTATTGGTTTGATCAGGTTTTTGCAATCTGATTAAATCTTCAATTACAGCTTGCGTGAAAAGTATTTTATTACCTTCTGAAAGTTCGGGATAATCATAGGGGTTAGCGATTAAATTACTAAATAATTCCATTTTATCTCTTTCCGCATTATTAATAGCTTGAGCTATTTCTAGATCGACAGCTTTTGGTATTCTTGCTAGCGCATTTGCAACCAATTCTTGGTTTTGTGAAGTTTCCACTTGAGGAGGTGGCGGGGCAGGTGGAGGGGAAGTGGTTAAAGTGGCAATTGCTCCACTAAGCCCCGTATTAATATTTTTAAAAATACTATCAAAAAAACCATCCCACATAATTAATTTATGAATAAATATTAGAAATAATTAGAAAATAATTATCTTTTTTATGTGTTAAACATTTAAATGTAAAGCTGTAATTTAAAATTAATTACTAGAAACCAACATCCAAATGGTTTTTTCGTGAGATTTAGCGCGTTGGATAAAAATATCGGCACTTGATTCATCGCCTTCAGCCTGTGCGGTTTTGATGGCTTTGTGTAAATTTTTAACCAAAGTTTCATTGTCAGCAATTAAATCTTTGACCATTTCTTTGGCAGAAAAATCTTTATTAGCATTTTTTAATTCGCTATGTTTTTTGAAATTTTCAAAAGAACCATCAACTTTAGATCCCAAAGCGCGAATACGTTCGGCAATTTCATCAATTGCGGTAAATAATTCTTCATATTGAATTTGAAATAATTCGTGAAGTGGTTTGAAATTTTCGCCGACCACATTCCAATGATAATTTTGCGTTTTGAGCATGAGCAAGTAAGATCCAGCTAAAATATTTTCCAAAGCTTCTAAGGTTTGATGATTTTTCATATTTTTGTAATTTGAAATTATTATTTTGTTAATTTAATAAAAAATATTTCATTATTTCCTTTATTTGCAAGCCTTTTGTTGATTAAAAAATTTTCATATTTTTTATTGTAAAAAAAAGACTTGATTTAAAAAATTAATTTGCAAAATTATTAATTTATTTCTAATAAGTTTAATATATTGTTTTAATCATTTTAATAAGTTTTTCTTATGAACCTTAGAGACTTAAAATATATCGTTGAAGTGGCACGCGAAAAGAATTTTGCGAGGGCTTCCGAGAAGGTTTTTGTAAGTCAGCCAGCACTTAGTATGCAAATTAAGAAGCTCGAAGAAACACTCGGCGTTGAAATTTTTGAACGCGATAAACAAAATTTTTTAATCACTCCTGTCGGTGCCGAAATTATTAAAAAAGCCGAAATTATTTTGCAAGAAAGCGAAGAAATTAAAATGATTGCCAAAAATTCTAAAGATCCTCACAAGGGCGAAATCAGAATTGGAGCCTTCCCAACCGTGGCTTCATATTTTTTACCAAATTTTGTTAAAAATATTCACAAAAAATTTCCGCATTTAAAAATTTTTTTAATCGAAGCTAAAAGTGACGAATTAATTGCTAAATTAAAAAGTGGAGAACTTGATTTCTGCTTGCTCGCCATGCCGATTGCCGACGATAATTTAATCGGCGAAAAAATTTTTAGTGAGAAATTTTTATTGGCAACGCCGAAGGGTCATCCATTTTCTAAAAAATCAAAAATACAAATTAAAGAATTAAAAAATCAGGAATTAATGTTGCTCGAAGATGGTCATTGCTTGCGCGACCAAGCTTTGGAAATTTGTTCGATTGTAAGAGCTTATGAAAATCAAGATTTCAGAGCGACAAGTCTTGAAACCTTACGGCAGATGGTCGCAAACGGCACTGGAATAACGCTTATTCCCGAAATTGCGGTGCGTAGCGACGACAAAATTTCTTATGTAAAAATTTTTAATGCACCGTTTCGCACCATTGGAATTCACTATCGCAAATCATCGGTGCAAAAAAATTTAATCAAGGAAATTATTAGATTGGCGAAGTAATTTTAAATTTATGACAAAGAAATATTAAATTTTTTCGATAAATATTTTTCAACATCGATTCTTTCTTTGTCTATTAATTCTCGTGAAAAAATTATAATTTCGCCAATGTCGCCTTTGAAGTAATGTGGGGTTGCGGTGCCATATTCAGTGACGCCAATATATCCCGAAAAATTACTTAAAGTTGTTAAATTATTTGACGATTTATCGGGAGTGCTTCCGCCATTAAGCCAATATTTTTTGCCATTAGAAGAGCTTAGAATAAAAGTGTGAATTCGTGGAATTATTTCTGTAGCTTTGAAGCTATTTATGGTGTAATCAAAAAAATCACTATCGCTGACTCCATATTTACCAACTCTTATCAGAGAAGAGTTGGAATAGCCCAAGTGAAAAACACCACTTCCGCCACCTATAAAATAAATGTGAGTGTCTGCAGATCTTCTTTGTTCAACGGCGAATATTGTGAAATTTCTGCCATTCATAAAAGTTGAGTTAAAAGGGAAATTATCGGTAGAGCCATCAAACTGAATGGCTGGAATCGAATTGTCGAAAGCTCGCGAAACATATTTAGGTTTTTGAGCGTCGGTTGTTTGCAAAACCGATTTTTTAATACCGCTTTGAATATTTATATCAAGCCAAGTTGAAATTTTCAAATTGTGAATTTTTTCCGAGGAAATAAAGCTTTCATCGAGAGTGGTTTCAAGCCATAATTCTAAATCAGGAATGCGATTGACTCGAGAGTTTTTGGTGAGGGTTCGAGCGGTTGATAATCTAGCATCTTGATATAAATCGATTCCATTGGAAATCCCTGCAATTAGGATGCCAATGATTAAAATAACCATGGAAATTTCGACTAAAGAAAAAGCAAATTTTTTATGTTTGAAATTTTTCTTCATGAATTTTATTAAACTCCGGTAGAGCCGAATCCGCTGGATCCGCGAACGGTTTCATCGAGATTTTCGACTTCGATAATTTCGGCTTGTTGATATTTAGCGATAATCATTTGAGCAATTCGCATGCCTCGCGACACAACAAAATCAAGCTTTGAATGATTAATTAATATTACACAAATTTCGCCACGGTAATCTGAATCGATTGTTCCTGGTGTATTTAAAACGGTGATACCATTTTTTAAAGCTAAGCCTGAACGGGGACGAATTTGTGCTTCAAAACCTTTTTCCAAAGCGATGGCAATTCCAGTTTTGATTAATTTAATTTCACCGGATTTTATAATAATATCTTCATCAATCGAAGCGGTTAGATCCATGCCAGCACTGCCTGCAGTCTCATATTTTGGTAAAGATAATTCACGAAAATTTTCAAGTTTTTTTATTTTTAAAATGGTCATTTGGAGATTTTTAAAATTAATAAATTTCAAGTTGATAAATTTACAAACCTTAAGTAAAATTAACAGAAATATTTCAAAATTTATTATATAAACAAAAATGTCTGAAATAAAAAATAACGATAATCCAAAAGATGAATCAAGACGCAATTTAATTAAAAATGCGGCTTACGCCACCGCCGGAGTTGGTGCGGTGTGTGCAATTTTGCCTTTCGTCGATAGCATGAATCCGTCGAAAGACGTGCAAGCATTGGCTTCGGTTGAAGTCGATATTTCCAATATCAAAGTTGGTGAAGAAAAAAAGGTAATGTGGCGAGGCAAGCCAGTCTTCATTAAAAGACGTACTTCGCAAGAAATTGAAGAAGCTAAAAAAGTTGAACTTGCTGAATTAAAAGATCCGCAACTTGATTCCGATCGAGTCAAAGCGGGCAAAGAAGAATGGCTTATAACCATTGGTATTTGTACGCATTTGGGTTGTGTTCCAATTGGCGGGCAGGGTGAATATAAGGGTTGGTTTTGCCCTTGTCACGGCTCGCAATATGACACGTCAGGACGCATTCGCAAAGGTCCGGCGCCAAAAAATCTCGAGATTCCGCCTTACGAATTTATCAATGAAAAAATAATTAAAATTGGATAAAAATGTCTTCACACGAAAATAATCAAAACATCAAGAATCCTTCAACCCCTAAGGAAGAACTCGAAGTTTTTCATAATATTCATAATGATTTAGATCAATCAATTACTGAAAAATCTAAGGTGGCTGGCTGGATTAATGATCGCTTGCCCATCGTCGCGACCCTTGAAAATACTCTTAAGAAACATCCTTATCCAAAAAATTTAAGCTATTGGTGGAATTTTGGATCAATCGCCGGAATTTGTTTGGTGATACAAATTTTGAGCGGTTTATTTTTGGCGATGCATTACGTGCCTAACACCAAACTGGCTTTTGATTCGGTCGAGCACATTATGCGTGATGTTAATTATGGTTGGTTAATTCGCTACATTCACGCCGTTGGCGCTTCGATGTTCTTCGTGGCACTTTACGCACACATGATTCGTAGTCTTTATTATGGCTCTTACAAGGCACCACGAGAAGTTTTGTGGTGGGCGGGTATAATCATTTTCCTGCTTACAATGGCAACAGCTTTCATGGGTTATGTTTTGCCGTGGGGACAAATGAGTTTTTGGGGCGCGACGGTAATTACTAATTTATTTTCGGCAATTCCAATTGTTGGCGAGTCAATCGTGCAATGGCTGTGGGGCGGTTTCTCGGTCGACAATCCAACTCTAAATCGCTTTTTTGTTTTACATTTTTTGATGCCATTTTTAATCGTTGGAATTGTGCTTCTTCATCTACTCGCTCTTCATACAACTGGCTCAAATAATCCAGCGGGAGTGCCGATGAAATCGAAAAAAGATGCAATACCTTTTCATCCATATTTCACCATCAAAGATATGGTTGGATTTGTGTTGTTTTTCATAATTTTTGGCTATTTTTTATTCTTTTATCCTAACGCTTTGGGTCATCCTGACAATTACATTCCAGCCAATCCACTCGTGACTCCAGCTCACATTGTGCCTGAATGGTATTTCTTGCCATTTTATGCAATTTTGCGCGCCGTTCCCGATAAACTTGGTGGAGTTTTAATGATGTTTGGAGCGATTATTTTATTGTTCTTTTTGCCATATCTTGATAAAAGCAAGGTGCGTTCGGGAGCTTATCGCCCAGCCTTCCAAAAGTTTTTTTACGTTTTCGTAATTAATTTTGTATTTTTGGGCTGGCTCGGAAAATCGCCGGCGGATGGCTGGTATGTATGGGCTTCACGTTTATCGACCATGTATTATTACGCTTATTTCTTATTAGTTTTGCCGATATTGCCAAAGTTTGAAAAAACCTTGCCATTGCCTGAATCAATTGACGAGCACTATAAAAGCAAACATAAACATTAAGAATTTAATATTATAAAAATGAAGAAATATTTTTTAGTTTTATTATTGTTGCCGAGTTTAGCCTTCGCAAACAACGATGTCGACCCATCAATTGACGAATCGAAAATCACAACAGCTCTTCATCCTAAAAAAATGAAATGGGAATTTGATGGTTTTTTCGGACGATTTGATCGGGCTTCAATTCAACGTGGTTATCAAGTATACAAAGAAGTGTGTTCAGCCTGTCACGGCATGAAATTAATGTCTTACCGCAATCTTCAAGATATTGGTTTTTCGGAAGCCGAAGTTAAAAATATCGCCTCCGAATATTTAGTCACCGACGGCCCGAATGATGATGGCGAAATGTTTGAGCGATCAGGTTTGCCTTCCGACAAATTCGTTGGACCTTACGCTAATGAGCAAGCGGCGCGATCAGCCAATGGTGGTGCTTATCCACCGGATTTATCCTTGATTATCAAGGCTCGCCACGATGGCCCGAACTATGTTTATTCATTGTTAAACGGCTATAAAGATGCCCCAGAAGGCTTTGAATTGGCGGTTGGTAAAAATTATAATCCATATTTTGAAGGTAGACAAATCGCTATGCCTTCTCCGATCAATGATGATGGGCAAGTTGAATATAAGGACGGCACGATTGCCACCAAGGAACAAATGACAATCGATGTCGTTAATTTCTTGCAATATGCCTCCGAACCAGAATTAGAGCATCGCAAAAAAATGGGCGTTCGCACCATGATTTTCCTCGGTATTCTCTTTGGTTTATTACTTTCCGCCAAAAGAGCGATTTGGAAAAATGTTAAATAATTTTAAATATTTATGACTTTTATTTTTAACCAAGAAAATCAAGAAAAAATTCAAAAAATTTTGGCAAAATATCCGCCTGAACGCAAGAAATCAGCGGTTATGCCCTTGCTTGATTTAGCGCAAAGACAAAATGATAATTGGATTTCCAAAGACGTAATTGCTAAAATTGCCGAAATTTTAGAAATGCCTGAAATTAAAGTTTATGAAGTCGCCAGCTTTTACACGATGTATAATTTAAAACCCGTCGGCAAATATCTTTTACAATTCTGCAAAACTACACCCTGTATGCTTCGAGGCATTGATAAAATTATCAAAACTTGTGAAGAAAAATTTGGAATTTCAATGGATCAAACTACCGTCGACGGACTCTTTACTTTCAAAGAAGTTGAGTGTTTAGGGGCTTGCGTCAATGCGCCCATAGTGCAAATCAATGATGATTTTGCCGAAGATTTAACCTCCGAAAATTTTTTACAAATTTTAGAAGATTTAAAAAACGGTAAAAGTTTTCAAGTCGGATCACAAGTTGGACGCAAATGTTCCGCACCCGCAACTAATCAATAAAATTTTAAATATTTATTGATTTTAAAAGTAATTTAATTTTAAAAATACTAAATTTTATAATTAAATCACTTAATATTTTTAATCCAAATAAATGAAAAATTTTCATAAAAAAGCCTTTAGTTTAGTTGAGCTTTCGATGGTTATTTTAATTATCGGCATCTTGATAGCAGGCGTTTCACAGGGGATAGATTTATATCAAGATATGAGATTGGCAACGGCGAGAGCTCTTACGCAAAATTCGCGAGTTAATCGCATTGAAGATTTAACCATGTGGTTCGAAAGCACTTCCGAACAAAGTTTCGAAAAGCCCAATCCAAATGATGGCGACAGAATCGCTTTATGGAAAAATATTAATTTTAAATTATCTAATCGAATCGATGTAGCTCAATCAACTCAAGCTTCCAAGCCATTTTATGTGAGAAATGGAATAAACAATATTCCGGCACTACGTTTTGATAATGGTCAACTTCTAATCGCCAGTAATGTTAAAATTTCAGAAATTGTAAGCTCAGATCAAGCCACAGTTTTTGTAGTTCAAAATAATTTTAGTGGCGATACCACAACGACAACTTTTGGATGGTATAGTGGTGGATATAGATTCCAATCTCACGCACAAGAATCAAATAAAGTTTTAATAGATTATGGGTCGGAAAGCGCTTCTGGGACAATGAGAACTTCAACCCAAACATTAACAAATTTTTTAAATCAAAATAAAATTATAAATTTTGTAAAAAATGGTTCAAATGTTATAATCAAAATAAATGCTCAAAAATCAGCAGAATCTTCGGGTTCAAGTGGAGTGATTGATATGTCTCTTTCGGCAAATTTTTCAATCGGTAAATATCTTCCATCAATTAACGATTATTTTTTTAACGGCTATATTGGCGAATTAATAATTTTTAAAAGAGCCTTAAACGATGCGGAAATAAATGACGTCGAAAAATATTTATCCAAAAAATGGTCGATTAAAATTTGATTTTTAAGATAATTTTAAACATAATTTAAAAAAATTTATCAAATTTACTAATAAAAATAAATGAAAAATTTCCACAAAAAAGCCTTTAGTTTAGTTGAGCTTTCGATGGTTATTTTAATTATCGGCATCTTGATAGCAGGCGTTTCACAGGGGATAGATTTATATCAAGATATGAGATTGGCAACGGCGAGAGCTCTTACGCAAAATTCAAGAGTTGGTCGTATTGATAATTTGGAATTGTGGTTGGAAACAACTACTGAAAAAAGTTTTGATAATAATGAGGAGTTTGATGGCTCTTCAATAACAAAATGGTATGATATTAATCCAAAAAATACCCAAAATAATTATGTATTTTCAAATGGCGATAATCGTCCAAAATTTTTAAAATCTTGCGTAGATAATAATTTACCATGTATAGAATTTAGCTCGGCAAACAATCAATATCTTGAAAATTTAAATCCAATTCCTGAAACCACTGAATTATCAATTTTTTTTGTGGTTAACTTTAAGACGATAAATACTTCATGTTGCACGGCAATTTTTACATCTGTGGGCACTTGGCAACCAAAAGAACTTCATATAAATATAACTAATAGTAAATTTCAATATGGCATTCGAAATTCCTTATCAACCGATCTTACTTTGTTATCCACAACAACGCCTATAGCTAAGAAACCTTATATAATTGAAATGATTGATGGTGACGTTTTTAATCTTTATTTTAATGGTTCATCAGAGGGTTCGATGGTAACAAATTATATAAAAAAAATCAGTAATTTCAATATTGGAAGATGGTTAAATGGTTCCACGGTATCGCGATATCTTGATGCTTATTTTTATGAAATTATTATTTTTAGAAAAAAACTCACTGATAATGAAAGAAAAGATATCGAAAAATATTTATCCAAAAAATGGGCGATTAAAATTAATTAATTTTAGCGATAATTTCCTCAATCTCATCTTCATCAAGCTCACCCTGAATTACTTTAAAAATTTGTTGATTTTTGTCTAGAAAATAGGTCGTCGGGATTGATTTAGGAATTTCAAAACTAATTTTTTTTGCATCATCATAAAAAGCGTTGCCAAAAGATAATTTATCGGCGATTATTTTGACATCATTAAAATATTTTTTATCATCAATTGAAATGCCTACAACCTCAAGTCCTTGCGACTTTTTTTCTTGATAAATTTGGTCTAAAATTTTTAATTCTTGTTTGCAAATTCCGCACCATTTTGCCCAAAAAACAATTATGGTTTTCTGATTTTTTTGCGAAGATAAATTAAATTTTTTTCCGTTAAGAAAAGTGATTTCGAGTTTTGGTTGAAGGGTCTTCGAGACCTTAATTTCCTCGGTTTTCTTGGCATGATTTACAGCGAAACAATCGACATTTAATAATAAAAAAATTGTTAAAATTTTGAATAAATTTTTCATGAAAAATTTGCTTTTAAATTAAAATCGCCGAGAAATTCTTGAACTAGAGTAAGGGCGGAAATCATGGCGGTGTCGGCGCATAAAATTCTTGGCCCCAAATTTAGGGCAAAACAATTTTTTAACGAATGTAATTTTGCGAGCTCTTCTTTAGAAAAACCACCTTCGGGACCAATAAAAATTATAATTTCTTGATCAATTTTTGGTGAAATATTGGCAAGAACTTCGCTGGCTTTTTTGCCATTTCCTGACTCATCGCATAAAATTAAAATTTTATTTTCCAAATTTTCTTTGAGTAAATTATCAAGTTTTTTTATCGAAAAAATTTGCGGAAAATCATTGCGTCCACATTGCTCGCAAGCCTCTTTAATATTGGCTTTGAAGCGTTCTTCATTAATTTTATCAACAATAGTTCGGTGAGTAATTATTGGTTGGAAATTTCTGATGCCGAGTTCGCACGCCTTGCTCGCCACGAAATCAATTCGTACATTTTTAACGGGCGCAAAGGCTAAAGTTATGTTTGGAGATTTTCTTAAATCATTGATTTTTTCGGTGAGTTGTAAAGTTAAAGATTTTTTTTGTATATCAATTATTTTGCCGATGAAATCACCGTCAAAACCGTTGAAAATCATGATTTTATCGCCAATTTTTTGTCGCATCACTTTGATTAAATAATCAAAATCATTGTTGTTAATTTGAAGTTTTTGATTTAAAATATCGCTAGATAAATCGAGTTTTATATCGAGAAAGAGTCGAATTTTTGGTAATATTTTTTTGTTAGAAAACTCAAACATTTTTTAAAATGACATTATTTTTTATATTTTTTTTGGCAATCGTAATTTCGGCGATTGTAATTAACAATAATTTAAAAAAACAGCGAATTAATTTTTTTGGTAAACAAAGATTTAGCTCGCTTACAAGCCATTACTCTTACTGTTTCATATTGTGGTCGGTGGTTTTATTTTTAATTTTACTCGTTACAAATTTAGTTTTTTTTACAAAAATTTTATTAATTTTTGCCATAATTTTCGCCAATTTTTTCATAATAAAATTTTTATTTAAGAAAAATTTCAACGCCAAAAAACATTTTGAAAAATTTCAAATCGGCACTTTGTCAATCACTGCGGGCATCGGAATTTTAATTACCCTCATCATTAGCGTTTCAATTTTATTTGAAGCTTTACGTTTTTTTGAAATTATAAAATTTACCGATTTCTTTTTTGGCTTGACTTGGAATCCGCAAATGGCAATTACCGCCGAGCAAGAAGTTGGCGCCAGCTCGTTTGGTATCGTCCCAGTTTTTCTTGGAACATTATTGATAACTTTGGTGGCGATGGCGGTGGCGGTGCCGATTGGTATTATGTCGGCGATATATTTGGGAATGTATGCTAATCCTAAAACTCGCGATATTTTGAAACCGATTTTGGAAATTTTGGCGGGCGTGCCGACAGTGGTTTATGGCTATTTCGCCGTCACCACCGTGGCCCCTTTTTTCAAAAATTTTTTCAATAGTTTTGGCGTTGAAATGTCGGCGGAAAGTGGTCTCTCGGCTGGCTTCGTCATGGGCGTGATGATTATTCCTTTTGTGCTTTCTTTGACCGACGACGCCATCGCTTCAGTTCCGCAAAGCTTGAAAGACGGGGCTTTGGCGCTTGGAAGCACTAAATCGGAAATGATTAAAAAAGTCGTTTTAATTACGGCGATGCCGACCATTATTGGTGCCATAATTTTAGCGGTTTCACGCGCAATCGGCGAAACCATGATCGTGGTTATGTCCGCGGGATTGGTCGCCAAATTGAGCTTCAATCCTCTTGATTCCGTAACGACGGCGACGGCGCAAATCGTTACGCTTTTAGTTGGTGATCAAGAATTTAACAGCCCAAAAACCTTGTCAGCCTTCGCTTTGGCGTTAACACTTTTTGTTTTCACTTTTGCTTTTAATGTTGTGGCATTGATGGTGATGAAAAAATATAAACGCTAAAATACCGCATCCACTCTTAAATGGTGCGACCGAATTTATTAGGTTTCGTCATTAAATTTGCATGCGCAAATTTAGCTTTCTTTTGAATCGCTTCACGGCGAGTAAATCGCTTTATTCGCGATGAGTTTTTAAGTTTTTTTATAATTTTGTTTGTGGATAAATGCATCATTCCTTTTTTGCTAATATATTATGAATAAATATTAAAAATATGATAAGTAATTTATTTAGAAGTAATATCGATAATATTAATACCGCTTTAGTCCTTGTGTCTTTTGGTTTCGCGATAATAATTCCGTTTGAATTATTTTTATTTGCTTATGCAATTTTGGGGCCAATTCATTATCTAAGTGAAATTGCATGGCTTGATAAAAAAAATTTTTTCTTAAATAGTTCGCATCGACGAAATTTTTTTGTGACAATCGCAACCTTTGTGGCGATTTTATTTTTTATAAAATTCTATTCGGATAATTTCAATAAGATTGAATTTAGTGAAAAATATATTAATAATTTTATCTCATTATTAGTTTTTGTAACCTTTTGCGGAGCTGGAATATTGTGCTTTCAGCGCTCTTTTATAAAATTATTTTTATTATTTATTGCGATATTTTTTGTTGCCTCAATCTTGAAAAATATATTTTTTTATGAAGTTTTTTGTAATGTTTTGCTTATAACCGTTATTCATGTTTGGCTATTCACCGGGATATTCATGCTCAATGGTGCAATCGCCTCTAAATCAAAATCCGGCTTTATTACTTTTATAATTTTTTTAGTTTGTAGTTTTGCACTTTTTTTTATTGAGAATGCTCATTACGAAATCTCTAATTTTGCGCATAATATTTTGAGTCTAAAGAATTTTACTTCGATGAATAATACGATTAGCAATATATTTTCTTTGGAATTGCGCAACGAATTAGGGGGAAATAATAGCGTTCAAAGTTTTATCGGTTTCGCCTACACCTATCATTATTTAAATTGGTTTTCGAAAGTAGAAATTATTAAATGGCATAAACTTCCAAAGCAAAAAATGTTGGTAATTTTGGGATTATATTTGGCTATTTTAATTTTTTATGTAATCGATTATCGGTTGGGTTTTTTTGTAACAATTTTTTTAAGTGTCGCTCATGTTTTTCTAGAATTTCCTCTAAATTTTTTGTCATTTCGCGACTTAAAAAAACATTTATTTTAAATTAAATTTGCTTACGCAAATTTTGGGAAAAAGATTCGCGACTGGGATTGTGTCTCTTCGCTTCTGATCTCGTTCCTCGCTAAAAATAGCCGGTTAGGCTATTTCTTTAACGCAAAGAACTTCCGCGGTGATTAAACCGCCGTATTCGCAATAATTTTTTATTTTGTGAATTATGCAATCTCTAACCTTGGAAACACAGCCTTCGGCTCGTTAATCGAATGTCCAACTTTTAAAAAATCGGTAAGACTAGCAAAATCACGTTTATTATTTTCGACATTGAGTAAATCTAAAATTTTGTTGGCACTTACGGGAACAAAGGGTGTAAGCAAAATGGCGATGAGGCGAAGTGCTTCGGCGGTTTCGTGAAGCGAGGCGTTCATCTCGTCAATTTTTCCTAATTTTTTCAAATTCCACGGCGCGGTGTCGTTGAATTTTTTGTTGACCAAATTAGCAAAATCAACCACGGCTTGAATGGATTTATCAAAGGCTAAATCGTCGAAAGCTTGAAAATAATTTTCGATGAAAGGCTCGATGTGAGTATGCGAATGCTCTACTCCCGCAGGGATTTTACCTTCACAATTTTTGTAAATCATCGCCAAACTGCGCTGAACAAGATTGCCGATATTATTGACAAGCTCAGCGTTGACGCGAGTAATTAAATGCGTGCGAGAATAGTCGCCATCATTGCCAAATGGGACTTCGCGCAATAAAAAAAAACGAAAATAATCGACGGCGGTGGCATTTTCGCAACCAAAAGATTGAATCCACTCAATTTCGGTGAGTGGGTCGATAACATTGCCGACGGATTTAGAAATTTTTTGTCCTTCATTGGTCCACCAGCCGTGGGCGTAGACGCCATAAGGCACATTAATTTCGGCGGCCATTAAAAAAGCCGGCCAATAAATGGCGTGAAACCTTGCAATATCTTTGCCGACGATGTGAAGTGGCGAATTAAAACCATCATTCCAAAATTTTTTATAATTCATGTTTTCTTCAGCAAAACCAAGGGCGGAGAGGTAGTTGGTGAGGGCATCAAGCCATACATAAACCACATGTTTTTCGTCATTTGGAACTTTAATTCCCCATGAAAAAGAAGTACGAGAAATTGATAAATCTTTCAAGCCGGATTTAACAAAATTAACGATTTCATTATGGCGAGAAATAGGGCGAATGAAGTCGGGAACGGCGTCGTAAAGTGCCAATAATTTATCTTGAAAAGCCGAAAGACGGAAAAAATAACTTTCTTCGCGATGCCAAGTAACCTCGGCGCCCGTAGGTGCCTTGCCATCGACAATTTCATCAGCGCCGTAAAAAGCTTCGTCGCGAACGGCGTACCAACCTTCATAAATATCTTTGTAAATGAAGCCATTTTTTTCTAAAATATTCCAAAATTTTTCGACGGTTTTTTTGTGACGCTCTTCGGTGGTGCGAATAAAATCATCATTCGAGAGATTTAATGTTTTGGTTAAATCACGAAATTTTTGCGAAACTTCATCGCAAAATTGTTGCGGATTTTTTGCTTTATTTAACGCAGATTTTTCAACTTTTTGCCCATGCTCATCAGTGCCCGTCAAGAAAAAAACTTGATGCGATTTTAAGCGGTGAAATCGTGCCATGGCGTCGCACGCAATCGAGGTGTAAGCATGTCCGATATGAGGCGAATCATTTACATAATAAATCGGCGAAGTGATATAAAAATTTGCGGTCATGATTAAAAAATTGAATTAATTTTGCCAAATAAAATATTGCTATTTATGCTAAAATGGCTTTTAATAAAGCACCATTTAATCATTTTGGCAAGAAAAATTATGTCAAAATAATTCTTTAATTTTTATAAATTATGGCAAAAAAAACCAGCAAAAAAAACATCTTGAAAAATTTAACGATTAAAAATTTCCGTTGTTTCGAAAATTTTCACCTTAAAGATTTGAAAAGAGTGAATATTTTCGTCGGCGATAATAATTCGGGCAAGAGTAGCGTGCTAGAGGCTGTAGGGTTTTTGTCGCCGAGTTTGAGGGATCATTTTAAGATTATGGAAAGTAGAAAATGCTTAGTGGGGGATTTTAATATTTTAAAAAATTATGACACTATAGCTAATTTTTTTATTTCAATGTTGCAATTTCTTTCATTATTTTTTAAAAAAATTTCTTCAAATATTATTGAAATTAATGCTGAATTTGAAGGCGATAAAACCCAATCAGATTTAAAAAAATTAGAATTAAAAATTTTTAAATCGAATAAAATTGAAAAATTTATTGAACATGATGAGAAATTGAAACCCATTTCTGAAGATGAAAAATTAATTGAAGCGCATAGTTTGTTGTGGGAATATAAATTTAATAATCAAAAAAATGCTCAAAAAATTGGCTTCTCATCCCTTGGTACATATGATTCAGAAATTAAAGATTTTCAAGAATATCAAGTTATTTTTTTATGCGATGAGACTCCAAGTAATCGTGAAATAATTAACAAATGGTCAAAGCTAAAAGAATTGGCAAATCTTAAAGAATCCAACGAGATTGATGAAAAATACCTAAAAATTGTGCAAAATTTTGAAAAAGATTTAAAAAAAATAGAATTAATTTCTGCTTCATTTTTAGTTTTTCGTAAAAATGATTTCACCGTTTATTTAGAAGATTTGGGCAATGGTTTTAAAAAGTTTTTTGATATACTTTTAACCATAGATTTGGCAAGTAAGAAAAATCTGCCAACTCTTCTTTGCATCGATGAAATCGATAATGGTTTATATTACGATAAACAAGATATTTTTTGGGAGCAATTGCTAAAATTATGCGAAGAAAAAAACATTCAACTTTTTGCCACGACGCATTCTTATGAAGCCTTGCAATCAATCCTCGAATGTGGAACAAAGTTATATCCAAAAAAAGGAGAATTTGATGATGTTTTTAATATCTCTAAACTAATTAAATTCGAAAATGAAATTAAGTGTTTCAGATATAATCAAGCTTTGCTAAATGCAAGAATTGAAAATCAAATGGAAACCAGATAATCACCAAATTATATGACAAATAAAAACCCTGAAAATAAATCATTCATAACAGATTATGGTTTTTTGGTTGAAGGATCAACCGATAAAAAATTTATTAAAGATTTTTTAAAACAATTTATAGAAAATGAAAAAATTAATTATAAAAATTACGAAGTTAAGCAAATAAATAATGTTAATGGAGGAAAGGCAAGTTTTTTTAAGGTCAATAATATTGAGGCCTTTCTTAACGAAAATAATCAAAACAAATTTACTTTGGTATTGATTATTGATGCCGATTCTGAGCTTGAAAATCAGAGAGGTCAGCCTGCGGGTTTTATATATGTTGATGAAAAAATAAAAGAAATTATCAAAGAAATTCAATCAAATGATTTTTATAAAAATGTAGAAATTTTACATTACATTATGCCTTTTCACGATAAACAGGATTTTGGTCAATTGGAAGATTTATTTATTAAATCGCTTAATGAAGATTACAAAGACAAGCTTGATAAATGTTTAAAACCATTTCAAAATTGTTTACAAAAACAATATCCAAAACCTGAAATTGCTGAAAATAAAATGCCTAAAGTTCAAATGGAAATTTTATTAAAATCTTTTAATAAAGATTTGTCAAAACATAATCTTACGGAATGGATTGACTACAATCATGAATCGTTAAATAATTTTAAAAAATTTCTAATTGATGAAGTTTTTAAAATAAAATCTTCTAAATAAACTATGTCCCTAAATCAAAAACTTGATAGCATTGTTGCTAAATTTAATGAGCTTGAAAAAAAGCTTCAAGACCCTAATAATCTAGGGCAGAACTTCGCTAAAATTTCTAAAGAGCATTCCGATATGCAAGAAGTTGTGGCGTCGATTCACGAATATAAAATTGCTCAACAAGAAGCTAAAGATGTTGAGGCGATGCTCGCCGATAGCAGTCTCGACAAGGAAATGCGCGACATGCTTGAGGAGGAAAAATTTACGCTTTCGAAAAAAGTTCCCGAGCTTGAACATCAAATTAAAGTCACACTTTTACCCAAAGATTCCGCCGATGAAAAAAACGCGATTATTGAGGTGAGAGCAGGCACAGGAGGCGAGGAGGCGGCACTTTTTGCTTATAAACTTTTTCACATGTATCAACGTTATGCCGAAAAGAAAAAATGGAAATTTGAGATTCTGGCGATCGCCGACACGGGGCTTGGAGGCTACAAAGAAGCCTCGGCAATCATTGCCGGTCGCGGAGTTTTCGCTCGTTTAAAATTTGAATCGGGTGGACATCGCGTCCAACGCGTCCCTGAAACTGAAAGCGCGGGACGAGTTCACACTTCGGCGGCAACCGTCGCCGTTTTGCCTGAAGCCGAGGAAGTTGATATTAAAATCGAAGAAAAAGATTTGAGAATCGACGTTTTTCGTTCGTCGGGTCCTGGAGGGCAATCAGTCAACACAACAGATTCGGCGGTTAGAATTACGCATATTCCGACAGGAGTTGTGGTTTCGATGCAAGATGAAAAATCGCAAATTAAAAATCGCGAAAAAGCTATGAAAGTTTTGCGTTCGAGAATTTACGAAGCCGAAAGGTCACGACTAGAAAAAGAGCGAGCGCTTGAGCGTAAAGAGCAAGTCGGCAGTGGTGATCGTAGCGAAAGAATTCGCACTTATAATTTTCCACAAAGTCGCATTACCGATCATCGTATTAACCTCACGAGTTATAGGATTGACGAGGTGATGATGGGCGAACTTGATGAGTTTGTAAATGCATTAATTGCCGATGATCAGGTTCGCAAACTCTCCCAAGAGTAATACCATCTTTCACTCTTAAATGATGCGACCGAATTTATCGCAAGGCTTCGTCGCTTTTCTCAATCAAAATTTCATTTTGATTTTCGAAGACGACTCCGCGACTGGGACCGCGTCGCATTCGCTCCTTGTCCCGTTATTCGCTAAAAATAGCCGTTTAGGCTATTTTTTTAACGCGAGAAACCCGCGATAAGGTTTGGGTTTTTTTGGAATTTTTTTGTTGATAAACGCTTCATTTTTTTCTTCGAATTTTGATCAAGTTAAAATACCAAAACAAGTCAATTAAAATATATTACTTTATAACTAAAACATTAATTTCAAATTTAAATAAATTTTAATAGTTTTTTATAGTTATTTACACTATAAAACAACTAGAATTAATTTATGAGAGATGTCCCCAAATTTCAATTTTTTTCTTCGATATCTAATCTCGAAGATTTAATTCCAAAGATTGATTCCAGGGTTGATAAATCTTTTTCAAACTCAGATTCAGAAAAGCCTTATTTAAATTTTGATAGCGACGATGATATGCAAGAGCTTTTAAGTCTTACAGAATCAAAAGGTAAAGAACCTAATATTTATCAATTAATTGATGAAAATAAATTAGAAGAAATAAAATCATTAATCGCAAAAAATGGCGATGTTTTAAATGTAAAAGATCAATCTAAGAGTTTTCCAATATTTTACGCCATAAAAAATAAAAAATATGACATTGCTTTAGAATTTATTAAGTCCGATGAAGGAATTCTTAAGCAAAAAGATGATGCGGGTTTTAATCCATTTTTTTATGCAATTTTTTATAATAATTTGGATTTAATTGATTATATTATTGAAAAAAAACCAGAAATTGTTGATGAAAAATGCAAAGAAGAGTATCTCCCGATTTTTTATGCAATAAAAAAAGAAAAAAATGCTTTTGCGATTCGCATTATTAATCGAAATCCACAAATTTTAAAACAAAAAGATAGTGATGGCTCTGGTCTTCTCGAATATGCAATAAAATGTGAAAATCTTGAAATGATTAAATTTTTTATCGAACATGATAAAAAATCTTTGAAAGATACAGAAAATCATCCGATTTTTTATGCAATTGCCAATAATAAAATAAAAGCTTTGGAAGAAATATTAAAATTATGTCCCGAATCTTTAGAATATGAAAACGATTTGCATCTAAATCCTTTGCTATTTTTAATTCAAAAATATCTTGAAAATGAGCTTCGAGGCGAAGATTTGAAAGATATAAAATCCTTAATAAATGTGATTTATAAAAATCAATTTAACTCGCCAAGCGACATTTCCGAAGAAGAGTTTAAAAGTCTTACAGATTATTATAAAGATTTTATGCCAGTAATGTTTGGATATACTAAATTTGATTTTGGATCCCTGCCTCAAACTCGATCAGAAACCTATAAAAATTTGCTTTCCGAGCTTAGTAAAGAAGTGACGGAAGAAATGGATCAAAATAAAAAATTATTATTGGATTTGATTAAAAAAACCGAAGATCAAATTAACATTTTTGAGCCGATTATAACTGATAAAGAAAATATTTTTATATATGACTCGAAAATGCTAAGACATCTCTCATATTTCGTTTTTCATGTTGATAAATTAACTAACAAACTTACTCATATAAGCTATTGTGACGGCAACTCTTTAAAAAATGATTTCCTTGATAAAGAAAGCGATTATATTTGGGGCGTAAAAAAATACCCGGTTTGCATAGATATAGAATTTACTAAGGAATTTGTTCAAGATTTTTTATCAAATAACACAAGAAATAAAACAATAAATGCACTTATTAAGCAATTTAATCTAAAAATAATGATAGATGAAAATAAAAATTCTATTGTGAATAATTGTGAGGAAAGATTGATCCCAACTAAAATTCAAAATAGAAGAAATTGTGCGTATAAATCTACTAAAATTCTGTGGCGATATATAGCAAGTTTACAAAATCCAGAATTGAATTTTTATTTAAAAGAAGAGCGAAATTTATTTTTAGGAGGCGATGGGGATAAAAATCCAGAACAACTAGATTCTGTAGTCGACGAAAGAATTCTTTTTAAAGAGATAAAAGTTGGATTAGCGGGTAAGGCAATTCAAAATTTATATGATTTGTGCGATAATTTTGATGTTGACAGTGATAAAATTAACCCCGATTTAAAAATATATTTACAAAATCAAGTTCAGAAATTATTTGATAATGTTGAAGCACAATCAGAAAATAAAATTGCTAAAATTCTTGATGATCCATTTTCCGATCAAAAGGAAATCGAAATCCATCAAAGAATACAAAGTTTGGTCTCGCCAAAACGTCATATGATGCCCATCCAAGATGATGTCTCTAGAGTTGTTAAAAAAGCAAAATTGACAGAAATTGTTTTGACTTAAATCAATTAGCATTCTGGGTAATTTTGCGATTGAATATTTAAAAAGATTTAATAAATTTAGATAATTATTAAAATAATTTTTAAAATCACCAAAATAAATAGATTAACCCATGAACAACATTTCATTTGAAGCTCTCCGAGGTGCTTTAATATTGTTACCAGGATTTACTTGGTCGCTAATTTGGATGAAATATTCCAAAAACAAACCTCAAACCGATAAATTCTATTTTGCGGTTTACGCAATTGTTGCTTCGGCTTTTAATTATTTACTTTATTATCTTTTTATTGAAGATTTTGACGGAAATAATTTTATTAAAATACTAGATAACGGTATTAATAAAAATGATCTATATATGATTATTTTTACTACTCTTATTTCATTTTTTGTAGCATCATTATCAGTTTATTTTTCTCATAAAACTCCCATATGGCGATTAATGACATATTTAAAAATTGCACCAAAGAGAGAGAGCGAGAAGGATGTTTTGGTTTCAAGGGTTCACGATCATATGAAGCTTAAGGAATATGCACTTATAAGATTATATGATTTTAATAACAACAGAATTTATCAAGGAAAAATTACGATGATTTCGGAGCCTAAAAAGCAAATGGAATTTATTATATGCAATTGTGATATTTATGATAATAATACTGGAAAATTTCTTTTAACAATGAAAGAATTATATCTAAATCTCAATATTGATAATTTATTAATTGAATTTATAAAATATGAAAAAAGACGAGAATCATATTGATTTGAATTTTAGAGGATATATTAATTTGTCTCAAACTATAGATTCAAATATCAAATTAACGCCACCTACGCCATTACCTAAAGATTTTTCGGAGTCACAAAAAAATATAGTTAATGAAACCGCTAAATCAAAAACATCAACGAATTCAAATTCAAAATCTGAAAATTAATAACAAAATAACTAAAAATTATGACCAAAAAATTTGATTTATGTATTATCGGTGCGGGTCCGGGCGGATATGTTGCGGCGATTCGCGCTTCACAATTAGGGCTAAAAGTTGCTATCGTTGAAGCCAATCATTTAGGCGGAATTTGTTTAAATTGGGGATGTATTCCAACTAAGGCGTTGTTGCGTTCGTCCGAGATTAATCATCTTTTGCATAATCTTGATCAATTTGGATTTTCGGCACAAAATATTCAGCATGATTTTGCTAAAATTATCGAAAGATCGCGTGCGGTTTCTAAGCGTTTAAGTTCAGGCGTTGCCGGCTTGATGAAGAAAAATAAAATTGAAGTTTTTGATGGTTATGGCAAATTTTTAGATGCCAAAAAAATTTCTGTAACTAAAGATTCTAAGGAGATTGAGCAAATTGAAGCCTCTTATTTTATCGTGGCGACGGGAGCTAGAGCGCGAGTTATCGCCGGCATGGAGACCGATGGCGAAAATATTTGGACTTATCGTGAAGCGATGACTGCCAAAGCTTTGCCTAAATCGTTAATTGTGATTGGTTCGGGGGCGATTGGTTCGGAATTTGCGTCTTTTTATCGCAATATGGGAGCCGAGGTTACTCTAGTCGAAATGGCAGAAAATATTTTGCCGGTTGAAGATGAAGAAATTTCTAAATTAGCGCGTAAATCTTTTGAAAAACAAGGTATTAAAATTTTAACTTCGGCGTCGTTGAAGGCTTTGAAAGTAGGTAAGGGCGAAGTTGTCGCTAGCATTGAAATCGCTGGAAAAGTTGAAGAAATTAAGGCCGAAAAAGTAATTATGGCGGTCGGAATCGTTGCCAATGTTGAAAATTTAGGTTTAGAAAAAACTAAAATTAAAACCGATAAAGGTCGCATCGAAACTAATGGTTATATGGAAACCGTTGAAGCGAATATTTTTGCAATTGGCGATGTGGCGGGAGCGCCTTGGTTAGCTCATAAAGCTTCGCATGAAGGAATTATTTCTGCGGAGAAAATTGCTAGTAAAATGGGCAAATATGATGCTAAAAAAGTTCATCCGATTAAAAAGGAAAATATTCCGGGATGCACTTACTCAATGCCTCAAATCGCCTCTTTAGGTTTAACTGAAAAGAAAGCCAAAGAGCTCGGTAAAAAAGTAAAAATCGGACGCTTCCCTTATTTAGCTAATGGCAAAGCCATTGCAATGGGCGAAACCGAAGGATTAATCAAAGTTCTTTTTGATGAAAAGACGGGAGAGCTTTTGGGGGCACATTTAATCGGCGCCGAAGTAACCGAAATGATTCAAGGTTTTGTAATTGCCAAACAAGCCGAATTAACCGAAGAAGATTTAATGCACACAATTTTTGCGCATCCAACCATGTCGGAAATGATGCATGAAGCCGTGCTTGACGCTTATGGCAAAGTTATTCATTTTTAGAATTAATTTTCTTTATAAATTAAAAATTCTTCTTTATTGTAGATAAATATTGTTAAAAATGCGTTAAGTATTTATGATTTTTATTTTAAATAATTTATTTATGTATTAAATGAATAATTATAAAGGTCCTTTAAATAGTAAATTAGGAATTGCCAAAATTCCTCCTGCGGTTAATCAAAATATTCAAAATTTAGCTTCGCAAGTTGCTTCTATGCATCCTTATCGAGCTCCCAATATTAGCGAAATTGTGCCAGCTCCTCCAGAGAATGCGAGGAAACAAACGCCATATCCTTCGCCTCAACTTAGTTCGAGTTCGAATAAAGATTATTTAACCCCTCGAAGTCAAGATTCTTCAGAAAATATTTCGAGATCATCGTCTCCGGGTGCTTCACTTGCTGAAATCGCTTTGGCGATGGAAGTAAATGAAAAAAATAAAAATGGAGAATTTGTGCAGAATTATTTTATTCCCGAAAATTTAGGGAGATAATTATTAAAAATGAAATGGTGCAAATTTTTGGCATAATTAGGCATAATTAAAAAAATGGGATGATGAAAACCCTTTTCAATTCTACAATCATATAGCTTAGCAACAAAATCTTATATTTTTTGGGATGATGATTAAAATTATTTTAATTAATTCCAACCAAACTTTTTGCAAAATTTTTAGCATTAAATTCTTGTAAATCTTCAATTTTTTCACCGATCCCAATTGCAAAAATTGGCTTGGCAAAAATTTTAGAAATCGCAACGACGACTCCACCTTTGGCACTGCCGTCAAGCTTTGTAATTACTAGCCCGTCAATGCCAACGGTTTGGTTAAAAATTTCGGTTTGTATTCGCGAATTTTGTCCGATTGTAGCGTCAATTATTAGCAAATTATAATGCGGAGCCGAAGCGTCAAGTTTTTTTACTACGGTGTTGATTTTCTTAAGTTCATCCATCAAATTTTGTTTATTTTGTAATCTGCCCGCAGTGTCGATAAGCAAAACATCAAAATTATTTTTTATAGCGTAATCTAATGCTCGATAAGCCACCGAAGCTGGTTCTTCGCCTTCTTTGAGTGGTAAAATAATTTCACAATCTGCCCTTTTTGCCCAAACTTCAAGTTGCGATGAAGCGCCGGCTCGAAAAGTGTCGCAAGCCGAAATTAACACTTTTTTATTTTGATTTTTGAGATTAAAAGCGATTTTGCCGATGGTCGTGGTTTTGCCGGCGCCATTGACGCCGTTGAAAATAATTACTTGAGGTTTTTGGTTGGAATTGAGATCAATTTTGCCTTCGCAAGGTTTTAAAATTTTTTCAATTTCGCTAGTTAAGAATTCTTTGACAGATTTTTCATCAATATTTTTTTCAAACTTTTTTTGACGCAAAATATCAACAATATTTTTAGCAAAATCACTGCCTAAATCATTGGTTATTAAAGTTTCTTCAATTTCGTCAAGAGCTACAGAATCAAGCTTTTTATGCGTAAAAATTTGAGTAAGAGCTTGAGATAATTTTTGCGAACTATTTTTTAATTGATCGCTAATTTTTGATTTTGAAAATAAATTGAAAAATGACATTTTATTATAAATAATTTTCGGGATTAACGGCATCACGACCTTTTCTTAAACCGAAATATAATTGAGGAAATTTTACTTTGCCAGAATTTCCAACATTGCCAATTTTTTGACCTTTAGTAATTTTTTGGCCACGTTCAACTGTTGAATTTTTAAGATGAGCATAAGCTGAAATCCAGCCCCCCGAATGCTTGATTATCACTAAATTGCCATAGCCCTTTAATTCATTGCCGACATAAGCGACAATTCCATCTTCGGACGATCCGACGGTTTGACCTTCGGGGGCTTTGATGTTAATGCCATCATTATAAAGCCCAGCACTTTTTGGTCCGAATTTAGAAATAACTTCGCCACGCACGGGCCAAGAAAAACGATTAGTTTTATTGGTAATTTTCTTGAGAGCGTCCTTATCGATTGGTTTATTGATGCTTAATTTTGTTTCGACAATTTCATTTTTAGTTGGATTTATAATATTTTGAGCTGTTTTAGAATTAGTTAAATTATTCCTTTTATTAACTTCCTCAGCCCTAACTTCCGAAGGTTTAAAGCCATATTTTTCAATTTCCCTAGAATGTTTTTTTTCACTAATTTCTTTGGTTTTTTCGTTGGAAGCTTTAAGAATATTTTTTTCAGTTTTTGTTGAAGATTCCGAAGCGATTTGAATATTTTTATCACTCTTTTTTATATCAATATTTTTATTTTCATCCATTTTTTTTGTTACTTTTATTTTTTCTCCGGGATAAATTGAGTAAGGAAACTTTAAATTATTGAGGGCAATTACATCATTAACCTTCATGTCATACATGCGTGAAATCGAATAAAGAGTATCGCCTTCGCGTGATTCATGAAAATTAGGAGAGGAAACTTTTAAAGCACTTCCGACCTTTAAAGCATAAGGAGGTTCAAGATTGTTACTTTCAATTAAATCACGCAATGGCACATCATTTTTTTTAGAAATCGAATAAAGAGTATCACCTTTTTGCACAATAATTTCATCAATATTATTCTCTGATTTATTGGCGGGAATCTCTTTTCCGTCTGTTTTTTTTTGAACAATATTGCGATATTTTTCTTGATTAAATTGATTATTTTTGTTGAACTTAACATTGCTACGATTAATGATTTTTGCTGGCTCTTGTAAACATGAACTAGAAAATAATAATATTAGCAATAGTAAAAATTTATTGTAAAATATTGGTGTTAAGATATTCATTTTTTCTAAAAAAATTTAATTAAAACTAATCATAGTTTATAACAAATGTTTAATTTATCAATTATCACTTTTATTTAAGTAAAGTATGGAAATTTTTATCACTTTAAATAATTTTATTCAAGTCTTTTTTGTTGGACTATTCGGCTTGATAATGGGTAGTTTTATTAGCTTGGTAAGCCATCGATTAGTTTCAAAGGAACCAATTTTTTTGGGTCGTTCCAAATGCGTTCATTGTAATTCTAAATTAAAAATTCGCTCTTTGATTCCACTTCTTTCATGGCTTATTCAGCGTGGAAAATGTTTAAATTGTTCAGCAAAAATTTCTATTCGCTACCCCCTAATTGAAGCATTTTGTGCTGGCGGATTTATCTTAACCTACTTCATGCTCGATGCACGAATTGATATAAAATTTATGCTTTTTTTGGCAATTTTTGTCACCATGTTTATTATGGTTGTGGTTGATTTAGAGCATTATTTTATTCCCGATATTTTACAATTTATTTTAGCTTTTTTAGTAATGATTTTAACTATTCATAATGGCGGATTAAATTCAGTTTATGATGGATTAAAACCAGCTTTAGCCTTTCTGGCATTTGGCTTCGCCATTTGGCTTTTCTTTTATTATTCGGCTGGAATTGATGGCATTGGTATCGATGATTTTAAGTTTTTTTTAATAGCGGGATTTATGCTGGGATTAAATAATTTAATTCTTTTTATGTTTTTAAGCGGAGCAATCGGGGCAATATTTGGCGGGATTTGGCAAAAACTAAAAAAAGATGAAACTTTTCCATTCGCTCCTGCGATTTGTTTATCGGCTTATGCCTGCTTGTTAATTGGTAAACCAGTGATATATTAATTAAAATAATGAAAAAAATTTTCATAGATTCTCAAGAAGAAATGGCTGAATTTGCAAAAGAAATTGCTAATTCAATTGAGGGCAATAAAGTGATTGCACTCTTTGGAAATCTTGGTGTTGGCAAAAGTTTTTTTGCCAAAAATTTAATTAATTTTTTACAAAAAATTCCCAGTGAAGTTTTGAGTCCAACTTTCAATATTGTTTATTCTTATAAAACTAAAAAAGGTGAAATTTTTCACTTTGATTTATATCGCATAAAACACGAGGAAGAGCTTGAAAATATTGGTTTCTTCGAGACAATAAAAAGTAATATTACTTTGATTGAGTGGCCACAAATTGCGGAAAAATATTTGCCCAAAAATTGCTTAAAAATTACCATAAAAAATGTTATTAATCATCACGAAGAAGCGCGTGAAATAATTATAGAAAATGTCGAATAAATATAGTTTTAATGTTGGTTTAGAGTCTGTCGGAACAAGGCTTGATAAATTTTTAGCCCAAGAATTTTTAAAAATAAAACCTGAAATAACTCGCACTAAAATTCAAAATTTTATTGCGCAAAAATTAGTCAAAAATTCACAAAATTTAATTTTAGAAAATGATTCTTATAAATTAAAAATAAATGATGAAATTTTGGTTGAAGTTCCCGATGTCGAGCCATCGCATCTCAGGGCCAAAGAAATTGATTTTGGAATTGTTTATGAAGATAATGATTTAATGGTGATTAACAAGCCGAGTGGCTTAACCGTTCATCCCGGATCGGGTAATCAAGAAAATACTTTAGTCAATGGATTATTATTTTCGCATCGTGATAAATTATCGACGATGAGTGGTGAAATGCGTTTGGGAATCGTTCATCGCTTGGATAAAGATACTAGCGGATTAATGATTGTCGCCAAAAATGATTTAACGCATCAAGCCCTGAGCAACATGCTTCGAGACCGCGATATTAAACGTCATTATTTAACATTTATTTACGGTGTTTTTGATCCAAAACGCGGAGTTATTAATAAAAATATTATTCGTCATCATAGCAATCGTTTGAAAATGACGATTTGTAAAAGTGCGGGCAGGGTGGCGATCACCAATTACGACACTAAAGAAATTTTTTTAGATGGCTTTGCAAGTCTTGTGGAATGCAGACTCGAAACCGGTCGAACTCATCAAATTCGAGTGCATTTTGAATCGCAAAAACATTCAATTATTGGTGATCAAACTTATAATTCTTGCAAAAAAATGTTGCCAAAAAATGTCGATGAAAAATTAAAAAAACTTTTAGAAAATTTTTCAAGACAGGCTTTGCATTCTTACAAAATAGGCTTTACGCACCCAATTTCAAAACAAGAAATTGCCCTTGAAATTCCTTTGCCCAAAGAGTTACAAGAACTTTATGACGCTTTAAAAAATGTTAAAGTCTAAATCAAAAATTATTGTTATTTCGGGAGCGACGGCGTCAGGTAAATCAGCGGTCGCCATGCAAATTGCTAAAATTTATAACGGAGCGATAATTAACGCCGATTCGTTACAAATTTATCGCGATTTACCAATTTTATCGGCACAACCCAATGCGGAAAATTTTAAAGAAGTCGAGCATTTTTTATATGGAATTTTAGATTCAAATAAAAAAATTTCGGTGGGAATTTGGTTGAAAATGGTCGCCGAAATTGTTGAAAAAATTCAACAAGAAAATAAAATTCCAATAATTGTTGGTGGCAACGGCATGTATATTTCAAAGCTGATTGATGGCATTAATGAAATTCCAGAAATTGATGAAAAATTTCGTCTTCAAGCGCAAGATTTATATTTAGAAATCGGGCATGAAAAATTTCAAGAAAATTTTGGCAATGATAAAATTATTGATAAGCAAAAATTATTACGAGCTTGTGAAGTTTTTTTGCAAACTGGTAAAAAAATTGAATTTTTTCAACAGCAACCGAAAAAAAAACTTTTGGAAAATCAAAAATTTATTCATTTAAATTTAAATCCGTCGCGTCAAGAAATTTATAAAAATTGCGATGAAAGATTCGGAAAAATGTTGGAAAATAATGTGATAAAAGAAGTAGAAAATTATTTAAAAAATAATAATGATTTAAATTCTCCAATCATTAATACTCTAGGATTTAAAGAGATTCTAGAATTTTTAAATGAAAAAATTTCTCGCGAAGAAATGCAAAAGCTTGCATCGCAAAAAACCCGCAATTATGCTAAAAGACAACTCACTTGGTTTCGTCATCAATTTGATGAAATTTTGTTTTGTGAAAATTCGATCCAATTAAACAAAATTATTTACAATATTTTGAATAAAAATCTATGAAAAATTTTTCAAAAAATCTTAAGGCATTTTCATTGGTTGAGATCTCGATTGTAATTTTAATTATTGGAATTTTAATTACAGGAATTTCGAGTGGCGCCGATTTATTTAATGATTATAAATTAGCGACCGCGCGAAAATTAACGATGGAATCACCAGTTCCCAGAATTGCTGATTTGGGTTTATGGCTTGAATCAGTTTCTGAAAAATCTTTGATAAATAATAATGATTCTATAATAATTAAAAATGGCGAACTTGTTAAAAAATGGTTAGATATTAACCCTCTAAACACAAGCAAACCCTTCCTTGAGCAAGTTGATCAAACTGCAATGCCCACTTATGTGAGCGATGGCATCAACAACCTTCCATCCGTTAAATTTGACAGCGCAAATCCACAAATGAAAATGAAGGGGAGTTTATCAGAAATTTTTAGCCTTGAAAGCACAATCTTTATGGTCCTTAATCCAGATTCGGTTGTTGCAACAAGCGATAGACCAGTCTCTGTAATATTTTCTTTTGGCTCGCTTGTTCACCCAGCCTTGATAATTGAATCTTTTTATGATCAGTTTAATACCAATGTTACATATCTTTATAAGGATGGCGTCCAAAGGGAGTTAATATATACTTCTGCAAAATCTAACAGAACTCAAATTTATAAAAGAGTTTATAATCCACTCATTAAGCAATCTTATGTTGATATTAATGGAGCCCAAGCTTCATCCACCGCTTTTACATCGGGAAATTATGTTGGACCAGTTTCAATTTCATTGGGAAATCATCCCCTAGGAGTATTCAGAACTTTTGGAGGCTTAGTTGGCGAATTTATAATTTACAATCGTGCTCTGACCAATGTCGAAATCAAGCGTGTTGAAAATTATCTTAAAGCTAAATGGGGAGTTAAATATTAATCACTATGAAATATTCGGATTTGGGAATTGTAATTAATGTAAAAAAATATGGCGAGAAATCGGCGATTCTCAAGGTTTTTAGCGAGAATTACGGTGTTTATCGTGGCTTTGTAAAATATGTTTCTTCGAAAAAAAATAATGCCATTTTGCAAATGGGAAATTTGATTACCTTTGATTATGTATCAAGGCTTGAAGATGGTTTGGGTAGTTTTTTAAATTTTGATTTGGCAGAAAATAATTGTTCAAAATTTATGCTTGATAAATTACGAATAAATTGTGCTAAATCAATAATATCAATAATTGACGATTATTTTTTAGAGCGCGAACCCTTTGAATTTTTATATAAAAATTGTTTAGAATTTTTGCAAAATTTAGGCGATTATCATATTTCAAATCAACAAATAATTGCTAATTATATAAAATTAGAATTGATAATTCTAGAAAGTCTCGGCTATGGCATCGATTTTTCTTGTTGCGTCGTTACTAATTCGCGAGTTAATTTGGCTTTCGTTTCGCCAAAATCAGCGCACGCGGTTTCGAAGGAGGCGGGCGAGAAATATTCTCACAAGCTTTTAAAATTACCCAATTTTTTACTCGAAGAAAAAAATGAAAATATCGAAAATCATCAATTAATTGACGGGCTAAAATTAAGTGGATTTTTTTTAAAAAAATTTTTATTTATCGATGATTTTGACAAAAGCAAGAAACAAAATTCTCTTTATCGCAACAATATAATCAATGATTTGCGAGCTATATAAATTTAAAGTTGAAGCCTAGCAAATCAATTCGAAAGTGCCATTTTGAGTGTTGAAAGCACATATATCGCCAGTTTCAACATCAAATTGCCAGCCAAAAATTTTCAATTTATTTTTTGACAAACGCTCTTTGATGTAGGGGTAAGACAATAAATTATTTAATGAAATAACCAAAGATTCTTTTTCAAAAGCCGATTCTTGCTCTTCGATAGTTTTATCTTTAAGCTGTTTTTTTACAACTTCTCTGGCTTCGGAAGCGATTGAAAGCCACGTTTTCATGGAGTCGGAAACTTTGCCTTTGAAGGCAACGAAATCATCGGACATAATAATTTTGGTGCTTGTGCATCGAGCATTATTTAGCACTAAAATACTTTCAACGCCGAGATTAACAACCGCATATTCAAGAGCAGATAAAATACCGCTAATACCTTCAGTTTTGTATTTCGGAACCATGCCACCAATATTGTTTAAAATAAAAAATTCTCCCGGATTGGCTGAAAAAATTTCCGATGGAGAGATCGGTAAATCGCAAGAAGAAATTACTAAAGTTGAAGGTTTTTGATCTTGCTCAAGAAAGTGGCGAATTACATCGCGTTTTCTTTCAAAGCTAGTGGCTTTGAAGGTGCGAAAGCCTGAAAATAAACGGTTTATATCGGTCATAGTGTTTAAAAATTTGATTGTAAATTAGGTGCTAAAACTCTATTTATTTTTAAAAAAAGTGCAAGAAAAATATTAATTTCGAATGTAATCTTTTCTTGATTGAAAATAAATTCTAAAATAGAATCGACAATCTTTTCTTTAAAAAAATAATATAATATTTTGAGTACGCAAAAATTTAAAATACATTCTAAATACAAGCCGGCAGGCGATCAGCCCCAAGCGATTAAAAAATTAGTGGCGGGATTAAATGCTAAAAAAAATGATCAAATTTTGCTTGGAATTACTGGTTCGGGCAAAACTTTTACCATGGCGAATATTATCGAGCAAACACAGCGTCCAACCTTGATAATGGCTCATAATAAAACTTTGGCGGCGCAACTTTACGGCGAAATGAAAGAATTTTTTCCTGAAAATGAAATTGGTTATTTCGTTTCATTTTATGATTATTATCAGCCCGAAGCTTACGTTGCTAAGACTGACACCTTTATTGAAAAGGATAGTTCGATCAATGAACAAATTGACAGGCTCCGCCATAATGCAACGCGAGCACTTTTTGAAAGACGCGACACCATAATTATTGCTTCGGTTTCTTGTATTTACGGTATCGGATCGCCCCAATATTATTCGCAAATGGTGCTTCGTTTAAAAGTTGGCGAACAAATTAATCGCCAAAAATTAATAATGCGATTGATTGATATGCAATATACGCGCAATGATTTTGATTTTGAAAGATGTAATTTTCGCGTCCAAGGTGATGTTGTCGATGTTTTTCCTTCGCACTTAGATGACAAAGCGTGGAGAATCTCGATGTTTGGCGATGAAATTGATGAAATAACCGAATTTGATCCGCTTACGGGTGAGACTTTTGGAAAAATTGATAATGTGTCGATTTATCCTTCTTCGCATTATGTGGCGCCGGTGGAAGTTGTGCAAAAAGCTTTATCGAATATTAAAAATGATTTAAATTTACGTTTACTCGAACTTGAAAAAGCTGGCAAAATTGTTGAAATGCAAAGACTTAATCAACGTGCAACTTACGATATGGAATTAATGGTTTCGCTCGGAAGTTGCAAAGGAATTGAAAATTATTCACGTTATTTGACGGGCAGGGAACCGGGTTCTCCGCCCCCAACGCTTTTCGAATATTTGCCATCCGACGCTTTACTTTTTGTCGATGAAAGTCATGTTTCAGTTCCGCAAATTGATGGTATGTCGAAAGGTGATTTTGCCCGTAAATCGGTTTTAGTTGAGCATGGTTTTCGCTTGCCGAGCGCTCTCGATAATCGTCCGTTAAAATTTGCCGAATGGGAAAATTTTAAACCGCAAACAATTTATGTTTCGGCAACCCCGAGTAAGTATGAATTGCAAAAAACCGATGGCGAAATTATTGAACAAATTATTCGTCCAACCGGTCTTCTCGATCCAGTTTGTGAAATTCGCAGTGCTAAAAATCAAATTGCCGATCTAATTGAAGAAGTAAAAAAAACTCGCGAAAAAGGTTTTAGAGCTTTGGTTACAACCCTTACCAAAAAAATGGCGGAAGATTTGGCGGATTATTTTTCTGATGTCGGAATCAATGTGGTTTATATGCATTCCGATGTTGATACTCTTGATCGAATCGAAATTATTCAAAATTTACGTCGTGGCAAACATGATTGTTTGATTGGCGTAAATTTGTTACGAGAAGGTTTGGATATTCCTGAATGTGCTTTGGTAGCAATTCTCGACGCCGATAAGGAAGGATTTTTACGCAACGAAACTTCGTTAATTCAAACCATCGGACGTGCGGCACGAAATTCCGAAAGTAAAGTAATTTTATATGCCGATAAGGAAACCAAATCGATCGTTAAAGCTTTGGCGGAAACCTCGCGTCGGCGTTCAATTCAAATTGAATATAATAAAAAGCACAATATTACGCCAACCACAACTTTCAAAGCTATCACCTCATCTTTAGAAAATCTTTATAGTAAAAAGAAAGACGAAAATTCTCGGAAAATTGTTAAAAATTTGAAGAAAGAAGATATTGATAAGATGAAAAGAGAGATGCTCGAGGCGGCTACTGAACTTGATTTCGAAAAGGCGGCGACTCTTCGAGATCAAATTAAGAGTTATGAAAAAATCATGCTTTTATAATTAAGAAGCTTTATTTGTTCTTTTTTTACGAGTTTTTACTTCACCTAATTTTTTGTCAGGTTTTTCATAAAAATTATTGTTAACCAAAAAAACCTCTAAAGATTTTCTGACTAAATAATTTTTACTTCTATCGAGGGCTGAAGCAGATTTCTCTAGCGACACGAATAGATCAGAAGGCATTGATATTGTTAAGTTTTTAGATTTAAGGTCCATATTTTAATTAATTAAAAGTTGATAATGTTTATTTGGCGATAATTAAATTAATTATAAATATATAATAAATCTAATTAAACAATATTACAAAATAAAATTATTTTAATATTGTTTTAAAATAATACAATTATTTAAGATTTATCAATAAATTTAATGATAATTAAGTAAAAACAATTATGGACAAGTCCTATTGCAAAATAAATTAAAGTATTTTTTTAGCTAAAAAAAATAATTTTAAATAGTTTTTTAATATAGAAAACAAAGGACTCGTGATAAAATTTGTAAAAATAAAAATAACAATTTTTTTCTTAATCAGTTTTGAAATTAAAAGTAAAGAAGAAATTATTAAAAATTTTTAACCAAGAAAAGATTTGAATTTTTTTATAAATGATTTTATACTTTATAAACATCGAATATTTTTAAAAAATTTTTAAAAATATTATCAAAATCTTTAAGTCGGAGTAGCTCAGTTGGTAGAGCAGCGGGATCATAA
>SYAR01000042.1 GCA_005787525.1 Rickettsiales bacterium
GGCTAAATCTGGCTTGATGAATAATTGTATTATAATAAAAGGTGCAAAAGAGCACAATCTCAAAAATGTTGATATTGACATACCAAAAAATAAATTGGTTGTTATCACAGGTGTAAGTGGCTCCGGAAAATCATCTTTAGCATTCGATACAATATATGCTGAAGGGCAAAGAAGGTATGTTGAAAGTTTATCGACTTATGCTAGACAATTCTTAGAAATGCATAATAAGCCCGATGTTGAGTCAATCACGGGACTTTCACCGGCAATTGCTATCGATCAAAAAACGACTTCGCGTAATCCGCGTTCAACGGTGGGAACGGTTACTGAAATTTACGATCATTATCGTTTGCTTTTCGCCAGAATTGGCGTCCCTTACTCTCCCGCGACAGGAAAACCGATTGAAAGTCAATCTTCGTCAGTGATTGTTGATAAAATTTTATCCTTACCGAAAAAAACTCGTATTTATATTTTGTCGCCGATTGTGCGTTCGCAAAAAGGTGAGTTTCGTAAAGAGATGATGAATGCTAGAAAACAGGGCTTTCAGAGAATTAAAATCAACGGTGTAATTCACGATTTAAATGAAATTTTACCTCAACTTGATAAAAATAAAAAACATAATATTGAAATTGTTGTCGATAGAAGTGTGATTTCGGAAGATCTTGGCAATCGGGTTGCCGACTCGGTCGAGACCGCTTTAAAAATATCTGAAGGCTTGATTTATGTCGAAATCGTAAGTTTCCCCGATGAGCATTTGGCAAAAATTAGCGCCACAAATTCTAAAACTAAATCAAAAAAAGAAAAAAACACAAAGAGTGATGAAGATTTGTCAGAAGAGTCTTTGACTTCAAATAATGAGTTGCTAAAAGCACAAGTCGGCGACATCGTTTTATTTAGCGAGAAATTTTCTTGTCCGGTTTCGGGCTTTACTATTTCAGAAATTGAACCGCGATTATTCTCTTTCAACTCGCCGTTCGGTGCTTGTAAACATTGTGACGGGCTTGGAACTGAACGTTATTTCAGCATTGATTTATTAATTGAAGATGAAAATTTATCGCTAAGACAAGGTGCAATTTCAATGTGGCAAGGAACGCAAGAACGCTTTTATCAACAAATTTTGTCAGCGATGGCAACGCACTATAAATTCAGTTTAGATGCGCCGTTCAAGACTCTCTCACAAGAAATAAAAGATAAAATTTTTTATGGAACAGGTGGCGAAGAAATTGAATTAAAAATTGAAGATGGCCTCAAAACAATTCGGATTAAAAAAGCTTTTGACGGCATTGTTAATAGCATGAAGAAGCGGATCTCCGAAAGTGCCAATGAAGATGGGGCGGATGAGTTTTTAAAATATCAGGCTCTTAAAAAATGTGAATCCTGCAACGGATATCGTTTAAATGAACAATCTTTGTCAATTAAAATTGCAGGTTTACACGTTGGACAAGTAAGTGCCATGTCGGTCGAAAAATCAATCGAATGGTTTAATAATTTGCCTAAATTTTTAACGCCGATGCAACGTCAAATTTCCGAAAGATTGCTTAAAGAAGTAACGCGTCGGTTAGGATTTTTATCGAATGTTGGTCTCGAATATTTAACGATTAATCGTGAAGCTGGAACACTTTCGGGTGGTGAGGCACAACGTATTCGCCTAGCTTCGCAAATTGGCTCGGGATTGTCGGGTGTGCTTTACGTTCTTGATGAGCCTTCGATCGGACTTCATCAATCGGATAATGATAAATTAATTACAACTTTAAAAAATTTACGCGATTTGGGAAATTCGGTAATTGTGGTTGAGCATGATGAAGAGATGATGCGCGAAGCACAATATTTAATTGATGTCGGACCAGGTGCCGGAATTCATGGTGGTCAAATTATTTCAGCTGGAAGACCGCATGAGGTAATCGAAGATCCAAATAGCATTACGGGTCAATATTTGAGCGGTAAAAAAACTATCGAAATTCCAAACAAAAGACGCAAAATTGACAATCAAAAAATGATTCGACTTAAAGGAGCGACATTAAATAATTTGAAAAATGTGGATCTCGATCTGCCGTTGAAAGTTTTTGCAGCGGTTTCGGGAATTTCAGGCGGAGGTAAATCAAGTTTGATTATTAAAACTTTATTTCCCGCTCTCGATAAAATTATAAACAAAGCCAGAGCGGTGCCGGGACCATATCAGAGTCTATTCGGGCATCATTTGATCGATAAAATTATTGAAATTGATCAATCGCCAATCGGCAGAACGCCTCGCTCCAACCCATGTACATACATTGGTGCTTTTACTTTTATTCGTGAATTTTATGCTAACCTTTCCGAGTCTAAGGCTCGTGGCTATAAAGTTGGTAGATTTTCCTTTAACGTCAAAGGCGGAAGATGTGAAACATGTCAGGGTGATGGCGTTATAAAAATTGAAATGCATTTCTTGCCCGATGTTTATGTTCGTTGTGAAACTTGTCACGGTAAGCGTTATAATCGCGAAACTTTGGAGATAAAATATAAAGATAAATCGATTTCGGACATTCTTGAAATGACGGCAGAAGACGCTTGTGCCTTCTTTTCTAACATGTCGCATATTCAAGAAAAATTTAAATCCTTATGCGATGTTGGTTTGGGTTATATTAAAATCGGGCAAAGTGCCACGACCCTTTCAGGAGGAGAGGCGCAAAGAATTAAACTCGCTAAAGAATTAAGTCGTAAAGCGACGGGAGATACGCTTTATATTCTCGATGAACCCACTACGGGCTTGCATTTTGAAGATATAAGTAAGCTTCTTAAAGTTTTGCATAAATTGGTAGATTCGGGCAATTCGATTTTAGTTATCGAGCATAATTTGGATGTTTTAAAAACGGCGGATTGGATAATCGATATTGGTCCTTGTGGCGGAGAGAAGGGCGGATATATCGTCGCTCAAGGAACGCCCGAACAAGTAGCTAAAGATAAAAATTCGGTTACGGGTCAATATTTGGCAAAATCTTTAAAAAATAATTCGAAATAGTATTATGAAGTTTGAAGAGCTTAGAGAGTCGATGATTAATTGTTCTTTTTATGTTCGGCAAAAAATGAATGAATTGTTGCCAGAAAATTTTTCTGATTCGAAGATTGTTGAGGCGATGCGCTATTCGGCATTGTCCGATGGAAAACGAATTCGCCCTTTTTTGGTGATGGCGATTGCCAATATTTTTAATTTTCCTCCAATAAAATCTTTAAATTGTGCTACGGCTATAGAGCTAGTCCATGTTTATTCTTTGATTCATGATGATTTGCCGGCGATGGATGATGATGATTTTCGTCGTGGCAAATTATCTAATCATAAAAAATTTGACGAAGCGACGGCGATACTTGCCGGAGATGCTTTGCTCACTTTTGCTTTTGAAATTTTGGCAAATTCTGAAACTCATAATAATGCCGAAATTCGTTGCGAATTAATCAAAATTTTATCTTCCTCAATTGGCTTTAAGGGAATGGTCGGTGGGCAAATGATTGATATTGAAAATATTGATAAAAAAATTTCGCAAGAGCAAATTATTAATTTACACAGACTTAAAACCGGAGAATTATTTATGGCATCGGCGGAGTGTGGAGCAATTTTGGGCGGCGCCAACCAAGAAGAGCGTTGCGCATTGCGTTATTATGCTCATGATTTGGGGTTGGCATTTCAAATTAAAGATGATATTTTAGACCACATTGGAGTCGAAATTGGCAAAACCGAAATAGATGAAATGGCGCACAAAAAGCCCAAAGAAAATGCTAGTATTGTTGATATAATTGGCGTTAAGCAGGCGAATCAAAGGCTTCAAATTTTAAGCGAACAAGCGAAAGATCATTTAAAAATTTTTGGAAAAAAAGCCAATATCTTAAAGGATTTAGTAGAGCTCTTAGTTAATCGCTCTAATTAATTTTTAAAAATTATTTTGATTATTTTTGCCAAATTTCAATGATTTTGATTAGATATTATTTTATTTAACAATAAACCTTGTTGACAAACTATTTTAAAATTTTATTTTTCAGTTAGTTCTTTTTTATATAAAAATTATTTGCCAAAATTGTTATGCAATTTTTGAGAAAAATTTTTATTTTTAAAAAGAAAACTGATCGAAAATCAGCATTAATAAAAAATCATTTGTTATAAATAATATGAAAAAATTTTCACTAATCCTTGCGGTTGTTGCATTGTTTGCTTCTTCTGCTAACGCTCAAACCCCAACTCCTTCTAAAGCTGCTCCAGCTGCTAATGTTGCAGCTGAAGTTGCTCCTGCAACTGCTGAAGCTCCTAAAGCTGAAAAAAAAGCTAAAAAAGCTAAAAAAGCTAAAAAAGCTGAAGTTGCTCCAGCTGCAGCTGCTGCTCCAATTGCTGTTCAAGCTCCAGCTCCAGTTTCTGCTGTTGCTCCAACTGCAGTTAAAAAATAGTTTTATTTTTTTAAGTCGAGCCCTGTCAATTGATCGGGCTCGATTTAATTTACAAAAGACTTGAAGTTTTTTTATAGCCAAATAAAATATTTTTAAATTTAGCCGGATTAGCTCAGCGGTAGAGCAACTGTCTTGTAAACAGTAGGTCGTCAGTTCAATCCCGACATCCGGCACCACTACCAATCAAAATTCAAAATATTATTCAAATTCGGTTTTGAGTTAAAATTTTGCAAAATAAAATCCTTTTTCAAATGCAATTTTTCCGTTCCCTAATTTTTTCATTTTTTGTAAATGCTTGGGGCGCAATAATTCCAATGATTTTTTTAATTCCAGCTTTTATTTCTCGTGATGAAAAAATTGCCGATCGAGGGGCTAAAATTTGGTCGATTGGAGTTTTTTGGATGTTAAAAAAATTATGCAAAATTGATTACAAAATTATTGGTTCCGAAAATATTCTTAAAGAGCCCTGCATTTATGCATCAAAACATCAATCAATGTGGGAAACTATTGTTATGCATTTAATTATCGATCGCCCCGTTTACGCTTATAAAAAGGAGCTTGAATTAATTCCATTTTATGGTTGGTTTATAAAATTTATGAGTGGCATTAAAGTTGATCGAAAAGGCGGAGTGAAATCTTTAAAAAGTGTTATAAATCAAGCTAAAAAATATTTGTCAAAAGGACAATCGGTGGTTATTTTTCCTCAAGGAACAAGGGTTCCATTTGGCGCGTCAATTGAAAAATATCCTTATCAAGCGGGCATCACCGCTCTTTACAATGCTTGCGATATAAAAGTTGTTCCCGTCGCTTTAAATTCAGGGCTTTATTGGCCAAAAGGACAAATTTTAAAAAATTGCGGAACAATCACGATTGAATTTTTGCCGGCGATCGATCGCGGTTTAAGTAAAGAAGAGTTTAACAAAAAACTTATTTCTTCGATAGAAAAAAATAAAAATTAATTTCAATTTAAGTTTTTCAGCTCACCTCCAGCAATATTATTTTCGCTAAAAAAAATATAAATAAGGTAAAATATTTTTTAATTTCCTGTAAAGCAAAAAGGGGTTACGAGATAAAAATTTTATGAATTCAGGCGCACTAATGCTTACAAAGCAAAGTCTCTTCAGTGTCAAATAAAAAATTTAGGCGATATTTACCTTGCTAGAAATTGAGAATTATAAATGCAAAGCATGCTTTCAGAAAGTCTTAAAGTAAATTGTTGAGATACGATTGGAACAACAACGTAACGATCTCTTATGGTGTAAGAAACGGGAGTTTCATTGCCATTTATATCGACGATGCTAATTGTTGGTATTACCAAATTATCGTTAGCGAATTGGAAATGAGTTTCGTTGCCATCGTCATAAACTTTAAGAGGCATTATGTTGTCTGATTCTCCAGAAAATCTGTAATCAAAATTTAAATTTGAGTTTTCAGGATTTCTATCGACTAATCCTGGTAATTTTTCGTCAACTCGCGCCCTTGGTACTGGCGTATGAATTACTCCCGTTAAATCGCCGCTAGATGGCGGAGCGTTGGCTGATGTTTTTTCTTTGCGAGGACGCAAAGCAACGTTAGGCACCGCTAATTGCGGAGGCATTGGTAAGGGTTGCCCAATTTGCGGATAAAAAAAGCGTACGGTGTAAACTAAATCTTCATCGGCTTTGCCCGTAAACTCATCGGAGCGAATATCGAAATGATAAATTCTGCGATTAGTAATAATGGTCATGTTGGTGTGGGCGGCGATTTCTAGGGGGCGGATAAATAATCTTTTGCCAGCTGGCGTGAGTCTCCAAGCGAAAGCTTCGCCCACCGAAATCATTTCTATCTCTTCATCTTCAGAAAATTCTATAAAAGATTGATAATTATAATAAAATTTTAATTCATAAACTTCATTTGGATTGTAAACCAAAGTTCTAATTCTAGAGTCGGTTGTAATTGGGGTTTGAGCACTACAAAGTGTTGCATCGAAGCTAAATAAAGCGATGTGAATAAATGCCGTTATTATGAATCGTAATTTTAATTTTTTCATAATTTTAATAAGAATAAACTTCTTCCCCAATTTCAAATTTAATAACCTGAAATCCAAGAGGATTTATAAGTCTTTCCTCCATAGATAAACTAATATCGGGAGCAAAAAAGAAAGTCATAAATAGGATTTCGTTTTTGATTACATCTTGCGTTCCGGGCGACTGAATTTCGCGAGCAATACGAACTTCAATTTCATTAGGACTTTTAAACAATAATGATTTTACCTTTGTTGTAATTGATGAATTTCCTCCTAGCACATTTGGATCTATTCTTTTTTTGAATTCGTTATAAATTAAAGGCGAAGAAAATAAACGAACAATCTCAACATCTTGTTTATAAGTTTTTGTAGAATAGCTCATCGAAGATTGAATAAATTTATTAACAAAATATCTTTTTACCACTTCGTTTGCCGTGTAGTTGGTGGCACTAGGCTGTTGAACTGTAGTTGCAATGCCGGTTTTTTCATCAATCTCAATTACATAAGGCTCAAGAGATTTTGAGGACATCATGTTTTTGACAAAAAGAATCGATACGGCAACCGCAATAATCGATATCATTGCGAGTATCAACAAAATATTGCGTTGAACAACAACAATTTGATAGCGATTTGAATACCAACTTTTTATTTTTATTTTTTTGCTTTCTTTATCAGACATTGAAATTAAAATTACCTAAAAAAATCATAATTAATTTTATTACTTTAAAAGCTAAAGAAAATGATTAATATTTCAAGCTAACAATTAACTTTATAAAAAAAAAATTTAAAAAAACTAAAATGAATCTTACAAATAACGATAAAATACCACTTTCTCAAAAATTAGAGCAACTTAATTGGTTATTAATTTCCCTATTAATCACTTTAGCTTTCATTGGCTTTATTATGCTCTATTCGGCTGCTGGAGGGTCTTTTAAGCCTTGGCTAGTGCGTCAACTCGGGTTTTTTTGTTTGTTTTTTCCTCTAATGATTTTTATTGCGGTCACCGATATTAAAATTTGGTTTAAAGCTTCATATTTATTTTACGCCATTGCTCTTGGCATGGTTATAATGGTTGATGTCATGGAGCAGTTGAGTCATAATGCAATGGGTGCGACGCGTTGGTTTAGAATTGGTTCTATAAAAATTCAGCCTTCCGAATTAATGAAGGTATGCACCGTGTTTGCTTTGGCGCGATATTTTTATAATATCGAAGCTGAAAACATTGGGCGTTTAAAATTCGTAATCCCGCCATTGTTAATGATTTTTATTCCCGTTGCCTTTATTTTTCATCAGCCAGATTTGGGAACGGCAACGATTTTAGCGATGGTTGGTGTAGTGGTTTTATTTATGGCTGGAGTGAAATTGTGGAAGTTTGTTTCCGTAGGCATTGTGGCATTGATAGCAGTTCCATTTGCTTGGCATTTTTTATTGCATGATTATCAAAAACAAAGAATTTTTACTTTTCTAGATCCTACTCACGACCCACTCGGTAGCGGTTACAATATTATTCAATCAAAAATCGCTATTGGTTCGGGAGGAATTTTCGGTAAAGGTCTTTTAAGTGGAACGCAAGGCCAACTTGATTTTCTTCCAGAAAAACAAACCGACTTTATTTTTACAATGCTAAGTGAAGAGTTGGGATTTTTTGGCGGAGTGTTTTCAATTTGTCTTTATTGTGCCATAATTGCAATTTGCATAAATATCGCCATGAAAACCAAGCATCAATTCGGCAGGCTTTTTGTTATAGGCATCGTCAATATTTTTTTCATTCACATGTTTATTAATATTGGTATGGTGATGGGAATGCTTCCAGTTGTTGGTGCGCCATTGCCTTTTATTTCTTATGGTGGAACAATAATGGGCTCAATGATGATTGGATTTGGTATGGTTTTAAATATCGATCTTAGTCGAGAAACCGATCTCAGAGTTTAGGTTATAAAAATCTTTTAATCTCGTGATAGGCTTTTATCAAGGCCTGAGATTTATTTATGCATTCTTGATATTCAGATTTTGGAACCGAATCAAAAACTACGCCAGCACCGGCTTGAAGATAAATTTTTTGATCTTTTATTAGTGCCGAACGAAGAGTGATACAGGTTTCCATATCAGAATTACTCGCAAAATAACCAACGCAACCAGCATAAAAACTGCGACGAACATTTTCAATTTCTTCAATAATCTCCATGGCACGAATCTTTGGCGCTCCGCTAACTGTTCCAGCGGGGAAGCCGGCTATTAGTGCATCAATGGCATCAAATTCATCACGAATTTCGCCTTCAACCGTTGAAGATAAATGCATTACATGCGAATAATATTCGACTATCATTTTTTTAGAAACCTTCACTGAATTAGGTGCGGCAATAGATCCAACATCGTGACGACCGAGATCTATTAACATTAAATGTTCGGCAATTTCTTTTTCATCTTCGAGAAGTTCTTGGGAAATTTTTTTATCTTCATCAATAGACTTTCCTCTTTTGCGCGTCCCCGCCAATGGACGAATGGTGACGATTTTATTTTTGAGCGAAACCATGATTTCAGGACTTGATCCGGTCAATACAAAATCATCAAATTTTAAAAAAAACAAAAAAGGCGAAGGGTTTACGGTGCGTAGGGAGCGATAAAAGAAAAAAGGATCAAGATTTCTATCAAAATTGGCTTGAAAACGTTGCGAAGGCAATATTTGAAATATATCGCCCGCGACGATATATTCTTTTGATTTTTCGACGGCTTGGCAATATCTTTCTTCGCTAAAATTGCTTTGAAAATTTTCATCAAATTCAATGTTTTTAATTTGATTTTCAACCAAAGATTCTTGTAGAATTTTGTGAGTGTTTTGAATTTTGACATGAAGGGAGTCGAAGCTGTCGGAGCTGTCTTGGTAAAGTGGAGCACAAATTAAAGCACAATCAAAAAGACTATCAAAAACTATCAAAATTTGAGGGCGAATAAAAATGCTATCGGCTATTTTTAATTCATCTTTTAAATTTAAATCGGGGAGATTTTCCATTAAACGTGCTATGTCGTAACCCATATAACCAAAAACCCCAGCGCAAACTGGAGGGAGCTGACCTTGGCCGTAGGTTAAATTTTGCCAATCGATTTTACAATCATTAACAAATTCACGAAAATTATTGATAATATTGCCACTTTGTTCAATAAAATTTTGAGGCGAAGCGTTAAAATTTTTATTAATAAAAGAAGATTTCCCAGAGCATTTCCAAATTTTATCTGGATTAATTCCGATAACTGAAAAGCGTCCTTTATTATTGCCATTTTCAGCGGATTCAAGTAGAAAATTATAATTATTAAAATGCTGCGCAAGCTTGATGTGAGAAGCTACCGCAGTTAATGTATCGGTTGGAATTTTTTTGTATAAAACTGTAGTTTTAAAATTATTTTTTAAAAATTCTTCTTTGGTAAAGTTTAGTGACATTTTCTAATTAAAAGCTATGATTTTTTTCCGAAAAACTTTTGATTAAGTTCGATCGGATATTTTTTTTGTAAATATTCATTATATTCAAACATGATGTCATTTGCAAACATATCAACAGCTTTTTTCTTAGCCTGTATTGTTTCTTCGGCGCCAAGTTTAACTTTTTTGACTTCGCGAACCAGGGCAATTAGATATTCGCCCTGAGAAGATGAAATCGCTTTTGTTGCTTCTCCAACTTTGACGGCAAAAACCTCTTCCAAAAATGGATTTTTGTAAGGCATTTTTGACGAACCTAAATCGATATAAAAAACTCGAGGGAGTATTTTGGATCTTTCAGTAGTGAGGCCGTATTTACCAGCAACTGACAAAATTTTAGAAGGATTTTCGCTGATTTCTTTTTGAATTTGTTGAGCTAATTTGCTAAGTTCCGATTGTTTTTTTTTGGTCAATTATGTCGACGATTATTTTAGATTTAACTTCTTCTAAATTTGGGGTACGACTTTCGATAATTTCTTCGATTTGTAAAGCGTAATATTTGCCATCTTGTTCGTTCAAAAATATTTTTGAAGGTTGATTCTTTTTTAGAGCAAAGCTATTTTTAACAAAATCAGCAAAGAGCTTTGTTTCAAGGGCTTCAATATTATTTTCATTTTTGCCTTCTGCATTCATTAAAGAAGAAACAACTATTTTTAAATTGAATTTTTCTGCAACTTCTTTGAGAGATTTTGCAATTATTAAAGAGTCATTAATTTTTGCAATTGAATCTTGAGAAGATTTATCTTTTTTTTCAGCAATTAGCTTCTCTATTATTTTGCTTTTTACCTCATCAAAAGCTATTTGTTTTTTCTCGTTAAGATTGTGGAACAAGAAGACGTGAAAGCCTAATTTACTTTCAATTACTGCACTTAATTCATTGATTTTTAAACCCGAAATGGCGTTTGAAATTTCAGCCGGTAAAGCGTTTTTAGTAATCTTTTCGAGAGAAATATCTTTTAAATTTTTTTTGTAAGAAGTTTTAGAAATTTTAACAAATTGTTCTTTGATATTTGATTTTGTTGGATCCAAGGCTGAAGAAATTTTTTCATAAAATTCTTGAGCTTGCTCTTTTTTCTCAAAAATCATGTGATAAAAATCTTTATTTTCTTCAACTAAAAAGAGCGCAAGATTGTCATCGTAATATTTTTTAGCTTCCGATTCTTCAACTTTAATAGAGCTTTCAAAGATTTTTGGATTAACTTCAAAATAGGCGACTTTTCTAAATTCTTTGGTTTTATAAATGGCTTTTTTTTCTTCGTAAAATTTAGCGATTTCTTCATCATTTGGAGTTGCGATTCCGCGAACGTTTTCTTTGGTTATTTTGACAACATCGGCTATGCGTTTTTCTTGATTAAACTCCTCGAGTTCAAGGGCGTTTTTAAAATTGACCGGAGATGCCATTGCAAAGCTTTGAACTATCATTTCTGCCGAAACTTCATTGCTTACTTCTTGAATATAACGCTCTTCATCGAGACCGTTATTTTTTAAGAAATTGCTAAATTTTTCATGATCAAATTTGCCATCTTTGTCTTGAAAATTAGTATCTTCGGCAACGGTTTTTAAAATTAATTTTTTGCTACCAAAAGCACCAATTTCATTGCTAATTTTTTGTATTAAAACTTTTCTTGTTAATCGGTTAGCGACGTCAGATTTAAATTTTTCGGAATTTAAATAATTTTCGATTTCTGGGGTCGAGCCTTTGATCGATCTGATAACTTTGCGATCGAGTTCGACGGCTTTTTCGAAAGAATTAACGCCGAATTTTTCATTGTCAATTTTTAGCACCCAAGAATTTGGCATTCCCGTTATAAAGTCGCTAATCCCAAACAAAACAAAGCTTAATCCGACGATTGATAAAACAATTTTAAAGAAAATATTTTTTGCTAATCTGCGAAACAAATTCATGGTAAATTTAATTTTATTGTTGAATATTTGAAGTAAAAATAATTTTTATAAGCAAATTCTAAATTGAATAACTTATAATAAAAAATCATAAAACATAAATCAACATCATCTTTCTAAAATCTTTACAATAAATTTATTTTGTTGTTTTTTTGTTAAATTTTTTTAACTTTGTAATAAGGAATTTAAATTTTATTTTAATGTTATCATGTTAATAGTTCAAAAATTTGGTGGAACTTCGGTTGGCGACATTGCTCGTATCAAGAATGTTTCCAAAAAAGTTAAAGCCGAGCTCGAAAAAAAAAATAAAGTAATAGTTGTTGTTTCGGCAATGTCGGGCGTTACTAATCAATTAGTTGAGTATTGTAATCAAGTTTCGGGATTGATTTCAAATGAGGCGATGATTGAATATGATTCGATAGTGGCAACGGGAGAGCAGGTTACTTGCGGTTTGTTAGCGCTAGAATTGCAATCAATGGGCTATAAAGCTCGTTCATTTTTGGGTTGGCAAATTCCGATAAAAACCGACGCCGTTCACAGCAAAGCCAGAATCGAAGAAATCGACGGGGAATATTTATTAAAAAGTCTCAATGAATATGATGTATTCGTAATCGCTGGATTCCAGGGGTTTTGTGAGAAAACTAAAAGAATAAGCACTTTGGGCAGAGGTGGCTCCGATACTTCGGCGGTAGCAATCGCGGCCGCGGTTAAGGCTGATTTGTGTGATATTTATACTGATGTTGATGGGGTTTATACTACGGATCCGCGCATCACCGACAAGGCGCGCAGGTTAGAAAAAGTTACTTACGAGGAAATGCTCGAAATGGCTTATAGCGGTTCGAAAGTTTTACAAACTCGCTCGGTGGCAATGGCGATGGCGCATAATGTTCGAGTTCGCGTTTTGTCGTCTTTTGGCGAAGTTAATGAAAATTCAGGAACAATTTTAGTAAACAATAATGAGGAAATTATGGAACGTCGTTTAATTACAGGAATTAGTTATAGCAAAAGTGATGTGAGAATAACTTTAATAAAAATGCCTGACCATCCGGGCCTTTCCGCTGTTATATTCGGAGCTTTGGCACAAAAAGAAGTTAATATTGATATGATTGTACAAAATATTTCAGCGGACGGTAAATTTATCGATATTACTTTCACCACTGGCAAAGATGAGTTAGAGCGTGCTAAGCATGCGATTGATTCAATCAAAGATGAAGTTAAATTTTCTGAACTTAAAATTGATGATAATATTGCTAAAATTTCGGTGATTGGGGTTGGCATGATTAGCCATTCGGGAGTTGCGCACACAATGTTTAAAACTTTGGCGGAAAAAGGAATCAATTTATTATTAATTTCAACTTCGGAAATTAAAATTTCAGTTTTAATTGCTAAAGAATATGGCGAGCTTGCGGTGCGAGTGCTTCACGATGCTTATGGTCTTGAGAAATAATTGTTGTTAAAGCGATTGCTTTAATTGAAATTATTGTGATAATATAATTTATGGATGGGTGGCCGAGTGGCTGA
>SYAR01000043.1 GCA_005787525.1 Rickettsiales bacterium
AAACATGTTATAAAATTACAAAGAATTATATCATAATTAAAAAAAATATTTTAATTATTATGCCAAAAATTAATTTGATTATAAAGATGATGAGAACAATTTTTAAAAAAATTATTTATAAAAAAAATAAATAAATTTATAAAATCGACTTTGGTTAAGAGGTTTGAAATTATTTTTAAAGGGGAAGAAAAATTTGAAGTGATATAAAAGCTGTAAAAATCAACTCTCCCTAATTACAGGAGAGTTGATTAAGATGAATTTAATTAGTCATTGAAGCAACTTCTTGGGCAAAATTATTTTCTTTTTTTTCTAAGCCTTCGCCAAGAATATAAAGTTTAAAGCCCGAGATTTTAGTTTCACCATTTTCTTTAGAAAATTTTGCTACTAAATCTTTAATTTTAACTTTGTCGTCCATAACGAAAGCTTGCTCGAGAAGAACAACTTCCTCGTAATATTTGCGAATGCGACCTTCCATCATTTTTTCAATGATACTTTCAGGCTTGCCCGAAGCACGTGCTTGCTCTTTCAAGACATCAATTTCACGAGCAAGTTTAGCTGGCTCAACCGCTTCAATATTTAAAGAATCTGGTTTTGCCGCCGCAATATGCATAGCGATTTGTTTGCCGATTTCATGAAGTTTATCGTTCGAAGCAACCGATTCAAAGCCAATCAAAACTGCAATTTTGCCCATATCATTGGCAATTGCGTTATGGATATAACTGACGATCAAGCCTTTATTTACATGAAGCGAAGAAATGCGACGAATATTAATATTTTCGCCAATCACCCCGATTTGCGATTTAACTTCTTCATCCTTGTCGGCTTGGAATTTAGCGATATCATCGCCGTAATTCAAAGCTTCCTTAGCAACTTTACCAACAAATTGTTGGAATTTTTCGTTACGCGCAACGAAATCAGTTTCAGAATTAACTTCAATGATAGTTGATTTATTGCCATTAATATGAACTGCAACCAATCCTTCAGAAGCTACTCTACCAGCTTTTTTAGAAGCCGAAGATAAACCTTTTTTACGAAGCCAATCAATTGATTTTTCGAAATCATCTTTATTTTCAGCTAAAGCTTTATTGCAATCTGCGATACCACAACCTGTAGCTTCGCGAAGTTTTTTTATGAGTGATAAATCTGCCATTTTTTTAAAAATTTAAATTAATATTTTTAAGAATTTTGTAAAATATAATTTTGTTTACAACTCACAACCGCTTTGTTAAAACATCTTTTATTCGAGATTTATTAAAAGCAAAATTTTAGAATTTTTATCAAATATTTTATAAAAATCTTATTGCGTAAGATCAAAGTTTTGTAAATAAAAATGGTCATTTTTTGATAAAATGACCATTTTATTTTTATAACTATTTTTTAGCTTCAGGTTTTTTTTGTGAAGACTTTTTAGTTACGATTTTAACTTCAGTTTTTTCAGTTTTTTTATCAAAAGTTTTTGCTTTTTTTGATTTATTTTCTTCAGAAGATTCTTCAGAATTAGCTTCTTTTGCTACTTCTTTTTCTTCAGGTTTTCTTGAAAATTTTTTGTCATTTCTATCATGTTTTCCAGAAAATTTATCGTCTTTTCTTTCAGATTTTTTTAATTCATTCAAATTATTAACCAAAGATTCTTGATCAATTTTTGAAATATCAATACCCTGTGCAACCATGTTTTCTTTGATTCCAGCGATGATAGCATCAGAAAGTAAACGACAGAAAATTTTGATTGATTTTGCCGAATCATCATTTCCTGGAACAACGAATGTAATGTTATCAGGATTACAATTAGTATCAACTAAAGCCATGATTGGAATATTGAGTTTTCTAGCTTCAGCGATTGCCAAAGATTCTTTGTTAGTGTCAATGACGATGACTAAATCAGGGTATCCGCCCATATTTTTAATTCCACCCAAATTGTGCTCTAACTTCATTCTTTGTCTTTCTAAATCTAATTTTTCTTTTTTGTTAAAACCAATTTCTTTATCAGAAAGTTGGTCTTCAACTTTTTTCAAAGTTTTGATTGATTGCGACACCGTTTTCCAGTTAGTAAGCATTCCGCCTAACCAACGGAAATTAACATAATATTGACCCGATCTTTTGGCTGCATCAGCAACAGGCTCAATGGCTTGCTTTTTCGTGGCGATAAATAAAATTCTACCATTATTTTTAGCAATTTCTTTAACAATTTTCATGCTGTTATGAAGCATTTGCGCAGTTTTATTGAGATCAATAATGCTAATGCCGTTTCTTGAAGTGTGAATATATTTTGACATTTTAGGATTACGACGCATCGTTTTGTGGCCGAAATGTACGCCAGCTTCGATAAGTTGACGAATACTGAATTGAGGAAGTTCGATTTTTGACATATATAATTTAAATTTTGGTTTGTTACCAAATAAAAGCAAAAATTTATATTTTCGTTATTCAAGCCAATAATTACAAAGACTCATGAAAAATATAAACACCAAAAATGCTAATATTTGTGGAAAAAATTGATAAAATTTTAATGAAATTATTCATCAAAACTTAGTTAATAACAATTAGATTCTAAAGCCATGAAAAATAATTGCAAATATTTTTTAAACAATTTCCTCGAGCTGATCGATATAATTTATAATCACATCCAAACCCGCTTGCCAAAATTTTTCATTATTAATTGCCAAACCAAATGGTTCTAGCATTTCTTTGTGATGCTCAACTCCGCCCAGTTCCAACATTTTTAAATATTTTTCATCAAAATTTTTAATTTTTTTCGATTGATAAATTCCATAAAGCGAATTGACCAAACAATCGCCGAAGGCGTATGAATAAACGTAAAATGGCGAATGAATAAAATGCGGAATGTAGCACCAAAAATTTTTGTAATCATCGTGAAATTTGAAAGCCGAGCCCAAACTTTCACTTTGCACCTCTTGCCAAAATTCACCAATTTTTTCGAGTGGAATTTCACCATTTTTACGAGCATCATGAACCTTTTTTTCAAAATCCAAAAAGGCGATTTGACGCACAACTGTGTTGATCATATCCTCAATTTTATTGGCGATAATAAACTTTTTTTTATGCAAATCTTTTTCGTTTTTTAAAATTTTTTGAAAAGTTAATTGCTCGCCAAACACTGAAGCGGTCTCCGCGAGAGTAAGTGGCGTTTGTGCCATCAAATAACCTTGTTTGCGTGCTAAGAATTGATGAACACCATGACCGAGCTCGTGGGCAAGAGTCATGACGTCACGAACTTTTCCTTGATAATTCATCAAAATATAAGGATGAACCGACGGAACGCAAGAATGTGAAAATGCTCCCGAATCCTTGCCATCTCTTACTTGAGCATCAATCCAATTTTTATCAAAAAATTGTTCAGCGATTTTTCGCATTTGCGGATTAAATTCTTCATAAGCCTCTAAAACCATATTTTTAGCACTTTCCCACGGGATTTTTTTATTATCAACATCGCTTAAAGGTGCATTGCGATCATAAAAATTCAGGAATTTTTTACCAAGAATCTTAGCTTTAATTTTATAATAACGATGTGAAATTTGTGAATAATTTTCTTTAACTTTTTTTATTAGAATTTCGACAATTTCATCTTCAACAAAATTATTTAAATTTCGCGCCGACATTGGATTTTCAAAGCCTCGATACTCATCATCAATTGCCTTATCCTTTGCCAAAATGTTAGTAATAAAAGCAAAAATTTTAATATTATCTTTGAAAGTTTTGGCAATCGCACTACCCGCATCTTTACGAATTTTTTCATCACGATTCGACATCAAATCAAAAATTTGTTGCGAGTTCAAAATTTTATTGCGATAGGAAAATTTAAGATTGTTGATGGTCTCGTCAAACAAACGCACAAAGGCTCCGCGCGAAGTAATGCTTTTATCGAGGGCATATTTTTCGAGCTCTTGCGAGAGTTGATGTTTCTTAAAAATTCTGACATCACGCAAAAAAGGTTGATAAAATTTCAACTCTTTTTCTTTAAATAATTTTTGAAAAGTTTTTTCGTCAATATTATTTATTTCGAGGGTAAAAAAAATTAATTTATTTTCAAAAATACTCAATTTTTCAGAAATATTTTGATAAAATATTAGGTTCTTCTGATTAGATAAATCAGAGGCGTAGATTAAATATGAATAACTGGAAATTTTGCCAATTTTTTCAGAAATTTGTTCATAATTTTCGATCGCTTTAAATAAATTTTTAGCAACAATTTTTGAAATTTTATCTTGGTATTTTTTACAAAAAATTTCGCAATCTTTTTCAATAATTTTAAAATCTTCGGCGATTTTTTTATCATCAATTGATTGATAAAAATCTTTGAGATTCCAAGTTGGGAGCTCTTTCTTCGCTATCGATTTATTTTTTTGAGGTAAAGTTTTTTTCATTTTTATTCAAATTATTTTTAAAAAAATTTAATGTTTAAAATGGCGGGTGGTGATAAAATATAAAGCGATTCCAAGTTCATTTGCCTTTTCAATCACTTCGCCATCACGCATAGAACCCGCTGGCGCGACTATCCCTTTAATGCCAAATTTATGAGCGATTTCGATGTTATCAGCGAATGGGAAAAAGGCGTCGGATGCTAGAAATGACCCTTTCGCCATATCAACAACTTTTTCACCGTCAAAATATTTTGAAGCTTTTTCGCAAGCAATTTCACAAGAATCAATACGGCTGGTTTGCCCTACTCCCAAGCCAAAACTCTGCATATTTTTAACCACAACAATGGCGTTAGATTTAACATGTTTACAAACCTTCATCGCGAAAATTAATTGATCGATTTCGTGATTAGTGAGCGAATACTCGGTGACCAATTTTAAATCATCATTTTTGATTTCATAATTATCGAAATCTTGCACTAAAAATCCGCCCGAAATTGTTTTAATTTGGCGTTGATTATTTTTTGCAAAATCTGCGATTAAAATTCTCAAATTTTTCTTGCTTGCCAAAATCTCGCGAGCCTTATTGGTAATGCTTGGAGCGATAATTACTTCATAAAATATTTTAGCAATTTCTTGAGCTAGATTTTCATCAATTTCATAATTTAAAGCAACGATTCCACCGAACGCACTCTTGGCGTCAGACGCCAAAGCTTTTTTGTAAGCATCCAAAATATTTGATGAAGATGCCACCCCGCAAGGGTTGGCGTGCTTGATTATAGCACAGGTTGGCTCTTTAAATTCTAGCACCAAATTAAAAGCACTATCGGCGTCGTTAAAATTATTATAACTCAATTCCTTGCCTTGAATTTGTAGAGCATTAACCACCCCATTATTATTGGCAAAATTATAAACTTCGGCAAGTTGATGCGAATTTTCGCCGTAACGTAATTTTTGTTTTAATTTTCCAACGATGGCGAAATCATCTTGATTGAACCAATTGGAAATTGCTAAATCATATTCAGCTATGTTTTTGAAGGCTTGCGACGCCATTTTTTTACGAAATTCAAAACTAGTTTGATTGTTATTTTTTTGCATTTCGGCGATTAAATCGGGATAATTTTTTGTCGAAGTAATAATGGTTTTGAAAGCAAAATTCTTGCCCGCCGAACGCACCATGGCGGGTCCACCGATATCAATATTTTCAATAATCTCTTCTTCATCATTAGTTTTGGCAACCGTTTCAACGAATGGATAAAGATTTATAATCAATAAATCTATCGATTCGATGTGATTTTCTTTGGCTTGATCAAGGTGATTTTGATTATTAAGAACTCCGAGTAAACCACCATGAACCTTAGGGTGAAGCGTTTTTACGCGACCATCCATAATTTCAGGAAATCCGGTAAATTCGGAAATATCTTTGGCTTTAATTTGATTTTGCGTAAGCAATTTAAAAGTGCCACCGGTTGAAATAATTTCGACGCCATTTTCAGATAAAAATCTAGCCAATTCGATAACTCCCGACTTATCAGAAACTGAAATTAAACAGCGTGAAATTTTTTGTAAATTGTTCATATAATTGACTATTTTTTGGAATTTATAATTTGCAAAGCTTGTTGAAAACCTTCTTCGATTGTTAAGTCGCCATTATTGATAATAAAGGCTCCATCGGCAATTTTTAACGGCGCAATTTGACGATTAAAATCATTGTCATCGCGTTTTTTTAGTTGTTGTAAAATTTCTTCAAAATCGCCGGCAATCTGCTGGCTCCTGCGTCTGGCACGAATTTCAACATCTGCCGTTACAAAAAATTTAAAATCGGCGTCGGGACAAATAATTGTCGTGGTATCGCGCCCATCTAAAACGCAACCATTTTTATTTTTCTTACCTTCTTCGACATAATTTTTTTGGAAATTAAATAAAGCTTCACGAAGTTTTGAACTCTTGGCAATTATTGAAGCCGTAGCTCCAACCACCTCATCAAACAGCTCTTCTTTTTCTAAATCAGCTTCAGAAATATTGGCAATTAAGTTGGGAATATTTTTATCAAAATCATCAAAATTAATTTTAAGTTCAATCATCTTCAAAGCTACTGCACGATAGATTGCGCCCGTATTTAAATAAGCTAAATCAAAATGTTGAGCAATTTTTTTTGCCAAAGTTCCCTTGCCCGAAGCCGAAGGACCATCAATAGCGATAACCAATTTTTTATTCATGAAAATTTGCCTTAATTTTTAATAATTTCATTCATCATAAATTTTGATGAAAAAAAAACAATTAATAATTGCAGTACTTTACAATTTTAAAAAAATATTTAACATGGTTTTAAATTTTTAATAACAAAATTAATTTCCTCATTATGAAAGGTATTATTTTAGCTGGTGGCAGTGGCACCCGCTTGGCTCCACTTACTCACATCATTTCTAAACAACTTCTTCCGGTTTATGACAAACCGATGATTTGTTATCCGTTGGCGAACCTTATGAATATTGGAATTAAAGAGATTTTAATTATTTCAACGCCCGAAGATACCGGCAATATTGAAAAATTTTTGGGCAATGGCGACAATTTTGGTATAAAAATTGAATATGCCATTCAGCACCAGCCCAAAGGTATCGCCGAGGCTTTTATCGTTGGCGAAAAATTCGTTGGCAATAATGATGTTTGTTTAATTTTAGGTGATAATATTTTTTACGGCACCGATTTTGAAGCTAAAACTTTTAAAGAACATTTTGACGATTTAAAAAATAAAAAAACTGATGCTTTTATTTTTGCTTATCAAGTTTCCGACCCTGAAAGATATGGCGTCGTTGAACTTGATTCAACCAAAAAAATGGCACTTTCGATTGAAGAAAAACCTACTCAACCTAAATCAAATTGGGCGGTAACGGGTTTTTATATTTACAATAATGATGTCGTCCAAATTGCTAAAAATTTAAAGCCATCGCCTCGCGGTGAGCTTGAAATTACTGATGTTAATAAAGCTTATTTAGAAAATGGTAAACTTGGCGTAATCAAATTGGGGCAAGGCTTTGCATGGCTTGATGCCGGCACGCCCGACTCACTTTTAGATTCGGCAAAATTTATTCAAACTATCGAAAAAAGACAAGGTTTAAAAATTGCTTGCCTTGAAGAAATTGCTCTCAAACGCAACTTTATCAGCCAAGAAAAATTCTTAAAACTTTGCGAAAAATATAAAATAGGTTCGGATTATCGCAAATATTTAGAATCGGTCGCCAATCACGAAATTTCATAAATTTTCATGAGTTTGAATCGTCAATTAACATACATCATCACTACATATAACAGCGCCAGCGTAATTGATAATTGCTTAAATAAGATAAATTTTAACAATTATGAAGTTATAGTTATTGACAACAATAGTAGCGATACAACAACAGAAATAGTTAGCAAAAATTACCCGCTAGTAAATTTAATTAAAAATAAAAAGAATTATGGTTATGGTCGAGCCAACAATATTGGACTTAGAGCCACAACAACTCCTTACGCTTTAATTTTAAATCCCGACGCTTTTATTTTTGAAAGTGATTTAGAAAAAATAATTGTCTCGATGGATAAAAATCCTGAAATCGCCATCGGTGCCCCTGTGCTTTTAAATTTTTATCCATTGCAACAAGACGATCTCTTACAAGAAATTGCAAATGTTAATGACAATTTAATCAAAGATTTTGGCGATTTTAAAGCGGTAAAATATATCATCGGCGCTTGCGAAATTTTGCGAATGGATTTTTTTAAAAAAATTGGTTTTTTTGATGAAAAGATTTTTTTATATTATGAAGATGATGAAATTTGTCATCGCACAATTTTGAATAATAAAATTTGTGCAATTTGCGTTGATGCCCTTGCCTACCATATCGGACAAGGCTCTTCTGGAACAAATTTACGCGGAATTTATCGGCGTTTTTGGCATCGTGCTTTGTCAAAATTTTATTGGAAAGAAAAGCAAAAAGGCTTTTTTAACGCTTATTTTTCTGCTCTAAAATTGTCTTTTTCTTTTTTGATGCAAACAATAATTTACGCTATTATTTTAGACTTTAAAAAGCTTTTTCAAAATCTTGGATCACTAAATGGAACACTGAGTTATTTAATTCGGCTGAGTGCTTTTGATAAAAATGACAACCCACGAGGCTAAAATGAACAACAAAGAATTGACCATAATCATTGTCACTTTTAACAGCGCCGAAATCATTGAAAAATGTTTAAAAAGTTTTGATATTAGTAAATATGATATTTTTGTTATTGATAATAACAGCGAAGATAAAACTGTTGAAATTGTTAAAAATTCTTTTGAATTAGTAAAAATTATTGAAAATCCTAAAAATATGGGATTTGGTCGTGGCAATAATATTGGCTTAAATCAGGCACAAACTCAATTCGCTCTAATCTTAAACCCCGATGCACAAATTCGTGATATCGACATCGAAACTTGTTTAAAACATCTTAAAAATAATCCACAAATTGCTCTCGCCAGCCCATATATTTTGAATGAGGAAAATTTTGATAATGCCGAAAAATATAAAAATGATGAAATTAATTTTTGTAATTTTGTCGTTGGCGGAATAATGTTTATGAATTTGGAAAATGTTAGAAAATTTGGTTTTTTTGATGAACAATTTTTTATGTTCGCCGAAGATTCAGAAATTTGCGATAAAAGTATTTTAAATGGCTTTAAAAATGCAATTTTTAACGATGCTTTCGCGCTTCATATTGGTGGAAAGTCTTCAACTAAAACTTTAAAAACTCATTATAGAAGGTTCTGGCATTTGGGTTGGTCAAAAACTAAATATAAACATAAAAGAAAAAATTTTTTTAATTTTATTCGTTCAACTCTTAGAATTTCTTTACTTTATTTTTGCCAAGGAATTTTATATTTTTTGTTGCGAAATAAAGAAAAATCAGTGCAAAAATTCGCTTTCTGCTTTGGCTCTTTTGCGTCATTAATCGGCATGAAAGCTTTTGATAAAAACAACAATCCGCGAGGCTAAAATGACCAACAACATTCTCATCATCGGCAAAAATGGACAAATCGCTAATGCTTTAATTGAAAATTTTAAATTGGAAAAAACCGGATTTAATATTTTAGTTAAAGACAGCTCGGAGCTTGATTTTTCCAAGCCAGCAAACCTTAAAGAAAATCTTAAAAATATTTCTAACTCGATTAATTTAATTATTAATTGCGCTGGTTATACCAACAGCGATAAGGCTGAAGATGAGCAAGAATTATGCAATAATATTAACCATCAAGCGGTGAAAATTTTAGCAGATTTTTGTAAAGAAAGAAATATTTTATTGATTCATTATTCAACTGATTATGTCTTTGATGGCAGTGGTGACAAGCCTTTTGATGAGGATAATCAAGAAAACCTTCATCCTTTAAATTATTATGGCAAAACCAAATTATGGGCAGAAGAAGCATTAAAAAATTCGGGTTGCGATTATTTAATTTTTAGAATTTCGTGGATTTATGATAATCGCAAAGAAAGTAAAAATTTCGTTAACACCATCAAGAGATTAGCTTTAGAAAAAGAAGAAATTAATGTTGTTGATGATCAAATCGGAAGTCCTACTTCAGCAGAATTTGTTGCTTCAAATAGCATTCGCTTTATTAAGAAAATTACTTCAGAAAATTTTGATAAAAATGCTGGCGAGAATTCGATAAAATTTGATAAAAAATTGATTAATCAAATTTATCATTTGAATAATGGGGAGTTCATCTCTTGGCATGAATTTGCTTGCAAAATCGTCGCTGATTTACAAAAAACCTCTTCGACAGTTAAACTCAAAAAAATTAACAAAATTCCAAGTTCAGAATATAAAACTAAAGCGATGCGAGGCTTGAATTCTAGACTGAATAATCAAAAATTTTTGGGAATAATTGCCAGAAATTTTATAGAATCTTGAGGTTTTAAATATTTAAGGGTGTTAATCTTTGAATTTTATTACCTTCCCACTTTTGCAGGTGCGGCGGGTTCGGAAGCACTTCTACCAGGTGAAGATGCTAGCTGAGCTCTAGGGCTAGAATCGCCACTTCTTGCCGAACTACTTGGGCTCGGAACATCTCCGCCTGCTAAATTAGCATTTTCTCCATCTTCCCTACTCCCATCTTTTTTTGTTATAGTTTCAATTCTAACAATAGCATCACCAACTCGAATTTCGCGTAAGCTTGATATTAAATCTTTTTTTGACTCTTCTTCTTTAGACTTAAAAATCATTGCTTCGAATTGAGCGAAAATTGCATTGAATTTCTGATCTGATTCACTTTGATTATGCCCTGTTTTTGCATCAGATTTATCAACTCCTTTACCTTCAAGCAAAGAAACATTGCCTCTCACCATGGTTTTTAAACTATCAATCTCTCTTGTTTTGTCTTCATCGCCCATTCCTCTAAGGGAATCAATATATTTTCCAATCGATTTTACAAAATTATTATCACCACTCAAAAGGCTTTCTCCAAAATTCATTATATTGTCTTTAACCTTATCCGCGAGTAAAAAAGCCAATAAAGATTTACCTAAACTTATCGATTGATTTTCGTCCAATTCTTTATCTGGTTTTCCTAAGAAATCTTTACCCATTTGCATGAGATCGGGGACGACGCCGATTGCTGGAGCCGCTCCAATAATTGCAGCACCAGCGACACCGCCAGTAACAGCAATCGCCATAGCTCCAAAAATTAAAGCAAGAGCCATCATCATCATTTTGTCGTCATTATCAATTCCTTTATCTCCAACTTCTTTTCTTTTAAGCGGATTGCCATCTGCATCAACTTGATCAGGTTTATTTTTATCGCCACCACCAATTAAATTAAGCATTTGGCTTATAATATCTTTAGAATCCGGATTGTTTTTTGATTCTTGCAACTGCCCAATTAATTTTAACATTTGCTCCGGTTTCGATAAATCTTTTTTATCTTGATCTTGATTTGCTGGCACAGCTTCTGGATTTTTTGTCATTTTTTATGTTAAAATTTTTATTTTAATAATTTATAATTTTTCAAATATTTTATATGATAATATTTTTTTTAAAAATTTTTTCAACTGTTTTTGTTTATTATTAAATAATTTAATTTTTTTCAAATATCACCTGTAGTAATCATTAAATTTTTATCGAATACCAACTACACAAGACTCGCTAAATGATCGATTATATCCTTATACTATCTTACTATCTCTTATTTATTTCGATTCCAAACCCGAGGATTTTTTTTCACCATTTAAAAAAACAATTATTCATTTTATATATTTTGTTGTTTTAATAATTCGCTATTTTCTTCGCTATTTTCAATGTTATAATTTGCATTGTAAAATCTCTCAATCTCCTCTTCATTCTTTATTTGGCTAGCCAAAGCATAGCCGTTATTTTTCAAAAATTTGGTAGAAATTTGACGTAATCTTTCGGGTCTAGTTAAATAAACCCACTCGACTTCCAACAATCTAATTTGATCTTCATAATCAGAAATATTAATGCGATTTTGCGCAATTTCGTCTTGCAATTTTTCAACTTTAAATTGCACAAAAAACATAAAAATAATGCTAATAATAATAGCAAAAACTACCAAAAAATTAGCAAAATAAAATTTGTTTAATGAACTCCAAATTTCTTTCATTTTGTATTCTAATAAAATTTATAACTTAATGGCGACCCGCATTTTTGCTGATCGCGCTCGTGGATTTAAATCAACTTCTTGTTTCGAAGGACAAAGCGCTGATTTAGTAATTATTTTAAAATTATGGTTAAGATTTTTTGGTAAAGAACATTCGGGTTGATACCTAGAATAGCTTTGACTTAACCCCGCTTGTTCTTTTAAAAAATCTTTAACAATTTTATCTTCGAGCGAGTGGAATGATACCACCACAAGCCTTCCGCCTTTTTTTAATAATTTCACCGATGCTTCTAAAACTTTTTTTAATTCTTCTAATTCTTGATTAACAAAGATTCGCAAGGCTTGGAAAGTCTTGGTCGCTGGGTCAGTTTTGTGATAACCATAATAAAAAGAACGCACAATTTTTGCTAAATCTGAGCAGTTTTTTATCGGATTTTCTTTTCTCAAAGCCACGATTTTTTTGGCAATAATTTTTGCCTTAATTTCTTCGCCAAATTCTTTAATAATTTTAGCTAAATTTTCTTCGCTTTCGTGATTAACAACTTCGAAAGCACTTAAAGATTGATTGCGATCCATTCGCATGTCGAGTTTTTCGTCGGAATCGAAAGAAAAACCGCGCTCCCTTTCATCAAGTTGCATCGAGGACACGCCAATATCAAGCACCAAGCCATCAATTTCATCGACGGCAATTTCATTTAAACCTTCTAAAATTTGCGAAAATTTTTTATTTTTAAAAACAAATTTTTCGCCAAATTTTTGTTGTAATTTATTGGCAAATTTTTCCACCGAAATATCGCGATCAAAGGCGATTAATTTGCAATCGGCTTGATGCAAAATTGCCGAAGAATATCCGCCGGCGCCGAAAGTGCCATCAACATAAATTTCGCCATCACGAATCGCCAAATTTTCAAGAACTTCTTTGAGCATTACTGGATTGTGAAATTGTTGTGATGTCATTTATTTAACCTCAACATATTGCGTTTTAATTTCGCTTCACCTTTGGCTTTTTCTAGATAAATAGCGAAGCTCTTCGGCTCCCATATTTCAAAGGTCGAGCCCTTACCAACAAACACTGCATTATCCTTAATTTTGGCGGTTTTTAATAAATTTTCTGGTAAAATAACACGTCCATCACCATCGATGGAAAGCTGGACCGAACCGCCGAGAACCGCGGTAGCAAAGGCGTCACGCTCTTCCGAAAAAGGCTCGAGATTATCAATTGATTCGGAAATTTTTTTAATTCTTTCAATGTCGCAACCTTCAATACATTGATTAATAAAGGATTCGTAGACCACCATGGTTGAATAATTTTCATTGACCAAAGACGCACGAAATTGCGCCGGCACAGATACCCTGCCCTTCGCGTCAACTTTGTTAGTAAATGTCGATAAAAATAATGCCACGGAAAAATTTGGTTTAATTTGGAATTAAATGGAAATTCATGGAAAATTTAAGAAGATATTTGGAATTGTCAACTGGTAATTTCTAAAATTAAATTAAAATGTAA
>SYAR01000044.1 GCA_005787525.1 Rickettsiales bacterium
GTTCAAGAACTGGAATTACCGCACTTCAAATGGATATCAAAATTAATGGTATCACCACTGAAATCATGGAAAAAGCCTTACATCAAGCTCTTGAAGGCAGAATTCATATTCTTGATAAAATGGACGCAGTTATGTCAGCTCCTAGAACTGAGCTTAACAACAATGTTCCAAAAATCGAAATTATTAATATTGCTCAAAAGAAAATTCGTGAAGTCATAGGCTCAAGAGGGGCGGTAATAAAAGAAATTTGTGCAGTTTCAGGAGCTACAGTTGATATTGAAGATAGTGGAATTGTTAAAATTTCTTCAAACAGCGCGGATTGCATTAAAAAAGCCATTAGCATGATTCAAGAAATCACTTTTGAACCAGAAATTGGCGATATTTACGAAGGTCCAGTTGTTAAAGTTATTGACGCTGGAGCTTTCATTAGCATCTCGAATAATCGCGATGGCTTTGTTCATATTTCTGAACTCGCTGAATATCGTGTTGATTTCGTTGAAGATGTTATTAATGAAGGTGATGTTGTAAAAGTTAAAGTAATTGGGTTCGATAAAAAAGGTCGTCCTAAATTAAGCTACAGATGTGTTGATCAAACTACCGGCGAAGATATTTCCGACAAAATCGCTAACAAACCAAGTATGGTTGATGAGCGTGAGTTTTCTCCTCGTGGCGATGATAGTCGTGGCGAAAGAAGAGGTGGCGACAGAGATCGTCGTGATGATCGCAGAAGTGGCGACGACCGTCGCAGTAGCGATGACAGAAGAGGTGGCGATAGAGATCGTCGCGGTAGCGGTGATCGTGATGATCCTTCTAAAAAAAGACGCGGATTCTTTAGCTAAAAAAATTAATTTAAGGGCTAAATTAATTCAATTTAGCCCTTAAAAAATCATTAAAAAATGTCAATAAAAAAACCCAAACACCGACATCACAAACTTCAAAATTTTCTCGCATTATTTTTAATAATCACATTAATTTTTGTTTGCTTTTTTTGGTTTATTCAAAAAACTCAAGACATTAATTACTCAGATTTTTTAAATGGATTTATTGTCGGCATAATCGCCCAAACCATTGATGGTGCTATCGGCATGGCATATGGCGTAACCGCCACCACATTTTTATTGTCACAAGGAGTTTCACCCGCAATCGCTTCAAGCTCAATTCACATTGCCGAAATTTTTACGACGGGAGCTTCGGGCTTAAGTCATTGGCGCCTTAATAATATCGATAAAAAATTATTTCTAAATTTAGTTTTTCCGGGAATCATCGGCGGGCTTGTTGGAGTTCTCATTCTTACCAATATCGATGGCAAAATTTTAAAACCATGGATTTCTCTCTATTTAGTTTTAATGGGGCTTTACATAATTTTAAAAGCTTTTAGAAAAAATATTTTTGCTGGAAAAATTAATGCTAAAAAAATTACCCCACTTGCTTTGGTCGGAGGAGCGGTTGATGCGATTGGTGGCGGAGGCTGGGGACCAGTAGTTACCACCACTCTTTTATCAAGTGGCCACGAACCCAAAACTACGATCGGCTCGGTAAATTCCGCCGAATTTTTTATCACCACCGCAACAGGTTTATCTTTCGCAATTTTCATCGGCATAAGTAACCCCGAAATTATTTTTGGACTCATTGCGGGAGGATTGCTAATCGCGCCCTTCGCCGCCAAAATCACCACCAAATTACCAACAAAATTATTGATGTTCATCGTTGGAATTTTAATCACTTCTTTGAGTTTAATTACTGTTATAAAATTCTTTTTTTAAGGCTGTTTAAATAGTTTTTTTATTCAAATTCAATAAAAAATTTTTTACATGAAAACGAAGTTTTTTTCTAAAAAATAAATTAAATATTTGCATTATTTTTTTTGAGTTTATAATTATGAAATTCTTTAAATAAAAAATCATTTTATGAAAGCCAACACCAAAATAAAAACTCAAAATATTCATCAAGAAAATCTTGATTTGTTTAGTAATTTAGCATCTTTGCAAAATATCAAAAAGAATGTTTCTATACAATTAAAACCATCTTTTATTGATTTATTTGCTGGCATCGGTGGCATTAAAATTGCCCTAGAAAATGCTGGGTTCGATTGCGTTTTCTCTAACGATTTTGACAAAAATTGTAAAATTACTTTTGATTACAATTTTGCTTCAAATAATTCTCTAAAAAATCAAAATCACGAAATGTTTCTCGGCGACATTTCATCAATTCAAACTCAACAAATTCCGGCTTGCGATATTTTAGCTGGCGGTTTTCCATGTCAACCATTTTCAATTGCTGGATATCGCCAAGGATTCAATGACAAGAAGGGTAGGGGCAATGTTTTTTTTGATATCACCCGAATAATTGCCGCTAAAAAACCGCAAGTAATTTTACTTGAAAATGTGAAAAATTTAAAAAGTCATGATAATGGCAAAACGATAAAAATTATTTATGCGGAACTAGAAAATCTTGGCTATCATGTATGCGATAAAGTCATGAACGCCTTGGATTACGGCAATATTCCACAAAATAGAGAAAGAATTTATATTGTGGCTTTTAAAAATAAAAATTCCTTCGAAAAATTTAATTTTCCAAGCAAAATTTCTCTGACAAAAACTATTCAAGATTGTCTCGAAAAAGACATTGACGCTAAATATTATTATAATGACAAGCCTTTATTTTCTAGAATTAGCGATGATGTAACTAAAAAATTTACTCTTTATCAATGGCGTCGAAAATATGTTCGTGAGAATAAAAATTCCGCATGCCCAACTCTTACAGCCAATATGGGCATGGGCGGACACAATGTTCCAATTATTCTCGACGACAAAGGCATCAGAAAATTAACACCACGCGAATGCGCTAATTTTCAAGGCTTTCCCGCAGATTACAAATTACCACAAATCGCCGACTCGGCATTGTATAAACAGTTTGGAAATTCGGTGGCAATCCCCGTCGTTGAAAGAATTGCGGTTAATATTAAATTGGCTTTGGACGGAGTAAACGAATCATGAATCATTATAAACTTTTATTTGAGGATTTTAAAAGAGTTTTTGAATTTGCAACTTCTTATTACATTGAGCCAACAAAAAATACTACAGGTCGAACAAGTGGCGAGCCAAGAGGCTTGGGAGCAATTCTTGATTCTTTTACCATTGGAAAACTTGCTGAAATTGGCGTAGAAAAAATACTAACAATTTTAAATAAAGAGAAAATTTATTTATTAGATTTTGACATTAAAAATAATAGCAAAGTAAAAAATGAACCCGACATAGTTTCGATAGTTGAAAATAAAGCACAAAGGAAACCCAATATTTTTACAGAAATAAAAAATACTTCCGAAAATGATCGTTGGATCGGACTTACAGAAGAACAGTTTAATACCATAAAAAGAAGCGCTGAAAATAAGAAAATATTTATGATTTACGCATCAATAAATTCTACAACCATCAATAAAAATCCAAAAACAGTTGATCTGTCAGGAATGTTTCTTAAACAAATCGAAGATAAAAATAAGAGTTTAATTTTTCAAGAATTTGCCGATTTAAATGCCGATTGCAAAATTGAATTTATTTTATCTTCAAAAGATTTAGAAAAATATGGTTGCCCCTTCGAAAGAGGCATGAATATGTATGAAACTACGATTTTTAAATTAAAAAAACGCAGTTCATTTTATAGCAAACAAGGCATTAGAAAAGATATTGTAAGAACAGAAGAATTTATTGATTTTAAAGAAGACATGAATGTTTCTATCAAAAAAAATATTTATGCAGAAAATGAAAATATTGGTAAATTTAAAATCGAAGGAAGTTTCAAACTTTTTCATAAAAAAAGTAAGACTTTTATTGAATGCTTATCCGATGTTAAGATTGAAAATAATGTTTTTGGTTTTTTTAAATTAGAGAAAGATAATTTTTATAATTTTAACCTAGAAACCATTGGAAGAGATCCGAAATTAAAAAGAAATAATATCTTTATTTCAAAGCGACGAATTTATCAATTGCTTGAAAAAAATTTAATCGCAAATCCAGAAAAAATTTTGCGAGAAATTGCTCAAGAAATTTAATTTTTTCTTTTATTTTCACTTTCGCCAACTTGCGTCCTAAAAACCTACATTTTAAAAAAATACTCGTCAAGCTTACGGGGTCATCACTCTCCCGCAAGGGCTTACACCCCTACAATATTTATTTACAAATAAGATATTTAATTTATAAAGCAAATATAGCTCTTTTAGCTCTTATTTATAAATAAATTATTCAACTATTATGCAACAAATTCTTCAGCGTTATTATTCTAAAATGGGTAA
>SYAR01000045.1 GCA_005787525.1 Rickettsiales bacterium
GCTGGGGCGTTGGTGGTATCGAAGCCGAAGCGGCAATGTTGGGACAAGCGGTTTCCATGTTAATTCCCGAAGTGATCGGTTTTAAATTATTCGGCAATTTACGTGAAGGCATTACCGCGACAGATTTAGTTTTAACAATTACGCAAATTTTACGCAAAAAAAATGTCGTCGGCAAATTTGTTGAATTTTTTGGTGAAGGCATTGCCAATTTATCACTGGCTGATCGTGCTACAATAGCTAATATGGCGCCGGAATATGGTGCTACATGCGGAATTTTTCCAATCGATAAAACTACTCTCGATTATTTATATTTAACTGGACGCGATCAAGAAAATATTGATTTAGTCGAGCATTACGCCAAGGCACAAGGCGTTTTTTTTGAATCATCAAATCAAGAATTGCAATTTAGTGAAATTCTTGAACTTGATTTATCCAAAGTAGTTCCAAGCCTTGCTGGTCCTAAGCGTCCGCAAGATAAAGTTGTGCTTGAAAAAGTGGCGGAATCTTTCGAAATTTTGCAAAAAGAATTAAATATTTCTAATCACGATTCAATAAAAATTCCTGAATTAAAAACTGAAATTATTGATGGCGATATCGTTATCGGTGCCATCACTTCATGCACCAATACTTCAAATCCTTCAGTTTTAATCGGTGCCGGATTGCTCGCTAAAAAAGCCGTTGAACTTGGTTTAAAAATCAATTCTCGAATTAAAACTTCATTGGCTCCGGGGTCGCAAGTCGTCGCAGAATATTTAACTAATTCTGGCTTACAAAAATATCTTGACGAACTCGGTTTTAACGTTGTTGGCTATGGTTGTACAACTTGTATCGGCAATTCGGGTCCGCTTCATGATAAAATTGAAGATGCCATCAAAGAAAATAATTTAGTCGTCGCTTCGATTCTCTCGGGAAACCGCAATTTTGAAGGACGCATTCACTCTTTGGTGAAAGCGAATTATTTGGCGTCGCCGGCTTTGGTGGTGGCTTATTGCTTAGCGGGAACGGTTAAAATTAATCTCGATCACGATCCAATCGGCATTGATAAAAATGGCAATAAAATTTATTTAAAAGATATTTGGCCAGCAAAATCTGAAATTGATGCGGTCATAAATCAATATGTTAATCGTAAAATTTTCTCTGAAAAATACGCCAATCTTTTTGATGGCGATAAAATGTGGCAAAAAATTCAAGTCGAAAAATCCGACACTTACAAATGGGACTTAAATAGTACCTACATTCGCTTGCCGAACTATTTTGATAATCTTCAAAATGATAATGCTAAAGAAATTAAAAATGCTAAAATTTTGGCGATTTTTGGTGATTCAATTACGACCGATCACATTTCTCCGGCGGGAAATATTGCTAACAGTTCTCCGGCGGGATTATATCTAAGTGAAAAAGGCGTAGCAAAAAAAGATTATAATTCTTACGGTGCCAGACGTGGAAATCACGAAGCCATGATTCGCGGAACTTTTGCCAATGTTCGCATTAAAAATGAAATGCTCGGCGGTGCCAAAGAAGGCGGTTTCACCAAAGATATTAATGGTGAAATAGTTTCAATTTATGATTCAGCAATTTCTTATCAAAATAAAAATTCTTTAGTAATTTTTGCTGGCAAAGAATATGGCACGGGATCTTCTCGTGATTGGGCGGCAAAGGGTACATTTTTACTCGGAATCAAAGCCGTTATCGCCGAAAGTTTCGAGAGAATTCATCGCTCTAACCTAATCGGCATGGGCGTTTTGCCATTAATTTTTAAAGAAAATCAAAATCGTAAAACTTTAAATTTAAATGGTGATGAAGTAGTTGAAGTTTTAGGAATAGATTCTAATATCAAACCAAGACAAGATTTAAAATGCATTATTCACAAAAAAGATGGCTCTAAAATTGAGCTTAATTTAATTTGTGGACTTGATACTGGCAATGAAGTTGAATATTTCAAATGTGGCGGTATTTTACAATTCGTTATTAACCAAATTATAAATTAATTATGCAAATTAGAGTTTTAGGTGCCAATGTTGAAGTCGGAGACGCTCTTACGCAACATGTTCAAGATCATCTCGATAAAACGGTAAAAAAATTTTTTGAAAAAGCCGTAAATTCCGAAGTTCATTTTAAAAAAGAAGGTCAATTATTCAAAGTAGTTTTAATAATCAATGAAGGCGTTAAACGTGGTCTTGTTATTAAGTCTGACGGTCAAGCTGGAGACGCTTACGGCGCTTTTAGCGAAGCTTCAAAAAAAGCTGAATCACAACTTAGAAGATATCGCAATCGCATCAAAGATTATCGCGCTAATGGCGGAATCAAAAATATCGAGCCCGATTACAAAGCTTTGAACGCCACAAAATATGTTCTTCCACCATTGCCATATAATATTTTTAATGAAATGGAAATGACCGAAGAAGAAAAGCCAAGCGAAAATCACAAAGTAATTTCTGAAAAAAATACTGAAATTGAAACTTTATCGATTGATGAAGCCATCATGAAAATGGATTTGGCGAATCTTCCAGCTCTAGTTTTTATCAATAATAAAAATAATAGATTAAATGTGGTTTATCATCGTAAAGATGGTTTAATATCATTAGTTGATCCACAAGTTTAATTAAAATAATTCGTGCAATAAATTTGTTGCATATAACATGAAATATAGAGACCAAAAGGGGGTAAATTTATAAATGGAAGTTACGATTCAAGGTAAAAATGGAATTGAAATGGCTATTCGCGTTTTTAGAAAAAAAACTCAAAAAGAGGGTTTGGTAAAAGAATCTCGTAGAAGAAACGAATTTGAAAAACCGTCTAAAAAAATTAAAAGAAAACAAGACGAAAGCGTCGCCAGAAGAAAAAAAGCTCGCAAAGGCGAGAATGTTTATTAATCAATAAACAGAATTGGGGGGCGATTATCGCCCCTCTTTTTATTTTTAAAAATATTTCTTGTCAATAAAACCAATTTAAATCATCAAAATAAAAAATATATCAATAAAAATAAATTAAAAAAGAAGCAATTTTTAAATTAAGATATTATTTATATAGAATTGATTGATATTTAAAATAAATAAAAATATAAACCCATTAGTTTTTTATAGAAAAATAAATTTTTATACCGCCAATGATTAATATTAACCACAAAGATAAATCAATAATTTTATTAATAGCGGTAGCCTTGATTTTTTTGTGGCTTATTGTTTCGATTTTCTTCATAATTTATAATAAAATAACATTTAACTCTTCTGATTTAAATAAACTTAATTCAATTGAAAAAAGCAAGTGGCTCAATGTTGTAGAGCCAATTAAAAATTATGATCTTAAAGGTAAAATCGTAATATTGCATTTTTGGAGCTATTCTTGCACAAGCTGTATTGAATCAATTGAAAAGTTAAAAGAACTTGATGAAAAAAATCCTAATTCTTTTGCGATAATCGGCGTTCATTCACCAATTTTTAATAATGAAAAAAATTATAATTCGTTAAAAAAAGCCGTTATTCGCCATGAAATTTCTTATCCCGTAATTAATGATTCAGATTTAGATTTGGCAAAAAAATTTAATATCAAAAATAATCCAAGCTTTTTAATTTTTGAATTAAATGGAAAAATAAGTAAAAAATATGTCGGCGCTAATTCGATTAAAGATGTTGTAGCACACTCACAAAAGATCTTGCAGAAAAATAAATTTTCTATTAATCATTCACGTCTTCCAATTGTTCTTGAGAAAAATATTAGCATTACAAATCTTTTAACATCTCCGACCAAAATAATCTATGTCGAAAAATTTTCTTATAAAAATCGCGAAAATCCTGTTTTTATAATCGCCAATAGCGGTCAAAACTCTATCTTGGTTACCAATATGAGGGGAGAAATAATTGTCAAAATCGGCAATGGTTTAAGAGGCTTGGTGGATGGAGAAATCTCCGAAGCACGTTTTTCATATCCACAAGGCATATTGTATAATAATAAAAATCTTTACGTCGCCGATACGGGAAATAATGCGGTAAGATTGGTTGATTTTGAAGGTCAAAAAGTAACAACTATAATTGGCTCGGGAGAGCGAGGCGAGGCGATTGATGTCAAAAAAATTGAAGCCAAAAACGTTGATTTATCGGCGCCGAGCGATCTTGAATTTTTCCCCGATAAATCAAATATTGCAATTAGCAATTCGGGAAGCAATCAAATTTTATTATTTGATGTAAAAAATAAAATGATTTCAATTTTAGCGGGTAATGGTGATAGTGGAGAAGATGATGGAGTTTATCCTGAAAATTCTTTGGCTCAAACCTCCGACATGTCGGTTTATGGTGGTAAGCTTTATTTAATTGATAGCAAAACTTCAAGCCTTAGATTTATAAATAAGGACGGCGTTTTAAAAACTCTTTATAGCAATAAAATTTCTTCAAATTCGCCAAAAAAATTACAAAATCCGAAAGCTTTAATAGTTGATGATACGGGAGCTTATATTTCCGATAGTTTTAATCATATTATTCGTAAATATGACTTTGTTTCGCAACAGCTCAGCACATTGTTTGGTTCTTCAAGGGGTGATGATGTGGGCAATAAAACTTCATTCGACGAACCTAATGGATTGGTATCGATTATTGATAAACTTTATGTGGTTGACGCCAATAATAGTCGTATTCTTACTGTCAACAGAGCTAACGGTTCCTCTACCTTACTCGATATAATTCCTCCGCAAAAATTATCCAAAGAAACTTTTGTTGAATATTTGCCAAATTTACAAAAGTCACAAGATATTTTTGTTAAATCAGATTTGGAAATTAAAGTTAATGTTAATATAAAACGCGGTTGGAAAATCAATCAAATTGGACCAAGTTTCATAAATTTATTAGAATTAAAAGATGAAAAAAACGCCACTTTAATTGCGAGTAACGATTGGAATGATATTTTGCAAAAGAAAATCAAATCTTTTAAATTAAAAAAAGATCAAGAATATTTATTGCAAGGAAAAATTTACTTTTGTCGTGATATCATGAATTCATTGTGTTATATCAAAAGTTATGAGCAAAAAATTATCGCAAAAGATGATTCACAAATTGGTCAAATCGAAATCGACATCGGTCAATAAAAATAGATAAAAATTTTTTTAAAAAAACTTAAAAAATCACTTCTTTTTTAAGTTTCTTTGCGATACAATATTGTTATATTAAAAATTGTTTCAAAAAACAAAAAAATTTTCTTAATCACCAAATTTCTAAAACAAAATGTCAAATAAAAAAGAAAATATTCAAGAAGAAATCGTTGAAGTTCAAGCACAAGAATATGGTGCAGATTCAATTAAGGTTTTGAGAGGGCTAGATGCTGTTCGCAAACGTCCTGGAA
>SYAR01000046.1 GCA_005787525.1 Rickettsiales bacterium
CAGCTTATTTAGAAAAAGAAAATTTATCAATTTCTAAATTTTTCTAAGCTGCCTGCGCGGCAGCTTATTGTTAGTTGGCAAGATTGAGCGAGCATCTTGTTTTCTAAGCTGCCTGCGCGGCAGCTTATAGGAAAATATTTTTGAAATATCGAGGTAAATCAATATTGCGAGAGGTATTTTTGATTTTTAACCAAAGTTTTTTGATAATATTGTGGAGCCTTTATTTTCAAGGCTTCAAAATTTTCAAAAAAATTTGGGTTAAAATTTGGGTTAATTTTATTTGAAAAATTTTAGAATGCAAAATCTATGTTTTGAAAATATTTTTTGAGCGATGAATTAAAAATTCATAATTAATTTTAAAGTGAGAAAAGTAAAAATAATTAAAATTTTAAAGCATTATTTTTGACTTCTTCGAACATGAAATCCAAGGCTTTATGTTCGATAAATTTTTGTAAAATTTGCTGACGAAATTCTTGTTCGCGCATTTTTTCTTTAGCGCAAACAAACGCCCAAGGCAAGATAATCGCATCCTTAATTAAATCTGCCACATCGAACACTAAAGCACCTCTTCGGGTTTTGCCATGCATTACTGCGAAGGCGTGAGGAATACCCAAAACCCATAGAGTTGTAGCGCCCAAGCCATATGCTAAATAATTGCCGTGATTTAAAAAAATATTGGCTGAATCGCTGGCTTCTCTTTCGCGAGTAAAATTTTCAATTTTAGTAATTTTGCTGGCAATTTTATAAAGTTGTTTAGTAAGTAGAGCTTCTTGTTGGAGTAGGTCTCCTGGCTTTTGTGCCAAATCAATTTCTTGATAAAAATTTTGTAATAAATTTTCAATTTCATCGTTAATTATAAAACCTTCTTGTTTTAAATCGCGATCATTTTTCCAAGTTTGTAATAAAAATTGCAAGCGAGATTTTTGAAAATTTTTGGCGATTTCGAGCCTTTTATTGTCATCAAACCAAAATTTCATCCAGCCTTGTAAATATTCGGTCGGGCGATATTCGCTTTGGGGACAAAGCCACTCAACTTCATTGCCAGAAATTAAGGGCGTTCCGCCATTTCCGCTAAAGCCAATTAAGACCGATGCCGAAGCGAGCATGCGCACTGCCGATTGCGTAATTGAAGTGCCGATGCCGAGAAGAATAACGGTGGTGTTGGCGATGGGAATATTGTAGTAAGAATTTTGTTTTTTCTCTTCGGTTAAATACACCACCCGCCCATCTTTGACAAGGACGCGACATTTTTCGAGATAATAAATATTGGCTCTTTTCGAGTGCAAAATAGTTTTTAAATCTGAGGAATTAAAATGATTTTCCATTTGTTAAATTTTAAAATTCAGGGATGGTGGGCAATTGATTTATGTCGACTAAATCAGTGCTTGAGCCTTTGCCATGAAGGTTTTGGGCGAAGCCGTAAGTGCTAAATTCACCGGAAACTTCCGCCGAAACTTTGATTTTTTTGACCCATAATTTAAAATAATTTTGCTGATTTTCTTGTGGTTTTTCTGGGGAATTTTTATCGTTGCTTTTAACATTTATGTAAGGCAAAAAAACTTTTTCTAATTGTTTTTTATTATATTCTTCGCTGGAAATAAATTGATTAATATCTAGGTTTTGACGGCGATTTTGGCGAGCTTTTAATTGTTGTTGAGCTTTAGTGATTTCTGTTGGTTCTGATGAATTATTTATAATATTCAATAATTTCTGTTCACGATCAAGATATCTTTTAGAAAGTTTTGCTAAATTAGTTTTTTCTTGATGACGCATAAAAACCGCGTAAGATTTGATTTTAGAAGCCGGCACCTCAAGAATTTCAGTGATTTTAACATAATCAATGATTGATGAAAATCTTGAGCTAGCGTTGAAATTTTCTAAATCTTCACGATTTTTTGTAAAGAGACGAACCCTAGAGCCAATAATGCCAAAGCCTTTTTTTGCGGGGCTTTTATTGTTGGTATTTTTATTACCCTCATCTTTTTTAGTGTCAATATTTTCGCTATATTGATAATCAGGAAAGGCAATGGCAATATTGGATTTATTTGGATTGTCGCCAATCTTCGCCACCTCGACCAAACCTAGATGGGTAAGGTGGAAGAGGCGGGAGAGGATAAAATTTTTATCAATCTCGTGATTGGGAATTATTGTAATTTCTTGATAAAATTTCATAAAATTATTCTTCGGTTGAGTCATTATTTTTTTTGTCGGATTCGCCGAAAATTCCACCTCTAATTAATATGGCGATAATATAGTGTAAATCATTATCCTTCATATCTTCAAACGAAGTTTTTCCTAAAAATAAATTATCAAATAAACTGTAAAAATCACTTTTGACTTTTGGTTTACGAAATGCTTTACCAAGAGTTGTGACCGAGCCATATGGTTCAATGGCAATTGGATTATTACCGTTGTCATTTAATTCGGGATACCAAGAATCAATTGTTCTTAATGCATTGCCAATTTTTTGCGAATGCATTCCTGCAATTTCATCATCATTATTGATTTTAATTTTGTATAAAATTTTACTTTTTTCACCTTTACCTTTTGAGTTTCCTTTGTCTAGAACCAGCTCTTCGCTAGGATAAACATCTTGTGCGGTTCCAACTTTAGCAAAAACATTAATATCAAGAATTAAAGCGTTATCTTCATATTCATTAACACCCGCAATAGCATTGGCAATGTGATTAGTTAAAATTTTTAAATCACCTTCGAGCGGATAATCAAAATTTTTCAAATCAAATTTTTTAGCATCAAATTTTAAAATATTTTCTTGATTATTTATTTTAATTAGAACTTTAATATTTTCAGCGCCAACACGATTACGCCATAAATGACGGGCATTGACAATGTTAATGGCATATCTTTTGGCTAATTCATGAAAGCCAAATTTGTCGTGATATTTTTTAATAATTTGCGGATATAAAATATTAAATTCTTTGCCATTGCAAACCCAAGGATTTTTCAAGCCACTTAAAATTTTTAAAGTAAAATGAATATTCAAAGTGTCTTGGTTTTCGTTAAGAAAGCAAGAATCGATGGTTTGCAAATTAGCATCTTCAACATCTGAATCGAGTTTGGTTGGATCTTTGTCAATTTTTTTGGCATCTTTTGGATTAAGTCTATTGCCAATAACTCCTCGCACCGATTTTTCAATAATTCTCAATGGTTGTTTTTTAATTTCTTGAAGATTATCAAAATTTATTTCATTCCATTTGGCACCATAGAAATAGCCATCTGACGGCACTAGTTTTTTTTCAAACGATAAAACGCTTGGTATTTTTTCTTTAGACATTTTGCTCCTTGTTTTTGTTTAGATTGTTAAAAGTTTTTAAAGTTTTGCATAAATATAAATTATTTTCTGCTTGATATTCATATTCCCACAGCATTTCATCAATGTCGGTAATGCGGTAAGGCATAATGAATTGACCTAGAGTAACAACGCTTTCGGCGAAACGATGCGGTGTTTCTGGATCGCGTTGATTTTTGACTTTGCCAATTTCGGCAATTTCAGAAATGCCGTGAAAGCCTATGGCGATTGGCACCAACCAGCCTGAAGTTTTGCGATAAGATTTCCATTTTACTTTTTTATCTTCAAGATTTTTATCATTTGGCAAAACAGAATTTTCGATATTTTCTTTATCATTATTTTCAGCTTGATGATAAATTTTTAAATAATCGAGCATGGCGTCGAGAGCGTCTTGACCTTGCTCCATCGCCTCTTTCATTAAATCATTTCTTGAAATAATAACATTGCCAAGCATTAATTTATTGGTGATTTTTTTTAATTGTTGAATCGAATCATCGTCATTTTCATTAAAATATAAAATTTCGATTTTTCCAAAATCCAAAATATCGCCACTAGCGAATTTCATTTTTTGTAATTGATTAGGAATTTTATCTTTTAATTTTTCAATTTCTTCGCCATCCGCCCCTCTAAATTCAATCAATAACGACACTTTAAGATGGCAACGAGCTTCTTCAATAATTGATGGCGATTTGCCATCTTTATCAAGCGGATTTCTGGTTAAAATTAATGAAGAATCGTAACCATTTTTGGCTTGGTAAGTTTGTAAATCGATATTGTGGCAACTCACCGCCATTGCTTTAAAAATCAAATCTTCAAAACCATTTTGATTTAATTTGCGTTGTAAAGCATGAGTTCCTCCAAGCCAAGCCGTCATGGCTGGCAAGCCAATAGTGAAAGGGCTACTAAGAGCATTGGCATTGTGAATTTTTAAGTGTGGAATTAAAATAAATCTTCTCATCTAAAATACTCCTTATCTTGGTTTAATGATTTTTTAACTTCATATGGTAAATTTATATTTATTCTTCTCTCAAAGCCCGCCAATTCATCATCGCCAAAATTTTTGGCGGTGTCGGGATAAAATTTTTCATAACATTTTAAAATCCAGCGAGCTAAATCTTCGATAAAATCATCAAGCCATGAATCATTGCTATATCTCTCTTCTTGATGAAAATTATCGAGTAAAATTTTTTGATTTTTGGATAAATTTTTATAATTTTCTTCTTCGCTCCAACCGATTTTGAAATCACGAATTTTATAAATTACATTAATTACATCATCGGTTATTGAACCAATAATATCAGTGATCGAATCACGAATTTTTTTGTTATTTCTTTTATCTTGAATGAATTTTTCTAATTGTTCGAAGTGAGATTTAAAACGATATTTATTGAGGGATTGATGAAAGAAATCGGTTTTAGGAAGTCTTACATCGCGTTTTTCAAGGATTGGTGGCAAGGAGGGAAGGAGGTAGAATCTTCCGGCATTATTTTTGTTTATATTGCTAATGTTTAACATTTTTTGAAAACTACCTTCATTAAATCCAATTAAAACTAAGTTAAAAAATTTTGCATAATCTTTTTCATTGGCTCTTAATTC
>SYAR01000047.1 GCA_005787525.1 Rickettsiales bacterium
AGCCTTTGAATATCAGAGATCGCGAGGCGATTATAATTCTTAAGAATTTTTTGACTTTAGAAAGAAGGGTTTCGACTTGAATATCAGTTAATTGAACACCTTCAATTCTAGTGCTGGAGGCAATTGATTCAATCGTTGCCGATTTTTTAAGCATCTTTAGGCGATCCATCGAGAGAGTATTAATAGCTCTCCATTTGCCCTTAAACTCATCAATTTCACTGATAAGATTTAATATTTCGTTGGTAATCTTGACTTGGTAATTGATCATAAATTTTTTTTACGATTAAAATCATCAACTTGAATATAAACCAAAAATCTCAAAATGTCCATAAAAATGTCCAATTATGTCCAATTATTGAAGCGAAAAAGATTTTATATTTTAATTAATTAGCAATTTTATTTTGAATATTAATGGCGTTTTCGCCTTATCCACCAAGCCACCAAGCCACCTGCAATCACAGAGAAAATTGAGCCAGCGATAACGCCGATTTTGGCGTCGTCGAAATTTTTTAAATCATTCGAAAAAGCCAATGAGGCGATGAAAAGACTCATGGTAAATCCAATCCCCGTGAATAAACTAGCGCCGTAAAATTCAATCCAATTGGTGCCTCTCGGCAATTTGGCGAGACCAAATTTTAATGATAAAAAAGCGCTTAACATGACACCAATTTGCTTGCCAAAAAATAATCCAAATGCAACGCCAACAATGATTGGCGACGAAATTTTTTCCAGCGAAAAACCTTCGATACGAACACCGGAATTGGCGAAAGCAAAAATTGGCAAAATGAAAAAATTGACCATCGACGAAATTTTGTGAGCAATTTTTTCTAAAAAATTATTTTTGCCAATTTTTAATGGAATAAATAATGCCAAAATAACTCCCGCTAAAGTGGCGTGGAGCCCTGATTTCAATATCATCAACCACAACATCAATCCTAGCAAAATATAGAGAAAAATTTTCGAAGAATTGCGTGAATTTAAAATTATTAAACCAACTAAAGCTAAGCAAGCGTAGCCCAAATAAAATATTTCAATTTTTTGCGAATAAAAAATGGCGATGATTAAAATGGCGATAAGGTCGTCAATCACTGCGAGCGCGACGATAAAAATTTTCAAAGAATCGGAAAAGGTTTTGCCAAAAAGCGTTATAAAACCATAAGCAAAAGCGATGTCGGTGGCACAGGGAATCGCCAAACCACGCATATTTTCGGGAATATTTTGATTAAAATATGCAAAAATTAACATCGGGGCCACCACTCCTCCAACCGCACAAATCAAGGGTAAAGCCATTTTTTTCTTGGAAGAAAGTTCGCCGATTAAAATTTCCGATTTCAATTCAAGTCCAATTAAAAAAAAGAAAATTGCCATTAAAAAATCATTGATCCAATCACGTAAAGTCAAGACTTTGTATATTCCGAACAATTCTAAATTTAAATCAATATTTTGATTAAAAAAATCTTGATAAATTAAAAAATTTTTAGAATTAGAAATAATTAAAGCACAAAGAGTGACAAAAATTAGAGTCAAGCCAACCGCCATTTGCGATTGAAAAAAACTTTTTAACAAATTTTTTTTAAAAATTTTTTTCATGAATTTTTTGCGTTAAAAAGAAAAATTTTCACCAAGATAAACCTTACGAACATCTTGATTATCAATAATTTCTTGGCGATTGCCCGCAAATAAAATTTTACCATCATAAACTATATAGGCTCTATCAACAATTGATAAGGTTTCGCGAACATTATGATCGGTAATTAAAACTCCAATGCCACGATCTTTAAGATGCGAAACCATCGCTCGAATATCATTAACCGCTATCGGATCAACACCCGCAAAGGGCTCATCGAGAAGAATAAAAGATGGATCAGTTGCCAAAGCACGAGCAATTTCAGTACGTCTTCTTTCGCCCCCCGAAAGTGCCAACGCATGGGATTTGCGAATGTGAGTAATTGAAAATTCCTCTAACAATTCCTCTAATTTTTCTTTTCGTTTATTTTTGTTTGGCTCAACAATTTCAAGTACCGCCATAATGTTTTCTTCAACATTCATGCCTCGAAAAATCGAAGCTTCTTGCGGTAAATAACCGATTCCAAGCCTTGCCCTTTGATGGATCGCTAAATTTGTAATATCAGCCTCATTTATAAAAATATTACCTTTATCCGCCTTCACCAAACCAACAATCATATAAAAAGTTGTAGTTTTTCCAGCACCATTTGGACCAAGCAATCCAACAACTTCGCCTTGATTAATTTCAATCGAAATATCACGAATCACAAACTTATCGCCATATGATTTGGAGATATTTTTTGCCAATAAAATTTTATTTATCATTCTTTTTAAAATATTTTTTTTGCTCTTTTAAATCGTCGCCGATTATTATTGTTACTCGATCGTCGCCGTTTTTATAATTATTTTTTTCAGAATTATTGGAAATTTTTTCTCCAATAAAATTACCTTTTTTAGTTTTTAAATCATAACTAAATTTATCGCCAGTTAAAATTGAAGTACCATTATTTACGATAACATTTTTTTCGAGAGTAAAAATATTTTTATCCGGAAAAAAATTTGCCAAATCGGAACTTGCAACAAATTCATCATTAAACATTTTAACATCGCCAAAGGCTTTAATTTCCTTGATATTGGAATTATTGTTTTTTATAACTTCATTGCTCGCTTTATCAATATAAAAAACCTCCATTTTATTTGAAAGAAGAGAGACGTCATCCCTTTCGACAACGACATTGCCGATAAAATCAATTTTTTGAGATTTTTGCTTGATATCAATGATATCAGATCTTATTCTGGTTTGCGTATTTTTGGCTTTTCGTTGATTTTTTTGTGCGTTAGCATCAATATTAACAAACAAAAAAATTATTAAAATTGATATAAAAAAGATGTATATTTTTTCTAAAAATAAAAACATTATTTTGCTACTTGCGATTATATTAAATATAGTTTTTTGCAACTCGTCCTTAGCAAAAAAAACCAAGAAAATTGCTAAATTTGATCCCGTCGAATTTAATACAAATTTCAAAAACTACAATCAAAAAATTTTGATTGTTAATAATTATAATCAAACTATTGCCGAATTTATGGTAGCAATCGCCGACAATGACGAGAAAAGGGGTTATGGCTTGATGAATCTTGATTTTCTTCCAGAAAATTTAGGCATGCTTTTTTTGAAAGAATCTCCGCAAGAAATTTTCATGTGGATGAAAGATACGAAAATTCCGCTCGATATGCTTTTTATTAGCCCAGATTTGAAAATTAATCATATCGAAAAAAATACTAAACCTTTTTCTCTCGATACCATATCTTCTGCCGAAAATTCAATTGGCGTCCTTGAAATTAATGGTGGGATCGCCGATAAATTGAAAATAAAAGATGGTTATAAGATTTTAATTTCACAATAAAATATGAAAAAATTTATCATCACCGAAAAACTTTCCGCTAATTTAAAAAATAATAATTTTTTGTGGCTAGATTTTATAAAAAATTCACAAAAAAATGATATTAAAACCACAGAAATTGTTGAAGAAATTATTGAAAATGTTCGTAAAAATGGAGATCAAGCAATAATTGAATTAACTAATAAATTTGACAAAACCAACGCTAATAAAATTGCTGATTTAATTATTTCAAAACCAGAAATTTTAACCTCAGAAAAAAAAGTTGATAAAGCGGTTAAAGAAGCTTTAAAATTTGCCAAAAAAAGAATCGAAACTTATCATAAAAAACAACTTCCTAAAGATTTTTTATTTAAAGATTCTTCGGGTACAACCCTTGGAAATATTTGGAAACCGATTGAAAAAATTGGCGTTTACGTCCCCGGCGGAACCGCATCTTATCCAAGTTCGGTTTTGATGTCGGTAATCCCCGCTCAAATCGCTGGCGTCAAGGATATTTGCCTTTTCGTGCCTTCAAATAATGGCGAAATTAATCCCGCAGTTCTTTATGCTTCAAAACTTTGCGGTATAAATTTAATTTACAAAATTGGCGGTGCTCAAGCAATTGCGGGAATGTGTTTTGGCACTGAATCAATTGAAGCCGTTGATAAAATTGTTGGACCGGGAAATGCTTTCGTTGCCAACGCCAAAAAAATACTTTATGGCAATGTTGGCATCGATATGATTGCCGGTCCAACTGATATAACAATTATCGCCGACAAAATCTCCAATCCAAGCTGGATCGCCATCGACGCCTTATCACAACTTGAACATGGCGAAGATTCAAAAGCTTTTATTATTTGCGATAATGAAAATTTTGCCGATGAAATTATCGCTAAAATTAATGAACATTTAAAACAATTATCGCGAAGAAAAATCATTGAAAAATCATTAAAAAATTCAGCAATTTTTGTGATAAAAAACATCGAGGATGCACATTTTATTAGTAATTTTATTGCTCCCGAACATTTGGAAATTTGTACCAAAAATTCGGCAAAAATTATGAAAAAAATTAATAATGCGGGGGCAATTTTTCTTGGAAATTACAGTCCAGAAGCCATTGGCGATTACGTCGCTGGTCCAAGCCATACTTTACCAACATCGGCAAGCTCTAGATTTGCTAGCGGATTATCGGTTTATGATTTTTTAAAAAGAATTTCTTTAATTTCTTGTACCAAAAAATCTTTTGATAATTTAAGCGAAACATCTTCTATTTTAGCAAAGTGCGAAGGATTAAGCGCTCATCAACTTAGCATCGACATTAGAAAATCATGATAAAATTATTTTCCAAAAAAATCTTTATTTTTCTGTTAATTTTTCAACTTTTTTCCTGCAAAAGCAAAGAAGAAAAAATCACCGCCGAACATCTTTATGTCAAGGCTTTTGAAATGCTTCAAGACAAAGATTACGCTTCCGCTTCCGAAGCTTTTGAAAAAATTGATGATGAATTTCCTTTTACCAAATGGTCGATCAAAGGTCAAATTATGGCGATTTACGCCAACTATAGACTCAACGAATTTGAAAAAACATTGCAACTTGCCGATGATTTCATCAAATTACATCCCACTAGTGAATATGTTCCTTACGCCCTTTATATGAAAGGCTTAAGCTATTTCAATAAAATTCCGTCAATCGAAAGAGCTCAAGATTATACTAGAGAAGCTTCATTGGCCTTTCGTGAATTAATTGCCAAATTTAGCGATACCGAATATAATGCAGATGCCAAAGAAAAAATTATTTTTATCGACGAGCATTTGGCGGGCGCCAAAATGTCGGTGGCACGCTATGAAATAAGTTCGCAAAACTATGTCGGCGCCATCAAAAATCTTAATGAAGTTATAAATCGCCATCACAATACCAATCAGGTTCTAGAAGCTTATTACCGTCTTGCTGAAATTTATTTTCGTATTGGCTTAAAGGAAGAAGTGATCGAAATCGTAAATATTTTAAAAGAAACCGATTCAACTAATTATTGGACGACGGAAAGTCTAAAATTTATTCCAAATTCAAAAAAATCTTCAAAACTTAGAATTTTTTCAAAAAATGAATAATGTTGACATAAAATTAGGAACCAATCACATCTGGTTGCCCTTCACTCAAATGCTCAGCCACTTACCGCAACTTGAAGTCGAAAAAACCAAAGGCTCCAAAATTTATTTAAAAAATGGTAAAATTTTAATCGATGGCATTTCGTCATGGTGGGCGGTTTCTCATGGTTATAATCACCCGCATATTATTAAAAATTTGATTAAACAAGCCAAAAAATTACCACATATTATGTTGGCTGGATTCGCCAATGACACCACTTATCAGCTTGCTCATCGCTTGGCAAAATTTTGCGAAATGGACAAAGTTTTTTTCTCCGATTCGGGCTCAACGGCGATCGAAGTCGCCATGAAAATGGCTTGGCAATATCATTTTAATTGCGGAAATATTGAAAGAAAAAAATTTGTTTCTTTCAAAAATTCATATCACGGCGATACTACGGGAGCAATGTCTTTGGCTGATTTACAAAGTGGCATGCATCAAAAATTTTCTGAATTATTACTCAAAAATTATTGCCTCGATGTTCCCAAAAATTTAGAAGATTTTACATTTTTTGAAAATTTTTTAGCCGAAAAAAAATCCGAAATCGCCGGAATATTTATTGAACCGATCGTTCAATGCGCTGGTGGCATGAAATTTCATTCGCCACAAATTTTAGAAAAGATTTTTGAGATTGCTAAAAAATATGACATTTTAACAATTCTCGATGAATGCGCCACGGGTTTTTATCGCACCGGCAAAAAATTCGCCTATATGCACACCAAATATCATCCCGATATTTTAACTGTCGGCAAGGCTTTAACCGGCGGAATTGTTGGGCTTTCGGCAAGTTTAACCTCGAATAAAATTTTTGAAAAATTTTTAGATAATTCGCTAGATAAAGCCTTAATGCATGGTCCAACTTTTATGGGCAACGCCCTCGCCTGTGCTTGCGCCAACGCTTCTCTTGATTTATTTGAAAATGAAAATTATCAAGAAAAAGTTGCAAAAATTGAAAAGATTTTACAAAAAAACTTAAAAAAATTTAAGAATTTTGAAAAAGTTAAAGAGGTGCGAGTAATTGGAGCAATTGGAGCCATCGAGATCGAAACTAATTGGGAAGAAATAAAAATATTACGACAAAAATTTATTGAAAAAGGTGTTTTTTTACGTCCATTTGGCAATGTGATTTATATCATGCCACCACTTACAATTTCAAATAAGGAATTATCAATAATTTTTAATGCTATTTATGAAGTTTTATCAGAAATAAAATAATTTTATAAATATCTTCAATAGTTAAACAAAATCACTCGAAGTTATTCGATTTCTAATATATTTAGCAAATAGCCCAGCCTCATTGATTTCATTATCTTCAAAGCCAATTTTTTTAAAATCAAATTCAACTAAAAAATGCTCAAAAATCTCAATTAAAAATTGATTTTTAAATAAATTTTTATCGAGATTTTTTATAATTTTTGTTTTATTTTTTTTAAAATTATCAATAATTTTAGCAGAATTTTTGAGTAAATATTCTTTTTTTAAATTATATTCTTGAAGACATTCTTGAGCTAAATCATCACCAAAAAATTGATTAATTTTGGGGGAAAAATTTTCATTTTTTAAATTTTCAAAAAAAATTTCTAACATTTTTAATGCGGAATTATTCTGAAAATTTTTCACAATTTTTTCTTGATTAATTAAACTAAAAATCGTCGTGCTGGCAATCAATCTCCCATGCAAAATATTTTGAGTTTTTTGCGGATATTTCATGGTTAAAACATGCGCTAATAAATGCTCGGATTGGCTGGCTGGAGCTGACGAATTGGCAATAGTCATTGCGAAGCCTGAAGTTAAAATCATTTTTAGCAAATGACGTAGAAATTCATCATCATTAAGTGAAAATTTCTGATAATTTTTTACAAAATTTTTAACAATTTTTTGTTGAATTTTTAAAGCCTCAAAATTTATTTCTTGTAAAAAAATTTCATTACTTAAAAGCAAATCAAAATTACAAGAATAAAAACATAAAACATCGGCTAAACCAGCTTGATTCAAATATTGCGGAGCATTTTTTAAAATCGATAAATCGCACAAAATCGCCTTGGGCAATTGTGCTTCCAAAGTTTTTTTATGATTATTGATGGTTATTGAAGCGTTTTTTGAAGTATAGCCATTCATTGAAAGTGCCGAAATTAAAATCGCATAATTTATATTTAACTTTTTTGAACTAAATTTACATAAATCATTGATAGTACCGCTTCCGAAGCCAAAAATTAAATCACAATTTTGTGCATTTTTAACAATTTTATCGATAAAATTTTCATCGGCTTGCGGATTTTCTAAAATCAAAAATTTTGCAAATTTTTTATTAAAATTTTCTGAAAAAAAATGATGATTTTTTTGCCAAATTATTTGGTCGGTAACGAACAAAAACTTAGTCAAATCATAACCCATCTCAATTATAATTTTTTCAATCTTTGTCGCTAAATTCTTCTGAATTTTTAGTAAAATTTTGCTTTTTATATCTATCATTTTTATTTTAAAATAAGTTCTTGAGTCCTAAAAAATTGTAAATATTATTTGGAGCAAATTTTTTTTAAAAAACATTTACACCAAAATTCATTAAACAATATTTAATTCTTAAAATGGAAGGAATACAACTTTTTTTATTAGTTTTTCAAATTATTCTCGCTGTCTTTTTGATAGTCTTGGTGCTTGTTCAAAAATCTGACGGAGATTCTTTGAGTGGCCTTGGTAGTGGCTCTGGAGGCTTAAATTCAGCAATTTCAGGGCGTTCCGCTATGTCAATTTTGAGTAAAATTACCATGTCCTTAGCAACATTATTTATGATTAATTGTTTGGTTTTGGCATCATTGACTAAAAATAAATCAAGTTCAATTAGTAAAGAACTTAATCAAGTAATTCAAGAAACCGAAGCCACAAAAAATAATACAAAAAATCAAAATTCAACAAATATTAACCAATCTTTACCAGCTGAAAATGTTGCTCCCAAAGCATCAGTTCCACCGGTTGAATAGAATTTAAAAATTATGAAAACAACTTCTCTTAACTCAACTCATCGCTCTCAGGGAGCAAAAATGGTCGAATTTGCCGGCTACGATATGCCTGTTCAATATGCCGATGGCATGCTAAAAGAGCATGAATGGACTCGCTCGGGCAATGTTGGAATTTTCGACGTTTCGCATATGGGGCAATTTTTTATTGAAGGTTCCGATGTTGCTAAATTTTTATCAAAAATTACGCCAACTGATTTTAGCTTAAGCACTGAAAATCTTGCTAAATATACGGTTTTAACCAATGAAAATGGTGGAATTATTGATGATTTAATCATCACTAAAATTAATGATGAAAAATTTTTCATCGTTTTAAATGCCGGTTGTAAAGAAAAAGATGCCGATTGGATTCGTAAAAATTTACCACAAAATCTTAAATTTACCGCACTGGATGATCGCTCTTTAATTGCGGTTCAAGGACATAAAGCCCAAGAAGTTTTGTCACGTTTTTTAAAGGCCGGAGATTTAGAAAATTTACCTTATATGAATCTTGGATTTTTTCATTTAAAAAATGGTCAAGAAATTTTTGTGAGTCGCACAGGTTACACTGGTGAAGATGGTTTCGAAGTTAGCATAAAAAATTCTGAAGTAGAAAAATTTTGGCTTGATTTATCGTCGCAAAGTGAAGTCAAACCAATTGGATTGGGCGCTCGTGATTCTTTACGTTTAGAAATGGGTTATCCACTTTATGGTCACGATCTTGACGATTCAACTTCGCCAATCGAAGCAACTATCGGCTGGGTTGTAAGCAAAAGCAACGATAATTTTATCGGCTCATCGCGAGTTTTAAAAGAAAAAATTGATGGTGTAAAACGCAAAAGAATGGGAGTTAAGCTTCTCGATCGAGGTATTGCCCGCGAAGGCACCGAAATCAAAAAAGATGGCAAAAAAATTGGCGTTTTATCGAGCGGTGGTTTTTCACCAAATCTTAAAGTTTCAATTGGTCAGGGTTATTTCGATCCGGCAATCGTTAAAAACGGCGAAAATGTTGTGGCGGTAGTTCGCGATCGCGAAATTCCAGCAATAATTTCTTCATTTGTTTTTGTTGAACCAAAAACAAAATCACTAAAAAAATCTTCTTAAAAATTAACAATTAAATTCGAATCAAATATGAAATTTACAAAAGATCATGAATGGATAAAAGTTGAAGGCGATGTCGCCACAATTGGCATTACCGAATATGCCGCTGAAGCTTTGGGCGAGTTGGTTTATGTCGAACTTCCAAAAATTGGCAATTCTTACAAAAAACATGATGCTTTTGCGGTTGTTGAATCTTCAAAATCTGCCAGCGACGTTTATACCCCAGTGTCGGGAGAAGTTTTGGCAATTAATGAATCTCTTAATTCAGCACCTGAATTAATTAATCAATCTTCTTACCAAGATGGTTGGATTGCCAAAGTAAAAATCGCTAATCAAGACGATTTAGTCGACACCATGGATGAAGCTTCATACAAAAAAATGCTTCAAGATAAATAACTTAATTAAGTTTATTCTTTTTTAAGTTATTTTTATGGAATGATTAAATCAAATTGCTTAAAAGTTTTAATTAAAATTTAAGTATTTCTTAACTATATCTGGCAACTCATAATACATAATTAAAACCAATAAAAACTTTGAAAAAAGCATTTTTAAAACCCACAATTTCACCAAAAACCTTTTTAGTTTCATTGTTGTTAATTCAATTTTACGCCCAACCCGCTCTATCAGCAACCACCGATATAAGTGCAACCGATGTTAACGCTTCTTCAATTAGTGCTGGTAATATTATTAATTTTACTGGTGCCGGCTCTTTGGTTGTCGACGCAAACAAAACCTTTGACTCCCTTACGACTTCAAGCACTTTTGGTAATATTAATTTTTCTTCAAACAATTTAACCGTCACGAATTCGATCGGAATATCTGAAAAAGCTTTAAATAATATTTCATTTAATTCCGACAAAACATTAACTTTAGGCGGTGATTTATTTTTAAATAACGGCATCACAACCGCCACCAATAACACTGGCTCAATTATATTAAACTCCGGTTCGACTACTAGTTTACAAAAAGTTGAATCTGTAATAGGAATTAATGGTTACAAGCTTAAAGAGCTTTCAATTCAAGGAAAAGGTGCAACATTTAACAAAGATGTAAATGTCATTAACTTGGCAAATAATTATACTAATTCCGAAATAAGTGGATCGGGAAACTTAAATTTTACAAACGCTACCATCGATGACAATTTAAAAATTAGCAATTCAGGAAATGTCAATATTGGCGTTGTTGGATTAAATGAGGCTGGAGACACCACTGTAAATTTTGGAACAACCTCAATTGCCGACGGAATATCTCTTACGATTAACAATACTACTACTTCACTTACTAATCTAAATATCACCAATTCTGGTAAAGTTATCATAAATAACACTAAAAGTTTAAATATTTTAGGAAATATCGATGGAGCAACTAGTTTGATCAACACCGAAAACATAGATAAATTTGGAGACCCCGCCAACATTGGCACTTTGACATTTTCTGGTAAAACTACCCAAACAATTCAAGCTTCGATCGGCGATTCTTCAACCAAACTAACCAATTTAATCAACCTAAATGTAAGTAATGTTTTAAGCTCTGCAAAGCCCTCAATATCAAATGGAGTTGTCCTTGAAAACAACGCTTATCTTAATAATATCAAATTTACCAACATCGCAGATACTTCAAAAATTTCAATCGCCACTGGCAAAAGCATTAATTTGTTAAAAAATATTGCAGAATCATCGGGTGGCAAAGGAATTATTTCTGGCGGGGGAACTCTTAATCTAGAAGGGACTTCGATCCAAACGATTGACGCTAATTTAGGCGCTTCCACAACTGATCGCTTGGGCGAATTAAACATCAACAACACTGCTAAAATTACCCTCAATGATGAATCTTATATTGCCAAATTAACTTCATTAAAAAGTTCTTCCTTAGCCAACAATTCAAAACTAAACATCACCGAACTCGATATTCAAGATTCTTTAAAAATTAGCGGTTCGGGAGATTTTGAAGTCGCAAATTTAAAAATCGCAAATACCAAAAATCTAACTTTCGAAAATGATAAAACTATAAAAATTACTAATGCAATTACAGGCGATGGAGCCATTAAAACCAACTCTTCAGGCACCGGAAATATTTTATTTTCTGCGAGCTCCACTGACATTAATGTTGCCACGCAAATTGGCGAATCGAGTTCTTATTTAAATAAAATAATCGTTAACAACGCCGATGACAAAGCGGTTAATTTTAATAATGATGTTTTTGCTTCGGGAGTTGATTTTATTAATTCCATAGGGAAATCAAAAATAGCAATTGCCAGCACTAAAACGCTCAATATTTCAGGCGACGTCACTAATTTATCCAACTCAATTATAAGTGGAGCCGGCACTTTAAAACTTTCAGGAACCGGAAAAGAACAAAATATTTATGCTAAAATTGGTACCGACGCCACTAAGCTTGAAACCTTAGAAATCAACAATCCTTTTGGCGCAACTCTCTATCAAGATTCATTCGTTAACAACTTAAATTTAATCAATGGTGCTTTAAAAATCGCTGGCAAAACTTTAACAATTACCAATGACTTAGATCTTACCAATAAAAGCTTCACCAGCAAAGTAATTGATGATTTTGGTAAAATAAAATCATCGAATCTTACCCTCGCCGACACAACAAATATCGCCTTCGATTATTCTAATAATAATGTTAATTTAGATTACGCTCCTGACCAATCATCAATCTCTTTAACAACTTCATATTCAATCATTGAAACAGCCGGAATTACTGGTAATATTACTTCCGTCAAAGTAAGCGACAACTCATATTTATTCGACAATATTTTAGAAATAAGTGACAAAAAAATCGTGACCAAAATAAAAATGAGTGACAATTTCAATTCAGCCAATATCGGGGCTCAAAATTACGCACTCCTAGAAAATATTATGGCCTCTTCAGAAAATTTAGCTCCAAAATTCTTCAGAATTTCAAACAAAGAAAATCTAAATTTAGCTTTAACAAGTCTTAAGCCAATATCATCTGAAACCTTTATTATCAACGCCTTGTCAGTTAATGACATCGCTACTAACAGCATTTTTTCGCATGTCAAAAATATTAATTTAGACAAAGCAAATGATCTAAAAAATGAAAATAATAATATCGAAAAATCAAAAAATTTTGAATTATGGGGTCAGCTTTTTGGCGATAAATCTATGCAAAAAAGCAATGATTCTAAACAAAAATTTACCAGCAATAATTTTGGTGGAATTATTGGGATTGATCGTTTAATTAAGGGAGAAAATGATGACATAATAATCGGCTCCGCAATCACGATTAACAAGGCTAAAATCAATGATGATTTAAAAATTCACAGCAATGATGCCAATTATTATCAACTAAGTTTGTATAACAATAATTTTTCGAAAATTTACCAAGGATTTTATAGTAAAAATTTAGCCAATTTTAGTTTCAATAAATATAGAAATTTAAGAAATATTAAAATCGAAAATTATCAACAAATTGCTAAATCTAATTTTAACGGAAAAAGTTATTCAATTGAAAGTGGCTTTGGTTATAAAACTAAAATATTTGATAATTTTTCAATCACCCCAGATTTATCGCTTCAATATTTTAAATTATCACAAAACTCTTACAAAGAGAAGGGTTTAAATGATGTAATATTAAAAGTAAAAAGTACTAATTATAGTGAATTTATTGCCAAATTTGGCGTTGATTTTGCGGGTAACTTTATTCATTCTCAAATTCAATATAAACCAAATTTTTCAATTTCTTGGGATCGAAAATTAAAAAATAATCGCCAATTAATGCGAGCAAATTTTGTTAATGGTGGTCAAGAAATATCGAATGATTTGACGATTTTACAGAGAGATAAATTAAATCTTGGAATTGGTTTAAATTTATTAACGCAAGATAATCATAAATTTAATTTCAAATATAATTTACAACTCGCCAATCGCTATTTAAACAATGGTGGCTTCGCTGAATATTCGTGGGAATTTTAAGATTTAGAATAATAAAAACTTAAAATTTAACAACGTTATTCTCAACTACAAATTCAAGCGTTTCATTGTCATAACTTAATTTAACATTTTGCCCATCAACAAGTTGTCCGCGTAGAATTTTTTCTGCCAAAATATTTTCAATTTCACGCTGAATTACGCGTTTTAAAGGTCGCGCCCCATATTGCGAATCATAACCTCTGGAAGCCAAATAATGTCGAGCATTTTCATCGAGTTGAATAGTAATATTACGATTTGATAATCTATTCGCCAACTTAGAAAACTGGACGTCGACAATTGAATCCATATCACTTCGATTTAGTTTATTAAACATAATAATTTCATCGAGTCGATTCAAAAATTCGGGTCTAAAATGCGATCTAACAACTTCCATTGCTTTTTCTTGAGACTTAACTTTATTAGTTAAATCCTCATCATCTTCATCAATTTCAGTTAAAAATTGTGAACCAAGATTAGAAGTTAAAATAATAATTGTATTCGTAAAATTAACGATATTGCCGTGAGAATCAGTGAGACGCCCATCATCAAGCACTTGGAGTAAAATATTAAAAACATCGTGATGGGCTTTTTCAACTTCATCAAATAAAATTACTTGATAAGGGCGACGACGCACCGCTTCGGTCAAAACTCCACCTTGTTCATAGCCAACATAGCCGGGAGGAGCGCCAATCAATCTCGAAACCGCGTGCTTTTCCATAAATTCACTCATGTCAATGCGCAGTAAAGCACTTTCATCATCAAAAATATATTCGGCGAGAGCCTTAGAAACTTCAGTTTTGCCAACTCCCGTTGGTCCTAAAAATAAAAATGAACCGATTGGACGCTTGGCATCTTGAAGCCCTGCCCTTGCTCGCCTCACCGCATTGGAAATTGCCGTTAAAGCATGATCTTGTCCAACCACTCTTTTACGCAATAAATCTTCCATTTTTAACAACTTTTCTTTCTCGCCCGAAATAATTTTATCGAGTGGAATTCCAGTGATTTTGGCGATAATATTGGCGATGTCATCTTCCGAAACCGCCTCACGCAAAATATTATCACTCGACGACGCTTCGAGTTTTAATAATTCATTTTGAAATTCAGGAATTTTGCCGTAAGTAATTTCACCTGCCTTAGCTAAATTCCCCTCTCTTTGGGCTTTTTCAAGTTCAAATTTAGCATTTTCAATATTGCTTTTTAATTCGTTAATTTTAACTCTTTTCATTTTCTCAGCTTGCCATAAACTCGACATTTCCATCGATTTTTTTTCAAGAATAAGAAGCTCTCCGGAGATTTTTTTTAAACGCTCTTTCGAAGAATTATCTTCTTCTTTTTTTAACGCTTCACTTTCAATTTTAAACTGAATAATTTTACGATCGATTTCATCAAGTTCGGTCGGCTTGGAATCGAGTTCTATTTTCAATGCACTCGCCGCCTCATCAACTAAATCGATGGCTTTGTCGGGCAAAAATCGATCGGTGATATAACGATTTGAAAGTGTCGCTGAAGCAATCAAAGCTGAATCTTTTATTTTTATGCCATGATGAACTTCATATTTTTCTTTGATGCCACGTAAAATTGAAATAGTATCTTCGACCGTTGGCTCTTCGGTGTAAACCGCTTGGAATCGACGCGCCAAAGCCGGATCTTTTTCAATATATTTGCGATATTCGTCAAGAGTTGTAGCGCCGATACAGTGAAGAGTACCACGGGCTAAAGCCGGTTTTAAAAGATTCGATGCGTCCATGGCACCATCAGTTTTACCGGCTCCAACTAACAAATGAAGCTCATCGATAAATAAAACAATGTCATCATTATTTTCAATTTCATTTAAAACCGCTTTCAATCTTTCTTCAAACTCCCCGCGAAACTTAGCGCCGGCAATCAAAGCCCCCATATCGAGCGCCATTAATTTTTTATTTCTCAAACTTTCGGGAACATCACCATTAATCATTCTAACCGCTAAACCCTCGACAATTGCGGTTTTACCGACTCCGGGTTGGCCGATTAAAACTGGATTATTTTTGGTTCGTCGCGATAAAACTTGCATAGCTCGACGAATTTCTTCATCGCGACCGATAACGGGATCGATCTTGCCATCGCGAGCTTTTTTGGTTAAATCTTGGGCGTATTTTTCTAATGAACGGTAAGTATTTTCCGACGAAGATGAAGTGGCTTTTTTGCCGGCACGAATAGTTTGAATTGCCGTTCTTAAGACTTGAACACTAACGCCTGCAACCTTCAAAGCCAAGGCTCCCTGATTAGTTTCATCTTCTAAAATTGCTTGTAATAAAATTTCAATTGAAACAAATTGATCTTGATTTTTTTGAGCTAATTTTTCGGCAAGCATTAAAACTTTTGCCAGCTCTTGCGACATTGATATTGAAGACGCCCCACTGCCATCGACTTGCGGAATTTTCTTTAAAGATTGAGTTATTTCGGCTCTCAAAATTTCAAAATTACCATCACACAAACCAATAATTTTTTGCACCAAAGAATCATCATCATTAATCATGGCTTGAAGCAAATGTTCGGGCAATAATTTTTGATGCGAAGAGCCAAGTGCCAAGGTTTGAGCGTTGGCTAAAATCGTTTGCGATTTTTCAGTAAATTTTTCGATATTCATAAATTTTTTGCAGATTTTTTTTATAAAAGATTCTCTAAAAATTTTAAATAGAAATTTTAATTTTTAAATACAAGTGTTGCTTAAAACATATTTAATACATTACAAAATTGCGTTCTTTTTTAGTATCGAGATCGAGTAAATTCATTTCAACTCCACCGGAACTTGACTGCATAAAATTAATGCGAGCGGTATGGAAATTATCGTCTTTAGAATCATAGAATTGAATGAGACTTCCTTCGCGAACTAAATTGCCTTGACCGATATCAATTTCAGTTTTGGTTTCGTAGTCATAACCGCTCCAAGCTTGAGCTTTTGTGGCAAAAAAACTTAAAGAAATTATTAAAGAAGTAAGAAAAATTTTGTAAAATGTGAATTTCATGGTTGACTTTTTATGGTGATTAATATTTTATTGGAAAAATAATTTCTAAAAATCTAATTATTTATTTTTTTAAATCAAATATTTTTTAAGCTTAGTTATTAAAAAAATTAGATTTTTTATTATAAAATTTAATTTTTAATTTTCGGGGCGTAGCGCAGTCTGGCTAGCGCATCTGGTTTGGGACCAGAGGGTCGGGAGTTCGAATCTCTCCGCCCCGACCACTAAAAAATCCATCAAAATTAGCGATGAAAAAGGCTTTAATCACTGGAATCACTGGGCAAGACGGTTCATATTTAACTGAATTTTTATTAGAAAAAGGTTATGAAGTTCATGGCGTAATTCGTCGTTCAAGTTCTTTCAACACCTCTCGCATTGACCATCTTTATAATGATAGAAACATCTATAATGAAAAACTTTTTTTACATTATGGCGATCTCGGCGACAGCTCTTCATTATGTCGCATCATTGAAAAAACCGCTCCCGATGAAATTTATAATTTAGGAGCACAAAGCCATGTTAAAGTTAGTTTTGACATTCCCGAATATAGCTCTGACATTGACGCCATCGGCACTTGTCGCATTCTCGATGCCATTCGCGATACTCGCATAAAAACCAAATTTTACCAAGCTTCCTCGAGTGAAATGTTTGGTAAAGTTCAAGCGGTTCCGCAAAATGAATTAACGCCATTTTATCCAAGAAGCCCCTACGGTTGTGCCAAACTTTATAGCCATTGGCTTACGGTTAATTATCGTGAAAGCTACGGAATTTTTGCTTGTAGTGGAATCTTGTTCAACCATGAATCTCCGCGTCGCGGACAAACTTTTGTAACGCGCAAAATTACTTGCGGAATTGCCGAAATTTTAGCTAAAAAAATTGATAAAATTTATCTCGGTAATCTTGATGCCAAGCGTGATTGGGGCTTTGCTGGTGATTATGTCGAGGCAATGTGGCTCATGCTTCAGCAACCAAAAGCCGATGATTATGTTATTGCCACGGGAGAAACCCATTCAGTACGTGAATTTCTCGAAGAAGCTTTTGGAATTGTCGGCTTAGATTGGCAAAAATATGTCGAAATTGATGAAAAATATTTCCGTCCTGCCGAAGTTGACCTTCTAATCGGAGATCCTTCTAAAGCCAAGAAAATACTGGGCTGGGAACCAAAAGTTAAATTTAAAGATTTAGTAAAAATGATGGTCGATGCCGATATTAAAAATTTAAAATCTTAATTAAATTAATTTAATTTTTTGGCGAATTTTTTCCAATAATTTTGGCTCAATTTCCTCGACGGTTTTATAAAAAAAATCACGATTAAGCAAGCCCTCATGCGGAACTTTTAACAAATTTTTTTCTTCAAAAAAAAACTCACCGATCAATAAAATATCAATGTCAATTTCTCGGGGAGCCCATCTTTCTGAATCTTTACGTCCGATTTCTTTTTCAATTTTTTTAATTAGCTCAAGAATTTTTAAGGGATTAAAATTTTCGAGATTAATATCGGCTGAAATTGCAATATTATAAAATTCTTTATTCCACTCAATTGGAGCTTGAGGTGGAAGCATCGCGGGGTTTTTATAAATTGCCGAAATTTTAATATTTTGCAAAGATAAATAATTTTTTAATTTATCAATCGCATTAAAAATATTTAGATTTTTATCGCCAAGATTTGAACCAATTCCAAATAATATTTTTTGAAAATTTTGTAAATTTTCCATTTAATTTATCGAGTTTGTTAAAAATTTTTGTAAATTATTTATTTTTTTGTTGTAAGAATCAATTAAGAATGTAAATTTGAGAGAAATAAATTTTATAAATTAATTTTTTTTAAAATGTCTGACCATAAAAATAATTCTAAACCAACCTCGCCTCACCTACAAATATATCGCTGGAACATTTCTTCAATTACTTCGATAATGCATCGATTAACCGGCGTTGCTCTTTATTTTTCAATACTCGCCATCGCTTGGTTCATAGTCTATTACACTTACAATATCGGTTCAATTTCTGAAAAAGAAAATTGCGAATGTGCTTCAATGTTGATTCTTAACATTATTTTTTACGGCGCAATAATCGCCATAACTTTTTCATTATATTATCATTTTTGTAATGGCATTCGTCATTTATTTTGGGATATTGGCAAAGGTTTTGATTTAAAAAAAGCAAAATTAAATGGTTATTTAATCATCATATTTTCTCTAATATTAACAATCGCAACGATTGTCACAACAATCTATTTAAAACTGTTTTAAAATTATGAAAAAGATTGAAATTGCTCCATCAACCAAAACTGGATTTCATCATTGGTTAGCACAAAGAGTTTCGGCGGTTGCCTTGATTCCACTAATAATTTGGCTTGTTCTTTCTCTTGTCGAAATCGCTCTCGATCCCGAAGGTTATTTGCCGGTTTTTTTCGCTTATCCATTTAACGCTTTTATGGCAATTTTATTATTTTCTACTTCGCTTTATCATGGTTCGCTTGGCATGAGAGTCATCATCGAAGATTACGTAACTAACAAAGCCAAAGTTCATTTTTACATTATGTTGGTTAACTTTTTTTCAATTACAACTGCAACGGCGGTTGTTATTGCGATTCTTAAACTTCATTTGATTAATTAAATTTAACGAAATTTTAAAATGTCCGATACAAAAATTGCAAATTATTCAATTATCGATCACGAATTTGATGTTATCGTTGTTGGTGCCGGTGGTGCTGGTCTTCGTGCCACTTTTGGTATGGCTCAAAAAGGGCTAAACACCGCTTGTATTTCTAAAGTTTTCCCAACTCGCTCTCACACTGTTGCGGCTCAAGGAGGAATCTCGGCGGCACTTGGCAATATGGGTGAAGATGATTGGCGTTGGCATATGTTCGATACCGTTAAAGGTTCTGATTGGCTGGGCGATCAAGATGCCATCGAATATATGTGTAAAGAAGCGCCCGACGCAATTATTGAACTCGAACATTATGGAGTTCCATTCTCTCGCACCAAAGATGGTAAAATTTATCAACGTCCTTTTGGTGGCATGACTAAACAATATGGCGAAGGCGGACCGGCTCAAAGAACTTGCGCTGCGGCCGACAGAACTGGACATGCAATTCTTCACACTCTTTATCAGCAATCTTTAAAACATAACGCCCAATTTTTTATTGAATATTTTGCTCTCGATTTAATTATGGAAAATGGCGTTTGTCGTGGTGTTATTGCATTATCAATGGTTGATGGTACTATCCATCGTTTCAAAGCACATTTAGTTGTTTTGGCAACGGGTGGATATGGTCGTGCCTATTTCTCGGCAACCTCAGCTCACACTTGCACGGGAGATGGAAATGGCATGGTTCTTCGGGCTGGTCTTCCGCTTCAAGATATGGAATTTGTGCAATTTCATCCGACGGGTGTTTATGGTTCGGGTTGTTTAATTACTGAAGGTGCTAGAGGAGAAGGTGGATATTTAGTAAACTCTGAAGGTGAAAGATTTATGGAGCGTTACGCTCCGAGTGCCAAAGATTTAGCGAGTCGTGACGTCGTTTCTCGTGCCATGACCATGGAAATACTGGCTGGAAGAGGTGTTGGTCCAAATAAAGATCACATTTATCTTCATTTAAATCATCTCGATCCAAAAGTTCTTCACGAAAGATTACCGGGAATTTCTGAAACCGCTAAAATCTTTGCGGGAGTCGACGTCACCAAGCAACCAATTCCAGTTTTACCTACAGTTCATTATAACATGGGCGGAATTCCTACGAATTATAAAGCTGAAGTTTTAAATATTAAAAATGGTAAAACTGAAGTGGTTCAAGGCTTGATGGCAATTGGCGAAGCAGGTTGCGTTTCGGTTCATGGTGCCAATCGCTTAGGTTCGAATTCACTTCTTGATTTAGTAGTATTTGGTCGTGCGGCCGCAATCAGGGCTTCGGAAGTTGTTAAACCAAATAGCAAACATAATGATTTCCAAGAAAATGCTGGTGAAGCATCGTTAAATCGTTTAGATAAAATTCGCAATGCTAAAGGTTCGTCTTCAACCGCTAAAATTCGTCAAGAAATGCAAGATTGCATGCAAAAACATGCGGCGGTTTTTAGAACTGAAGAAATTCTTCAAGATGGAAATAAAAAAATGCAAGAAATTTTCAAAAGTTTTGAAGATTTGGCAATTACCGATCGCGGTTTAATTTGGAATAGTGATTTAATCGAGGCCTTAGAGCTCGATAATTTGCGTTCGCAAGCTGTGGTCACAATTTCAAGTGCTCTAAATCGCAAAGAAAGTCGCGGAGCTCATGCTCGCGATGATTTCAAAGATCGTGATGATGAAAATTGGATGAAACACACCATAATTTGGTGCGACGACAAGGCTCAAACTAAAATTGACTATCGTGAAGTGGTTTTAAAGCCTCTAAGTAATGAGGTTCAAGCCTTTCCCCCTAAAAAAAGAGTTTATTAATTTAAAACAAATTTTTAAAAAATATGGCAGAATTTACGCTCCCAAAAAATTCCAAAATCGATACCAAAAACAGCAAAACTTTTAAAGCTGAAGAAGGTGCCAAAAATATTAAAATTTTTGAGGTTTATCGCTATGATCCCGAAGATGCCGAAAAGAAAAATCCGCATGTCGATCGTTTTGAAATCGATACCGATAAATGCGGTCCGATGATTCTCGACGCCTTAATAAAAATGAAATCCGAACAAGATTCTTCTTTATCTTTTCGTCGCTCTTGTCGCGAAGGAATTTGCGGTTCTTGTGCCATGAATATTGATGGAAGCAATACTCTCGCTTGTACCAAACCAATTTCTGATTGCAAATCAAAGGTTACCAAAATTTATCCTTTGCCTCACATGCCCGTAATAAAAGATTTAGTGCCAGACTTAACTCATTTTTATGCTCAATATAAATCGATAAAACCTTGGCTTCAGGCTTCCGAGCCAAACAATCCACAAAAAGAACGCGAACAATCACCGCAAGAGCGTGAAAAACTTGATGGTCTTTACGAGTGTATTTTATGCGCTTGTTGCTCAACTTCGTGCCCAAGTTATTGGTGGAATAGCGAAAAATATCTCGGTCCCGCAATTTTATTACAAGCTCAAAGATGGATCGTAGATTCACGCGATGAAGCTACAGCAGAAAGACTTGATGAACTTGAAGATCCGTTCAAACTTTATCGTTGTCACACAATTATGAATTGCACCCAATCTTGTCCAAAAGGTTTAAATCCAGCTAAAGCTATTGGTCAAATTAAGCAAGCAATTGCAGATCGCAAAGCTTAATTAAAAATATTATGATTAAAAATATTTTTTTTCTCGGATGCGGGAAAATGGGTGGAATTATTGCCAGAAACCTCCGAGAAAATAAAGATTTTTCTTCATGTAATTTTTTAGTTTTAAAACCTTCTGAATCCAACAAAATCGATAACTTAACCTATATCGATAATTTAAATAAACTTCCGCTAAATTATATTGCCGACATAGTTTTTATTTGCATTAAACCGCAAGAATCTCAAACAATTCTTGAAGAATTTGCTCAAGCCAAAATTTTTCACCAAGATACTATTTTTATTTCAATCCTCGCCGGCAAGAATTTAAATTTTTTTAGCAAAATTTTTGGTTCAAAAAAACAAATTGTGCGCTCGATGCCAAATCTTGGAATCGAGGTAAATCAAGGCATAATCCCCTATATTTATAAAAATCTTTCTACCGAAAATAAAAAAATTATTCTTGAAATTTTTACAAATTTTGGCACCGCTTTTGAAGTTGAAGATGAAAAATTATTTCATATTTTAACAGCACTTTATGGTTGTGGTCCAGCCTATATTTTTTTAATGCAAAAAATTTTTTTCGATATTGCCATCGCTAATAAAATTCCTACAAAAGTCGCATATGATTTAACTAAAAAATTATTTCTAGGATCAAGTTTATTAAGCTCTGAAAGTACTCTTGATTTTTCTAAAATGATTGAAAATGTTGCTAGCAAAAAAGGCGTTACCGAAGCTTCGCTTGAAAATCTTTTAAAAAATAACAAGCTCCAAAATTTGATTTCAAAATCTATTAAAAATGGCATCTATAAATCAAAAAAATTACAATAAAAAAAATTATCCACTATTCAATTGGCTTGTCGCAATTATTATTAAAATTTTAATAATTGCTAGTGCATTTCCGTCAATCAATCATCACTTTTACGAAAATTACATTAAAATTGTTGAAAAATCTCTAGTTCCCTATAAAGATTTTCATTTTGAATACCCCCCCCATTTTCGCCCTAATGCAGAGCATTCCTTTTGACTTAATTAAATTTAAAAATAGCGCTGAATATCTAATATATTTTCAATTTTTTACCTTGATTTTTGATATATTGGCGATGCAAATTTCGCTAAAAATTCTTACGAAACTTAACGAGAATAAACTTGATAAAATTAAAACATTAAATTTTTATTTAGCATGGACTATTTTTTCAATCTTTCTTTCATCTATTATATATCATTGTCTAGAGTTTGTTATAATCTTTATTTTTGTATTAAATATATTATATTTCAATATTTCGGACAATAAATATAACTTTAAGTTTTATTTATTGTCAATTATTGGTATTTTTACAAAAATTATATCATCTTTAAACCTACCATTGGCTATTTTTTTTCATAGTTACAAAAAGTCTAAAAACTTTTCAGAATTTATATTTTTAACCTTCAAAAATAGCTTCTTTCTAGCATTAACAATAGTTTTAATTATATTAATTTTTGAATATTTTTTTAATTTTCAGATGATTAAAGATCTTTCTTCGCAATATTTTAGAGAAAGCGAAATTTTTTCACTTGTTGGAAATTATATTTTTATAACCAACAAAATTTTGGGAATTAAATCAGAAATATATTTGGCAATGAGCATGTCGATTAAGCCAAACGCCTATTTAAATGTTTTTTTAGCCAGACATTTATTTAAAATAATTTACTTTTTATTTATTTTTTCAACCTTTGTTATTTTGGCGATTAACAAGAAAAAAAACAAAGAAATATCGTTAGATTTGCTTTTATTTATCGAAGGCTCGGCAACAATAATTTTAATATTTTTATCATTCCATAATGTCGCCTCTCCGCAATTTATTGGCTATTTGATACCACTAATATCAATATTAGCGCTACATTATCGCTCTAAAAAATTATTATTTTTTTCCCTAATAATTTTTGTTCTAACGCCGATTCTTTTTCCATTTTTTCAAGAATATTTATTAAATGAAAAATTTGTAATGTTGCTAATTTTAACGATTAGAAATTTAACAATTTTATTTACTTGTTTTTATTTTATTGTTAAATTCTTCCAAAAATTATACAAACCCTTAATAAATTAAACATGTTAAACTCAAATTCACCACAAGATAAAATTATAATTTATACTGACGGAGCTTGCTCAGGAAACCCTGGAAAAGGCGGATGGGGAGCCATTTTAATGTTCAAAGAACATGAGAAAAAAATTTCAGGCGGACTGAAAGAAACTACCAATAATCAAATGGAAATTCGAGCTGTGATTGAGTCGTTAAAAATCATCAAGAAATCTAGTCAAATTATCATCAATACCGACAGCAAATATGTTATGGACGGCATTACCAAATGGATCAATGGCTGGAAAAAAAATGGCTGGCGCACGGCGGACCGCAAGCCCGTGAAAAATAGCGAATTATGGCAAGAATTGGATGAAGAAGCAAGTAGGCACAATATTGAGTGGCGTTGGGTCAAAGGACATTCGGGCGATAAATATAATGACATTGCCGACGAGCTGGCACGCAATGGAATTGCCAATATTTCTTAAATAAATTTAATTTTTTCTTCATCAATTTTAGGATAAGTTGTTATTATTTTATCCAAACTAAATCAAAAAAAATCTAACCAATTTTTTTTCTGTAGAGTTTTATAGTTTTCTTAGGTAAATTTCATAAATAAAAATCGTAAAAAAATTCGAAATTATAATAGAAAATTATAAAGAAAATGATAAAAACCAAAAACCACAAAGCCTTTTCTTTGATAGAAATTTCGATGGTTATTTTAGTGATTGGTATCTTGATTGCCGGCATTTCGCAAGGAATAGATTTATATGATGATTATCGACTAACTTCGGCGCGAAATCTTACCAAAAATTCGCTAGTTAACAGAGTTCCTGATTTAGAAATGTGGCTCGAAACCACTTTAGAGAATTCCTTGGCGACAGGCACTTCAACCTTCACCGACAAGCCCAATCCCATAGATCAAGATTCAATCGGCAGATGGAATAATATCAATCCCAATATTTTACCATCGGCACGCAATCACGCCACTCAAACCAATCCAACCCCTTTGGTCGATAATCAACCTAAATATATTCGCAAAGGCATGAATGGTCTTCCCGCTTTGCTTTTCGATGGAACCAATGATTTTATTGCCTCAGAAACCAAATTTATCATCAATAATTTTACAATTTTTGTTGTTGGACTCCCGAGTCCAAATACCTCTTGTGTAAATAATGGATCTGCAACAACTCTAGGAACCACTGGTCAAAGATATATTATTTATCCGCAACATGGTGAAGTTATTTTTCCCAGCAACAACGCGGCTGGTGCTGGTATTTCGTTATGCACAAATTTTGTTTCAGGTTTTGAACACGCAAACAGTTATATGCCTTATTCCGTAAGCAATACGATTAATAGCATCTCGATAAATAAACCAATTCAAATTACTTTGAAATACAATGAAAGATTTCCAAACTTATATTTAAATTCTACTTATTCTTTCAATGGAAGATTGAGTTCAAAAAATGTTTTTCCTAGTTTAACTTTTGGAGGGGGGCGAATGAGTGGTTATGGTGAAAATTACGGTTATTTTCAAGGTCATATCGCCGAAATAATTATTTATTCCCGTGCCTTGAACGACAAAGAAAGACAAGGGGTTGAAGCCTATTTAGCAAAAAAATGGGGCATTAAACTTGGATAAATTTGTGGATTAAAAGAAAAAGGTACCAGGTTCCTTTTTTCAAACCTAGAGAAAAGTTTTAAAATAAATTTTACAAAAAAGACAATTTTTTGATTTTGTTTTTAATCCAAAATTTATAAATTTTTAAAAAAAATAACCCCTAACCCCCTCCCCGCAAGCTTGAACAGTCTTAGGTTGAATGGTATTAAAAAAATTTCAAAAGCAAAAAAACTTATTTTTTTAGATCCAAAACCTTTGGTGCAAAATTTTTTGCCAAAATATTTTTAGAAATTGTTGCCTTTTGTTGCCCCGCAATTTCGTTTAAAATTTTCGACCTTTCTTGTTTATTTCTACCTTCGTCAATAAAGCGAGCATTGAGCGTTTCTAAATTTGACCAAACAATCAAATCGACAATGTCGGCTACATCGCGAATATTAAGATTTTGCTTAACTTCTTGAGGATTTTTTTCTTCCCATTCCTTGGTAGTTTGACCCCATAAAATTAAATTTAACATATCAGCTTCATCGGCGTAAATCAAGCTTTCTTGCCATTTCGCCAATTGTTTTCCTTCAAGTTTTTTGGCGATTGAATCGGTGTGAATTCGATAATTTGTTTTGGCTAAACTTCTCTTTATTTGCCATTCGAGGGATTGTGTAGTTTGCTTTTCTTGCTCTTTAAGCCTTTGAAATTCTTTGATTAAATAAAGCTTAAATTCTGGCGAAAGCCAACTGGCAAATTCAAAAGCAATGTCCTTGTGGGCAAAAGTTCCGCCATACCTTCCAGCGCTTGAGCGAATACCAATTGAATTGGTGCTATTAATCCATTTTGAAGATGAAACAATAAAGCCATTTGAGCCAGCTTGATTTTTAATCTTATGGAATTCCATAAGATTAAAATTTGGATTATTCATCTCCTCCCAAATGCCAATAAATTCTAAGGTAAATTTTGTGGTAAGCCAATTGGCGATTATAATTCCAGTTTCCTCACCCTTGAATTTTGCCATGTCGGTGAGGCAAATAAAATCATCATTCTCTTTGCCAGTCTTGATTGCAACCGAGAGATTTTTTACTTTAATTTCTTTTTTAGTCATATTTTTTGAGTTTAATTTTTGGTGAAAATTTTATTTTTATGATTCGATAAAATAAAATATTTATCAAGAAATGCAACATGGCTTTGATTATTTTTTAGTGCAGATTTATAAAAAATATTTTTGTTCAAAATTAATCGCCTCAAAATCTTTGCGAGCTTTGATTGATTATTTTAAACGGTTATTTTTTCGCAAATAGACGGCAAGAGGGATAAGGTTAATTAAAGTGGTTATTTGCGTCCGCAAATTTATTCAAACCAACTCGGGGGCTTCGAACACAACATTACCCGACTCAACATCAACTTGCGGGAAAAAGTCATTTTTAAAAGGAAAATTGTCAATTTTTTGGAAGCCGACGGGGATAAAATTATCCAAAAATTCGATTTCAATTGCGGTTGAAATTCCGCGATTAAAAACATTAATAATTTTGCCGATTTCTTGTTTTTGTAAATTAAAAACTTTTAAGCCAATTAAATCTGTGATATAAAATTCATTTTTTTTGGTTTTGGCGAAATTTTTGCGCTCGGTGAAAAGCTCAACGCCTCTAAGCAATTCAGCTTGGTTGCGATCTTCAATTCCAACAATTTTGGCAATGATAATTTTATCGCCCGCAGCGTTGAAACCGATCGCCGATTTATTGATTAATTTGATAATAAATTGCTGATTTTTGGCATCAAAAATTTGATATTTTTCAAGATTTTTAACATCGTCGCCGAAATACATAATCTTGACTTCGCCCTTAATTCCTCGCGCCGAAATAATTTTGGCAATTAAGATTTTTTTGCTCATAAAATTATAAAATTTCAAGATGAAGCATCTCTTCAAAAGTTGGGCGACGGCGAATAATTTCAAATTTATTATCATTAACCAAAACTTCGGGCACTAAAGGTCGGCAATTATATTCGTTCGACATCGAAGAGCCATATGCCCCCGCGCTACAAAAGGCGAATAAATCATTGGCGTTTGGAACCACGATTTCACGATTCACCGCCAAAATATCGGTGGTTTCGCAAACTGGTCCGGCAAAATCAAAATTACCTTTAAAGCCTTGTTTTTGTTGAACCGGCAACACTTCGTGATAAGAGCCATAAAGCCCCGGACGCATCAAATCATTGATAGCGCCGTCGATGATAACGAAATTTTTATGCGGAGTTTCTTTTAAATAAATTACTTTGGTAATTAGGAGCCCAGCATTACCTACAATGGCACGACCCGGAGCCACCGTGACTTTAACATTCAAATCTTGAATAGTTTTTTTAATCAACGAAACATATTCTTTCAAATTAATAATTTTGTCGCTGTTATAATCAATGCCGACGCCACCGCCGAAATCTAAATTTTTAATTTTAAAACCCTTTTTAATCAAATTTTGACAAAGTTTGCGAAGCCTCTCGAAAGCTATTTCAAAAGGCTCAAGATTGGTTATTTGCGAACCAATATGCATCGATATTCCATAAATTTCTAAAGCGGGAAGTTTTGAAGCCAAAGCATAAATTTCTTCGACTAAATCGATATCGATTCCAAACTTGTCGCCCTTGCGTCCCGTCGAAATCTTGTGATGAGTTTTGGCGTCAACATCAGGATTTACTCGCAATGAAAATTTGGCAATTTTATGCAAATTGGTCGCCACTTCATTCAATAAAAACATCTCTTCGACCGACTCCACCGAGAATTCTTCAACACCATTTTGCAAAGCGAAAATTAAATCTTCGCGAGTTTTACCAACTCCGGCGAAAACAATTTTTTTCGGGTTAATTCCGGCTTTAATTGCACGATAAATTTCACCCGCTGAAACCGCGTCAATTCCCGCTCCAAGATCAGATAAAATTTTTACCAAATGAAAATTATAATTGGCTTTGATGGCATAACAAATTTTATAATCTAAAATTTTATTAACCTCAAAAGCCTCAACAAAATTTTGATAATTTTCAAATAGAGTCAAGCGCGAGTAACAATAAAAAGGTGTGCCAACTTTTTTAGCAATTTCTGAAATTGCCACATTTTCAACAAATAATTCATTATTATTTTGTAGATTTTTATAAGATAAATATTTCATTTTGATTTTTATTCGTAGGTTGAATACATGTAAGGAGTGATTGAATCAAATTCAGCCGAGCAAGAATCCACCCGCTTGTAAACTGGATGAATATTGAGTTTACGGCGAATTTCTCGAGTTTCTTTTTCGGAAATTCCAGCTAATTTTGCTAATCTTTTATCGGAAAAACCCATTCTTTTTAAATTCAAAAAATCATCATAATTTTTGGGCAAACCATCTTTTTTAATTTTATTTTCAACTAAAATTGCCGATTCAAGTTGTTCGATAAACCACATATCATAGCTACAAATTTCGTTAATTTCTTGAGCAGAAATTCCTTCACGAAGAGCTTGTGCAATCAACAAAAATCTATTTGGAGAGGCGATTTTTAATTTTTGACGAATCATTTTTTTACGCTGTTCATCATCTTCAATTAAAATTTTAACTTCTTCAATGCCACTTAAATTTCCTTCCAAAGAACGCAAAGCTTTTTGGAAACTTTCGATGAATGAACGCCCTATTCCCATGACTTCGCCCACCGATTTCATCGAGCTTGAAAGCACATTATCACTCCCTTTAAACTTCTCAAAAGTGAATTTTGGAATCTTAGTTATCACATAATCGATAGTGGGCTCGAATGAAGCAGGAGTTATTCCGCCGGTGATATCGTTTTTGATTTCATCAAGAGTGAATCCGACCGCTAATTTGGCCGCCACTTTGGCAATCGGAAAGCCCGTCGCCTTAGATGCTAGAGCCGATGAACGCGAAACTCGCGGATTCATTTCGATGATTGTCATCTTGCCATTTTTTGGATTAACGGCGAATTGGACGTTAGAGCCACCTGTCTCAACGCCAATTTCACGCAACACCGCAATCGAAGCATTACGCATATTTTGATATTCCTTGTCGGTAAGAGTTAACGCCGGCGCCACGGTGATGGAA
>SYAR01000048.1 GCA_005787525.1 Rickettsiales bacterium
CAAGGATTCAAAATTTGAAACCGGCATTAACTTTGTCAATAATGCACCTTTAATTAAGAAAGCTTTTGAATCGAAAAAAATCTCGGCGGTGGCACTTTCGATAAACTCTCCGGGAGGTTCTCCCGTCCAGTCAGAACTGATTTATAATTATATCCGCGAATTGTCTGAAAAAAATAAAATTCCAGTTTTTACTTTCGCCCAAGACGTCTCGGCGTCAGGCGGATATTGGCTTCTCTTAAGTGGCGATGAAATTTACGCCCACAATTCTTCAATTGTCGGCTCGATTGGAGTAATATTTTCAAGCTTCGGCTTCGTTGAATTAATTAAAAAAATTGGCGTCGATCGTCGAATTTATACCGAAGGCAAAAACAAGGCGATCCTCGACCCATTCTTGCCGGAAGAGCAAGACAATATTGAAATTTTGAAGCAAGCGCAAAAAGATATTTTTGATAATTTTAAAGATTTAGTGCGTAAACATCGTGGACACAAACTTACCAAAAGCGAAGAAGAAATTTTCACGGGAGCATTTTGGGCAGGCAAGACGGCACTTGATCTAGGGCTGATCGACGGCATCGCCGATATGCGTAAAAAAATGCAAGAAAAATTCGGCGAAAATGTTGAATTTATCGAGATTACCACGAAAAAATCTTTCATCAAAAGCTTGATTAGCGAAAAATCCGCGGGCGTTTTCGGTTCAGGCGATATGGTGGCGAGGGTTTTAAACCACATCGAAGAACGAGTTTCCTTTGGAAAGTTTGGGTTGTAGATTCTGCTTAAAATTTTAAATAATTTTTTTAATATCAGATTCCCAACTATCCTCAAAAATTATTTGAAAATTTAATTCATCTTCATTTTCTATTAACTTCAATTCACCAACGGCATTTAATTCTTTCTTTGCCAAATCATTAAGATATTCAAAAACTTTTTGTTTATATTTTGTGTCTTTGTTTCCCTCAAGATGATCTCCCTTTGTTTCCACAAATTGAAATTTACAAATTCCTTCTTCACTTTCTATCCTAACTAAAAAATCAGGAAAAATTTTATCTCTTTTCCAGCCAGAAATATAATATTCTGTGCCTTTAACACCAAGCCTGTGCCACCATTTTACCGCTTCGTTTTTGTTGATATAAGATGCAACTTTATATTCATAATTGTTGTAAAGACTTTTATATTGAGGCTCGAAAATGTTTTTATCAAATATAATCGAAGACTCATCGCCTCCAACCGTGGCATTAATAACTTCATCCATTTGCCAGTTCAAATTGCCAAATGGCTCTGCAATTAGTTTTAAAAAGATTTCTCCAGTTCCTAACTTTTCTTTAAAAAGCGTTTCTGATTTTTCTAAAAGCCAAGCAAAACTATCTTTTTTTATTTCATCAACAATATAAACGGAATTTAGGGCGATTATTTCTTCGCTATATTTTTTTCTTAGTTTTTCCAGAGCTAAATTAATTAGCTTTGTTGCTTGCCAAGGATTGGAAATTTTATCCATCAATTGCGAAGCCATAAGGGAAATATCAATTTTTAATTCATATTGTTCACTTTTTCTTTCTTCATCTTGCATTAGTAATTCAAGTTGTTTGTTTTCATTGGTTTTAAGATCAACTTTTACAAGGTTATAATCAAAAGTGTTTTTGTTTATTAATGTAATGTCTTTATCAAATTGATATTTTCCCCAGTCAATATTTGCTAAAATATCTTGGTAATAATCAAAAGCCCTAATCTGCTTATCTTTAATAACATTAAGTTTGGGTAAAAATATTTTATTATTTCTAAATCGATCTTTGATTTTTAATTGAATAATTTTTGATGAATTTGCCAAGCTATTATTGGCATTAATATCATTTTTTAAATCTCCCATTCCTTCGCTTTCCAGACCTTTCTTAATATTTTCAACCGCTTCGTTAACATCAGATTTATTACAATAAACATAACATTGATTAAGTGCTTCAATCTTGGTTTCTTTGGCTCCTGGTTGTCTTAGAACTCTGCCAATAAACTGAGTTAAGGCTGTGTTGCTTTTAGTGTTGGCAAGAATCGCTAAAACATAAGCAAATGAGCAATCCCAGCCTTCTTTTAAAGCATCTTTGGTTATGATATATTTAACGGGGCAAAGTTTATGAAATAAATCTTCATCTTTTATCTCATCTTTTTCGGACAATTTCATTCTTATTTCTTCGGGTCTTACACCCAAATTATCAATCAAATATTTCTTAACATCACTTGCGTGGTCATAAGGATCATTTTTCTTTTTAGGATCAACTTTTATAAGCATAATCGGGCGAATATATTGCCCCTCATCTTTTTGCAAATTTATGCTTAATTTTGATAATTCATGTAGCTTTTTATGGGCATGATTAAGTGTTTGCTTCCAGTCTAATTCACCGGAAGAAGAAACATTTATTGGCAATTTAATCATCTGCTCTTTTTTAAGTTCTTCACCTCTAACATTAATCAAAACATTGCTGTTATTTTTTGGCGTTGCTGACAACTCTAAAATAAAAGAAGGGTTAAAGCCGTTTAAAGTTTCAAGCGCTAGATTAGTAGTTGCCTTATGCCCTTCGTCCATAATAACAACGGGGCGAATCAGCTTTAAAACATTGCCCAAAGAATGCTTGATTGCCAAGCCAGCCACAACTTCATCAACGCCTTCTATTAAATTTGCCGTTTCTAAATTCGGCACTTTTTCAAGTAATTTTTTGTTGGAATTATAATCATCAACATCAGGAAAAAAGCTGGTAAAGTTGCCACTATCTCTAAACATTCTAAGTGTGTCTTTATTGTCTCGATTGCTTGATTGAAGCATTAAAAGCATTACGCATAAATTTCCTTCAACATCTTGTTTGTTAAATCTGTCATTTTTTTCAAAAATAATAGTTTTACCACCATTAATGCGATCAAGCATTTGACGATAAGGGTGCTCTTTATTTCTCAAAGATTTGCTGGTTTGAGTATAGATAGTTTCGGAAGGACAAATCCACAAAACAAAGCCATTATTAGTTTTAAAATAATCTTGCTTAATTCTTTGCAAAGCACAAGTTGCAAGCAAAGTTTTGCCACCACCAGTTGGTACTTTAAAGCAAATGTTTGGAATATTGCGCGAAAGGCCATCGTGTCTTGCATTATAATTTGAAGAATAAACCGCCTTGACCGCCTTGACATCAAACCATGCCTGCTGGCAATAATCTGAAGTTTCGGGATGATTTGCTGGTCTACCTTTTGATTGTTGAAATTCGTAATATTCAAGCTTGCTTTGATAAACATCCGCAAGCTTGTTTAGATATTCGTCAAGATATTCTAAAACTGTTAATTGATAATCTTTTAGTTCCATTGCTAGTTGTTATTTGTTTTGTTTTGGAGCTTTTAGCTCTTTGCTTTTTTTACTTAAAATCGTTTTAATATTATTTTCTGTTGGTAAATTTTCTGGCATTGTTCCACCAATTTCTGCAATTGTTTGACGCACTTTTTTTCCAATTTCGTGATGAGCATAATTGGCATTTTTTATTCCTTTAATATTTTCTCTTTTAAGTTTTTCTTCCGCTTGAGTGGCTCTAAATAAATTTGCAGCAAGCTCGGTTGATCCCATATGATCTAAAATATTTTGACTTTTCTTTAATTGTCTTTTTTTGTGGATTGCTTTAGCGTCAAGCCCGCCATAAAGACCCATATAGCCATGATTTTGAAAAATTGCATAATCTAGCGGACTAACAACTCCAGACTTTTTAGCTTGACTAGCAAGTTGAATATTATGAGTTTTTAATTCATTTCTTAAAAATAATCTTTTTTCTTCTTCACTTGTTAAGCGTTTATATTCTTGCATTTGCGTAATTTCTTGCAAACGAGTTTGTATCGCAAAATAGCTTTGCCCCAAAGCAACAACTTCTTTTGATGGATCGGCATTTTGCACAATTAAATAACAAAAATAGCGAGAAAATTTAAAGCTTGGCATCTCGCGACTAGCACCAGAGCCTATCGCAACCATCTCGTTGAATTCAACGAGATGGTCTGCAACCTTTTGTTTACTGTTTTCACAAGATTCCTTCGCTTTTTCAATAACCGACATGAAATTTCTAAAATCTTCATATTCAAGCACCTTGGCAAGCTTTCTTGCCTCCCAAAATTCATTATTATTTTTGTCGATTGTTTTAATTTGTTCGAAAATTGTGATGTTTTTTTTCATATATTTTGTGATTTATTTAGTAGTGATTTTATGAATTGCGTAAGGCAATTGGCAGAAAATTATTTTATGAACATTTAATTCATTTTGTCCCATATATTTTGCCGATGCAAAAACCAATTTTTGTTTTTTACTTTCTCGATTTGAAATAATTTCAACCATTTTGGCGTTCAAAGCCGATTCATTAGAGCGAAGAAAGGCAATATCTGGCTGATAAATTAGATAAACCTCATAAAGATCGGTTTCGCCAACAAAATAATCAATTCTTTGTTTGGCAGGAGTTTCGAGACTTTTCCCCGTTGCGGTATAAAAAACATAATTTGCCAAAGCTTCATATTTTGGCAAAGCTTCGCCAGTTAGAATTTTTTCAATATTAAATTCATCACCTAATTTACAAAAAGTAAAAGAGCCACCAAGCCCATTTTTTAGCTTTTCATCTTTAGCATTTGGCACGCCTTTAATTACACGGCGAACCCGCTCGGCGGTGATTGAATTAGCATAATCTTCCATTTCAACCAAGATGAATTTGCGGTTGCCACCATCTTCTTTGTTGAGGTCTAAAACGGCATGGGCAGTGGTGCCAGAGCCCGCGAAGGAGTCGAGGATAACACAATCTTCCGAAAAGCATGACTTTATTAAGTTTTTTATTAACTTAGTAGGTTTTGGGTATTCAAAAAATTCTTTGTCTCCAAAAATATCGTCTATTTCTTTTTCCGAATCTTGATTGTCCCCCCAGCCATCACTCAATAAATCTGTAATTGATTTCCTTTTTTCCATCTCAACTTCTGATACATCTCTCCTAAGGCTTTTATTAGCTGTAATAAATATCAGATCATCTATTATGAATTGAGTAATTTTTTCTTGTGTGTTTGTAAATTGAGCCCTCATTCTAAATTCATTTGCGGTTCTTCCGTTTTTTACTATGACATCATCTAGATACTCAATTTCTGTTGTTTTGATTTTATAAATTCCTTTTTCAATTAATCCTTCATCAAAGCATTTTACTCGCATATTTGCCAAAAAAAGCCTTTCCGCTCTTAGATTATTAAGATTTACAACTTTTTTGGTTAGATCACTAACATTGTCTAAGGATAGCTTTTCTAGCTTATTTTTATTTTTGGAAAAAACTAAAACATATTCCATTACTCCGGCGATATGTGTTTTTAAGAATGATGGCTGTTTTTTCTTTTTCCATTTTAACTCGGCAACAAAATTCCCCTCCCCAAAAATCTCATCCATCACCGCTCTTAAATGATGAACCTCATTATCATCAATGCTCACAAAAATCACGCCATCATCCGCCAATAATTCATGTAACAACTTCAACCGCGGATACATCATACACAGCCATTTGTCGTGGCGTTGTAAATCTTCTTTATCCACAGGATTAGCATTTTTAGCAAGCCACTCTTTCATTAATGGAGAATTGACATTGTCATTATAACACCAGCCTTCATTGCCTGTGTTGTAAGGTGGGTCAATATAAATGCATTTCACCTTGCCAGCATAAAGTGGCATGAGCGCTTTTAGTGCATGCAAATTATCGCCATTAATAATTAAATTATCATCAATGCTGGGTTTTTGGTTTTTTTCGGGAAGCGATTTTTCTTCATCAATAACCAACTCACGAAACGGCACGGAATGGTGATGCGAATAAACAAATTGTTTTCCTTTAAAATCTAATGTTGGCATTTTTTGTTTTATTAAATTATGTTGATATATTTTTGCTGATTTGTTAAAAATTTTAGCAAAAACAATTTAAGTTCCAAAGGAATTTTTTAGTAATTTAAAAACAATACTCAGAATAAATAATGCTGGAATTTAGAGTTAGTATTAAAAATAAATTGAATACCCTCGAATTATAAATTAAAATTTGACAAATCAACAAAAAAAAGAGATTTAAAAAATCATCTTTAGCTATAAGAATTTAAGTTTTATAAAAATATGAATAAAAATTTCGACGATTGGAATTTAGTCAAAAAAAATCTTGATAAAAATGACTCAAGCCAACATTTCAAAAGCGTGAAATATGGTGGTGTAGCATTGGTTTAAATATTGGACATGAGGAAAATGAAAAAAACAAAGATTATAGTCGACCAGTTTTAATTATTAGAAAATTTAATGATCATATTTTTTGGGGAATTCCGTGAACAACCCAAATCAAAGAAAAACATTATTATCATAAAATACACTTTAGAGATAAAGAGCAGTGTGTAATGCTATCGCAGATTTGCTTGTTGGAAAGTAGGAGGCTTAGTGATAAAATGGGCAAAGTTTCTCAAAAACAATTTGATGAGATAATAAATATTTTAAAGGCTATGCTTTGATTTACTCACCTCCTCCTTTCGAAGGAGGTGCTTGTGCCTAATGGCAATTTGTGTGTTTACTTTATGTCAATAATTTTTATATGTCGAGCTTTGAAGAAATAATAAATTTCGTAAAGTAATTTAAATGAATTATATTTCATGACCCCTGCGCAATGAAAATATGATGATTGAATTAAAGGAAAATTTTGGTTTTTAAATATTCATTGAACCAAACCTTTGTAAACGAAGTCGTGAAAGCCAGAGCATCCTGAACTACATTTGACTAAACCGCAAAAGAAGATCCGCAACCGCAATTGGCTGTAGCGTTGGGATTGACAACTTTAAAATAGCTGGCACCTAATTCTTCGACGAAATCAATTTTGGCGCCTTCGATAAATTGCAAAGAAATTTTGTCAGTTTTAGCAATTAAATTCTTGGCGTTATTAACATTTTCTTCGCAAATTATTAAATCATCTTCTAAATTTTTATCATCAAGTTCAAAAATATATTGGAAACCGCTACAACCGCCACTCTTAACGGTTAAACGTAAAAATTTTTGCGGATTATTGGTGTTATTTTTAATTTCTAAAATACGATTTTTGGCACTTTCGGTGAGTTCAATATTATACATAATTAGCGATTATTTCTTTTGTTAAATTCTTCAAAAATTTCGGATAAATTGATGTTATTTTTGGCGA
>SYAR01000049.1 GCA_005787525.1 Rickettsiales bacterium
AATTCCAATTACTTACGCCTCAATGTGGATTGGCTCCCTTGCTCTCGCCGGCTTTCCGCCTTTCGCCGGATTTTATTCCAAAGATGTAATTTTGGAATCAGCTTTCATGGCACATACTGGGGTCGGTAAATTCGCCTTTATCATGGGAATTACTTCGGCATTTTTAACGGCTTTTTATTCTTGGCGTCTTTTGTTTTTAACCTTCCACGGCAAGAGTCGCGCCGACCATCACACTTTCGATCACGCCCATGAATCGCCATCAACCATGCTTATTCCTTTGATTCTTTTAAGCATTGGATCAATCGTTGTGGGCTATTTAGGTTCAGAAATCTTGCACATGGTTTCAACCAACGGCTTCTTCACTTCCGCCATTGCAATTTCTCTCAGCAAATTCTTTATTTATGACGAAATTCATCACGCGCCATTTTTAGTTAAAATCGCGCCGATGCTAGTTGGCGTTATCGCCATCGCTTTAGCTTATATATTTTATATCAAAAAACCACAATTGCCAAACGCTCTCGCCAAGCAATTCCCTAGGCTTTACAAACTCTCTTATAACAAATGGTATTTCGATGAATTTTACGAAAATACCTTAATTAATCCGACCAAAAAACTTGGTAATTTCTTGTGGAAAATTGTCGATATGAAAATCGTCGATGGCATTCCAAACGGAGCTGTTTCGCTTTGTCGCCTAGCTTCTCGAGGTGTTTCAAAAATTCAAAACGGCTTGGTTTATCATTACGCCACTTGGATGATTTTTGGCTTGGTGATTATTAGTTTAATTTTTATTGATTTCGCCATCCCAATAATTTCTAAAGGCGACACTTTATACACGCTAATCAAAACCAGTTTTTTTAGTTTATTTTCTTTAAATTTTTAAATTATGGATAAGAAAAAACTAAGAGAAAATCTTGGAAATTTTACCACGGGCGTAATCATCGCCTGTGCTCGCAAACGCAATTTCTTCGCCACCAAATTTTTCAATCAAAATTTTTTGGAAAATAATAATTTCATTAAAAAATTTGAAGATTTTTGGCAGAATTTTTTTGAAGAAAATCAAGTCGGCAAACGTTTATCGCAAAAAATATTTCCTAAAGATTTTAAAATTAAAGAAGGTGATTTTCAAAATTTTGTCGATGAAAAAATTCTCAATAAAATTAAAAAAATTTTCGCCGATGAATTTTTCGGCATGACCATCAACTCCTTCTCTTCAATATCTCTTGAGCCTCCACTCGTTTCATTTTGTGTCGATAATAAATCCACCAATTTAAAATTTTTTAAGAAAAATCGTTATTTTTTGTTGAATATTTTAGCAGTTGAACAACGCGATTTATCCAGTGCTTTCGCCACCCCAAAAAACTCACATAAATGGCATGTCGAGCCCTATTTTTTTAGTAAATTTGGTAATCCAATTTTTTATAATTCACTAGCTTTTATTGAATGCAAAAAACATAAGGTGATAAAAATGGGCGATCATCATATTATAATTGGCGAAGTGCTTGATTTTAATAGCGTCAAAGACTCTAAACCTCTGCTTTATTTCAAAGGAAAATATGCTGATATTAAATAATTATAAAGCTATTTAAAAATAAATAAATTTTACAATACTCACTAAAAAAGTTAAATCTAAACATAAAAAATATAATTTTTTAACTTTTAGTTCAAGATTTACGCAAAACTTACGAAATCTTTCATCACCGTTTTAATTCCAGATTTTTCAAAAGAAATTGTGAGGCGATTGCCGTCGGCATTTTCGATTTTACCATAACCGAATTTTTGATGAAAAACTCGCGAGCCAATTAAAGAATTATTAGCTAGAACACTTGAATTTATTGGCTTCGAGCCCGTTGAACTCGCAATCAAATTTGCGTTATTTGAGGTTGAGTTTATTGATGCTTTCGAGGCAAAAGAACTTAAATTATTAACAAATTTTCGCGGTTGCATTACGCCAAAATTTTTACTCGATTGCGCCGAAGAAAAATTATTTTTGTAAGAAGTTTTTTGTGAATTTTGCGAAAAATCATCTTGCACAAAATCATTTTCATCATCATCGCTAAATTTTTGATAATTATTGCGTCCAGCGAAACCAACTTCTTCAAAATCAATTTCATTTTCAGGCAATTCTTTTAAAAATCTGGAAGGCAAAGAATTTTGCATATCGCCAAAAATATAACGCGATTTGGCAAAAGACATTATGAGTTTCTTCTTAGCGCGAGTAATCGCCACATACATTAAGCGTCGCTCTTCTTCCAAGCCATTTTTTTGTTCAACCGATTTATTACTCGGAAAAATTCCTTCTTCAAGTCCCGGTAAAAAAACCATATCAAATTCCAAACCTTTGGCGCCGTGAATCGTCATAATATTGATGGCGTCTTGTAAATTTTTATCGTCGCGTGCCTCAACCAAAGACACATATTCCAAAAATTCAGTAATGTTGGAAAAATCGCCGAGACTTTGGACAAATTCTTCAATATTTTCAACACGCCCTTGCGATTCAAGAGTATTTTCAATCCGCCACATCGATAAATATCCAACTTCTTCGAGCAATGATTTCGCAAGATCCATCAAAGTTTTTGAGCCGATAAAAGCATGAAATTTTTCGAGAGAATTAATTAAATTCATCAAAGAATCGCGTGATTTTCCTTTCAACAAACCTTCGGCTAAATTATTTTTTATCGCCTCAAAAAGTGAAATTTTATTTTGCTTCGCCTTGTCTTGAAGACTTGCCAATCCCGCTTCGCCAATACCTCTTTTCGGAATATTAATAATTCTAAGTAACGCCAAATCATCATCAAAATTTGAACAAATTCGCAAATACGCAATGCTATCGCGAATCTCCATGCGTTCATAGAATTTCATGCCTCCGATCACTCGATAAGGCAGAGCATTTTGCATAAAAGCTTCTTCAAATTGTCGAGTTTGATATCCCGCTCGCACTAAAACCGCAATTTGCGATGCCTTGACTGCGTTGGTTAAAATCGTATTTTTAATATTGATGGCAATTCGCGACGCCTCGGTTCTATCATCATAAAATGAGAAAACTTTGATTTTTTCGCCCTCACCTAAATTGGTCCATAAAGTTTTGCCATGACGCTCTTTATTGTTGGAAATAACGGCGTGAGCGGTTTTTAAAATGCGCGAAGTTGAGCGATAATTTTGCTCGAGTCGAATAATTTTGGCATCGTCAAAATCTTTTTCGAAGCGCAAAATATTGGCAATATTGGCTCCGCGCCAACTATAAATTGATTGATCATCATCGCCAACGCAACAAATATTGCAATAAAGTTGCGATAATTTCAAAAGCCATTGATATTGGGCGTCGTTGGTATCTTGATATTCATCGACCAAAACATAACGAAATTGATTTTGATATTGCGATAAAATTTCGGGGGAATTTTTAAAAATCTCAATATTTAAAGTTAATAAATCGCCGAAATCGGTTGAATTCATCGCCCTCAGACGTTGTTGATAATTTTGAAAAACTTCACGTAATTTTGGCAAATTTACGTCATCAAAATTAATTGAAGTTTTGCCCGAATCTTTTAAACGTGAAATTTTTGATAAATAAACTTTGGTAGGAAATTGCTTTGGATCAATATTTAAATCATGCAAAATTTGTTTAATTAAACGATTTTGATCATCATCATCGATAATGGTAAAATCCGATCTTAAGCCCACACTTTCAGGATGCCGACGTAAAATTTTTGCACAAATCGAGTGAAAAGTTCCAACCCATAAATAATTAACTTGATCGCCAATCGCCTCGCCGATTCTTTTTTTCATTTCGGCCGCCGCCTTGTTAGTGAAGGTCACCGCCAAAATTTCACTTGGCATCGCTAAACCACTTTCAAGAATATGAATAATTCGCGAAGTTAAAACTTTAGTTTTGCCCGTACCCGCTCCAGCCAGCACCAACAAAGGTCCTTCGGTAGTTGAAACTGCTTGATTTTGCGACTCATTAAGACTTTGTAACATTTGATAAGTTTTGATGTATTTAATTATTTAAAATTAAAACCTTTAATTTAAAAATTTATTAATTTTTAAAATTTCTCGGAATTAAATTTTTGTACTTCACGAGCATTTGATTTAACGAAAATTGTCGATTTTATAATTGCATTCATTTGTTCTTTTGAAATGAAAATTGGATTTTTCATGATGAACCATTTAACGCCCTCAATACATGGCGGAGTAGTGAAAGAACCCTCATAAAAAAAACTTAAACTTTTTTCATCGATAATTTTTGATAAATCAAATTTATCTTCAATTTTATCCGATTTTAAGAAGTTAATTAAATTTTTGAAATATAAATTTTCATTATTATTTTGGGCTGAAATTTCTAAAAAATAACTCAGAGCCAACCATTGCTCATCTTCACTTTTATGATAGATTTGCATTTCCAAAGAATGTGGGCTTGAATCAAGTAAATGCTCGCTTGGATGATGAAATTCAATATATTTTAACCAATATTTTTTCTTACCACGAAAGACAAAATTTTTACCATAAAAATTAATTTTTTGATAATATTTTGCATTAAATTTTTCAATTTCGGCAGTTTTATAATCAAAACGCAAATCATTTAAAATAAAATCTTTATTCATTGTTGAATTTATATCGACCGGCGATTGATTATAACCGATTTTACAAAATTTATTTTTTTTTGAAATCTTCGCCCAATTTTGCGGAGAACCTTTTCCAGAGTAAGACCAATCTACTTTACAAGAAAATAAAAAAATGACCAATAACAAAGAAATTTTTTTCATATTTATTCAATTTTTAATTTTAAATTTTATCAAAATTTTAGTTTGATATAGATAAGAAGCAAAGACGACGGGGTCCCCGTCGTGAATCTTTTTCAAAGAAAAAAATGAAACATTTATCCGCAAAAAAACCCAAGGTTCATCGCGAATACGGTGATTTAATTGCCGTGTAGCGATGCAACTTTTCCCTAAATTTATTAATTAGTCTCTCATAAATAATGCTTCCAATCTTAAATCAGGCGATTGAATTTGAAGGCGAGTCTGCGTAAGGTTATTTGCGTTAAAAAAATAGCCTAAACGGCTATTTTTAGCAAATAACGGGACAAGGAGCGAATGCGACGCGTTCCCAGTCGCGGAGTCGTCTTCGAAATCAAAATGAAATTTTGATTGAGAAAAGCGACGAAGCCTTGCGATAAATTCAATCGCATCATTTAAGATTTAAACGATATTTTACCAGTGTTTTAGAACTAGGCTCCCCTTGCCGGCTTTTATATTAGCAGAAGCACAGCGATAAACATAATCATTGGCTTTTTTTACCGCCGAAACTAAATTAATTTTCTTCGCAATATTTGAAGCGATCGCACTGGCAAGAGTGCACCCCGTTCCGTGAATATTTTTATTGCCAACTTTTTTATTAGAAATTATATGAAATTCATCATCATAATCGAGTAATAGACTGTGAATTTTGCCATCGGCAAAACTTAAATGTCCGCCCTTAATTAAAACCGCCTCGCAACCTAGATTCTTGATTTGCGAACATGCATCACGCATTTCGCTTAGATTACGAATTTTCATGCCACTTAAAATTTGTGCCTCGTCAATATTTGGGGTAACAATAAAAGCTTTGCTAATTAATTTTTTTTTCAGATTTTCGATAGCATTTTTTTGCAGTAAAACATCGCCTGAAGTCGCAACCATAACGGGATCAAGGATTAGCGGAATTTTTTTAAATTTACTTTTTAACGCTAATGCAACGCAATCAATAATTTCAACCGAGGATAGCATGCCAATTTTAATGGCATCGAACTGAATATCTTCGAGAACAACATCAATTTGTTTGCGTAAAAAATCGATCGGTACATCGTGAATTGCATGAACTTTTTGCGTACTTTGCGCCGTTAAAGCGGTGATGACGGTCGAGCTAAAAACCTTGTGAGCGGTGGCAGTTTTGATATCAGCTTGAATGCCCGCACCGCCCGAAGAATCAGATCCAGCGATAATTAAAATTTTTGCTTGCTTCATTTTTTAGAAAAATTTTTAAGTATTTTATATTTAGTTTTAATAATAAATTTTAAGCTTAAAAATTATTTCTTAAAGTGATTTTTTGCAAGATTTTTCTTAAATAAAATTCGCCAAATCAAATAATAAATCATAGCACAGGGAATGCCGATTCCCGCTTCGTAAAGCACATCGCCCAAATCCATAAAACGCCAAATCATCATCGAAACAAAACCAGTTAGCATCGAACCAATAATTAAATTTTCGGTTGGATTTTTTTCAATTGAATAAATTATAATAACGGGCGTAAAGCTACAGGCTAAGGCGAGCCAGCCATACATCACTAAAGAAAAAACACTTTGATTATCAATAAGTGCAATTCCCAAAGTAACAAAAGTTATAAAAATCGTCGAAATTTTGGCGATTAAATAAGATTTTTTACGATTTTTGATTAAGTCGTTAGTAATCGCCGCCGAACAGCATAAAATCTGGGAATCTGCCGTTGACATCGTTGCCGAAAATATTCCCGCCAAAATAAAGCCAATCAAAAATTGAGGCAAAACCATTTGCGATAAAATCGGCAAAGAAAGCTCGGGATCATAGCCGGCAAAATTAGGAATCAAAACTCGCGAAATCATCCCCGTCAAAATTGTTAAAATGAAAAAAATTGTATACCAACTATAATAATAAAGGCGAATTGTTTTAATATCTTCGGGCTTGGACATCGCCATGAAGCTAGTCATGATGTGGGGTTGACCAATAATTCCAAAGCCACCGAAAAACCATCCAAAAATAAAAAGTCCGAGCGCTAAAAAAGGATTTTCGATGGCATTTTTAGGGAATAAACTTAAATAATCGCCTTCAATTTTTTGCAAGGAAGCGCTAAAATTTTCAAAACCACCCTGATGATTTAAGGCCACAAAGAAAAGCGTCGCCATTGAAATAATCATCACAAAAGATTGTGCGGTGTTAGTCCAAATTGATGCGCGAATTCCGCCGGCAAAACAATAAATTAAAACGATTCCCGCCCCAATTATTGCACCGATATCGTAATTCCAATTAAATAAAACATGCATGGCTTTTCCGCCTGCTCTAAGTTGTGCCGCCGCATAAACCGCTAAGAAAATTATCAAAATAAAAGCCGATAAATATCGCACTATTTTGAATTCCTTTCCCGACCAACGTGCCAGTGTTTCGGGAAACGAAATGGCGTCAATCTTCGCCGAAGCGATGCGAATATTTTTAAAAGCAAAAAGTGAAGCACAAAAATCGCCAATAATCAATGGTAAAAAAATCCAAATTACCGCCAAGCCGTTGAGATAAGTGTAGCCGATAACGCCGATAAACATATAACCGCTATTATTGGTGGCGACGGCACATAGCGCAATCATCCATGGCTTTTCGGTGCGACTGGCAAGAAGATAATCTTTACTGGTTTTTTTGCTTTTTAAACCCGAAAATAAACCGATTAAAACGAATAAAAATAGAAAGAAAATGAAACTGAAGGCAACCATTTTTTTAAAAAAATTTTGAAATTATTTTTGCAACGAAAACGCGTATTTTAAAAAAGAAAGTTGAGTCGTCAAGAAGGCTTTTAAATTTTGTAATTTTAGACAAAAAAATGGCGAGACCGATAAAAGTCTCGCCAAATATTTTATGAAATTTAATCGATTAAAATTAACGATTTGCTTCAACTTCAATTACTAATTCAACTTTATCAGCAATGTTTGGAATGGCATATTTAACGCCGAAATCCGAACGATTGATGGTGGTTTTTGCACTAAAACCAATTGTTGGTTTTTGACTCATTGGATTTGGTGCTGATTTGTTAAATTCAGCTTTCAAAATCACTTCTTTAGTAACTCCAAGTAAAGTTAAATCACCAACGATTTGGGCTTTATTTTTCTTAGCTTCAACGATAATTTTTTTACTAACAAATTTGGCGGTTGGAAAAGTTTTTACATCGAAAAAATCTTTGCTTTTCAAATGCTCTTCGAACTTAGGCAATCCGGTTGCGATACTATCAGTTTTGATTTCAACTTGCACTGAAGAATCTTGTGGTTTTTTTTCATCAAAGACAATTTCTCCCGAAATATCGGTAAATTTTCCTGAAACTTTTGAATAACCAAAATGATCGGCAATCCACATTACACTCGTATGATTTTTTTCAATTGTGTATTTATTTTCTGTGCTAGAGGCATCTTGTGCCAAAGCCATTTTAGCAGAAATTGAGGCGACAAAAAACATCGCTAAAAAAGTAGTTATTTTTTTCATAAATTTTATTGAAATTGAGATTAAGATTTGGAATTTTTTTGTAAATTTTTTAGTTATTTTAAAGCTAGCTATTGCAATTTTTTTTTCAAGTAATTAATGGTTTTAAAATTTTATTTTTTGTAAAAGATTTTTGATTTTATTAATTAAAAATCTTAGTTTTTTTATTCGCAAAAAAAATTATCAATTTCTGGCATAATTAAAAAAATGGGGCGATGGAAACCTATTTTTTCCCCAAATTTTTTAGTAAAAATTTGACTGCTTTTTTCTTCCGATTTTTGTCTAATCCACGATGCATTTTTATTCGCTCTTTTACATGAGAAAAAAGTCCTTCTAATTGATTATTTGTTGATGGAATTTTTAGATTTTCAAAGTCGCTATAAGTAAATAATAATGGCAAATTGGTTTCGATCGATCTAAAAGATGATCTTAGATTCTTGAATCTGTAGTCTCCAAGCTCATTTCTTTGTTGAAGAAAAAAATAATATTTTTCTTTTAAAAAATAAAATCTATCGATGAATTCTTGATGAAATTCTGGCTTGCAAAGTAGATTCATTAAATCCTTCAAATCCTTGCCACATAATGATTGCGGGTTGTCGGTGATATATCTTCGAATGATGGCTTTTTGATGGAATAAACACAAATTACGCAGTAATTTGCAACTTACGCAAATGAAAAATATAAATTTGTAAGTACATTTGTACAGGAATATTTCCTAAAAGCTTTTTAATGTTATTTATATAACCTCTTTTGCCATCAATCGTAATGCTCTGAATGCCTATATTTGCTTGCTTTACAGCCCTTATGCCTTCTTTAAAATCTTTTATGGACTTAAGTTTTTATTTCTTTGAGATATCACCATTTCAACTCCAAAATTAGTAATTTGATAATTTACCATTCTAACTTTATTTTTTTGGTTAAAATCTTCCCAAAGCCTCAAGCTGTATGAACATACAGCTTTCATTTTTGAAAAATTTTATCACAAAAAAATTTTGTTATAATGGTAAATTTTAGAGTTGAAATGGTGTCACTTTTTGACAATCGTGAAAAACTAAAAAACCGAATTCTCCATTAAAAAAAGTGGCGTCGATTAGGAGATTTATCGGTTGATTCAAATCTTGCAAAGCCTCTTCTAACAAGCCTTCGGACATGTCGAACCTATCAAATTCTTTGTTTAACTTCGGATATGAAACATCTAAATCATTACAAATTTCCGCTAATGCTCTTCTACCAAGAAGCCAGTCTTTGTATGCTTTGGAGTAGTTTATTCTTTTACCTCTTTTTTCTACCCATTGGTAAAAACATAATCCGCATCTGAATTTATTTTTTCCTCTTTTGTTACCATTTTTTACTGCGGAAAATTTACCACATTTTAAGCATTTTTTTATCATTTTTTTTAGTAAAAAAATAACATCTTTTTATCTAAAAAATAATATATCTTATAAATTTTTTATAAGATATATTTACAGAGATATGTAAAATAAGTCTCGAGAGGCAAAAATAGCATCACATTTTTAATTATGCCTTATATTATTCTTTTAGGTTGTAATAATTTTACATTTTCAATTTCTTGTGATAATGATTTTAAGAATGTTGATTTAAGGTTACGAATATTAAGAGATTCTGCTGGAATTTCAGATATTTTTTTATAATTTTGAAAAGAATCTGATTGAAGTTTTTGCGGATTTAACATTTTATGGAAGGTCTCGGCAAGATTGCCAATTAATTGTTCAAATTGTTCAGGATTTGTTATTTTAAATTGTAAAATTTGTGTTTCATCATTACTTGTCTTGCCCTCATCATTCTTATCAATTAAATGCTCTGCCCAATTTTGCATGATTATTTTAAAATCTTGCGATGAATAATCTTTTAATTCTTTACCATTGATGTAAGTTGAGCGATTGATTATTGCAGGACTCATTGCACTTCTACCGGCGTGAATCGCACTATTAATACTGCCAATAATCATGAAACCAGCTTTTGGTTGATCATTGGATTCTTTTGAGCTAGGGTGAGAACCAGTAAGAAGTGCATTGATAGTTTTTTCTAGACCTTCATTTAATCGAGTATTTATCTCGTCAAACACAACGATAACGCCACGTTTAGATGCCTCGATTAGTTGTTGTTCAATTTCTTGAGCAGAAATATTGGCAGGTATTTTGTAATAATAATGTTGCAAAGATTGATCGGTTGAATTAATTAAAATCGGAAGTTTCATTAAGTCATTTTTACTTGCTAATCTGGTGATATTTTGCGATTTTAAAACTGCCTCAATCATCACACTTTTGCCAACTCCCGAATCGCCCTCAAATATCAAGCCAGAAGTCCCGATAATTGATTGAGGCAAAAGACCTTGTTTTTGTTGCTTACGAATCATTAGGGCATTTCTAATTGCCTCAATATTATCTTTAGTGCTTGAGGTTTCGACAAAATCGGCAGTTGATATTGGTGCTTGGGATTTTGATTGCGGATTGATTTCTTTGTCAATATATTTAGAAAGTTTTAACAAGACTTGTTCTTGTAATTCTCTGACGGTTAATTCAGTTTTGTTTTTTGCAACCCCACCACTATTTTGGGCTTTATATTTTTTTATTTCTTCATCGCAAATTTTTTTAAATTCTTTAACTAATTCTGGTGATTTTTTTATTTCCCTAGTCAATTTTGAGCTGTCGCTAATCATTGGTTCAAGAATTGGTTTTTGTAAAATTTCTTGATATATATATTCGGGCGGAAAATCTTTTAATTCTAGAGTTGGAACTTTGCTATCTTCAAATAATTTTCCTTCTTTGCGATTGCCATATGTTGTTGGATTGCCCATAAAGACAACTTTGTGTTTATCGGTTAGTTGATAAAATTTGCCTTTGTAAAATATTTCTCGCGGTTTCGTTGAATCTTGTTGTTGGTTAAAATCTCTAAACATGGTATAATCCATTTTAGTATCGACATTATATTCATCGATGACGAGAATTTTTAAATTATCGCCCTCCTTATCTTTTGCCCATGATTCAAGATTGTCTAATTCATTATAAGTTTTAATAGCGGGCGAAGTTGAATCGTCAGCGGTTTTAGCAAATTCTCTTAATAGCGAACTCTTGCCAACTCCGCTTTCTCCAACAATTTTAACCAATGCAGAATGTTCAAATAATTTTGTTAATATTTGCTTTCTTGCCGAGATAAAATCGCTGGAATTTTTTTCGATTTGTTCGTCGCTTAAATTACTTACATCAAGAGTCGAGCTAATTGCTTCAACAAAAATATCGCCATTTTCTATTTTATCTTGAGTTAAATGAATTGAATAATCAACTTGCGATTGAGCGGACCCTTGGAAAACTCCAGCTCCATTATCAGTTTCTTGAAAATATGGTAAAGTTATTATTTCGGGTTTATTTTTTGATTCTAATTCATGTGATTCAAGGCGATATTGAGAAGGTGGTAAAAAACTTAATTTTTTATAAATTGACGCTTTTTTTTGAAAAACTGATTGCTCTTTTTCTTCCATCACAAAATATAAATTTTCATATGATTTTTCAGTTGCCAAAAGATGTTGGTGAAGCATCGTTAATAACTTATCATTAAAACGTCCTTTAATAATAATTTTATCGCCATTTGCTAATTTATCATCAATTTCGCTAGTTAATTTCGAGATTTGGAATTTGTATTTTGTAGCATCTTCGGGGCTTTCTTTAATTTTAGTATCGAATGAAGGAAATAAATCACCTACCATTAAATCTTCGATATTTATTGCAAATATTTTTTTGTCACCACAACTTTCTTGGAGTTTATTCATTAAACTTGTTGATGATTTGACAATATCGTTAGATACAATAATTCTTGATGCTAAGGAAGATGGCTTTGTTGAAAATTCTGATTTTAGCTCTGAACTTTTTGCTTCATCAACAATAATTTCTGCGGGAAGTTTTACTTCTGGAGCTAATAGTAAATCGAGTTTAATATCGAGTTCTTGAGCCTTGGAGAGTAATAAATAATATTGCTGGTTCGACAAATCTCCAGAAATAAATAATTGCAAATTATGCCCGCGGTTTTTTTCCAAAATTCCTTCTTCTTGATAAAAATTTCCTTGGTCATCGATTTTTGGTGAGGTTAACAATTTATCAAAAGAAAAATTATTGACCGAATATATTTTTTTTGATTGATCTTCGGTAAAATTTGCTAAATCATGAAATTGACAATTTGTGGCAATTCGAAGCTTTGGTAAATCTTGCGAAGAGCTTTTTTGTTGATTTGGTTGAGCATAAACCAAATCTGCACTCAATGATGTTGTTGTTTGTGGATTTGGTGGAGAAATAATTGGTTGTTGAGAAATTTGAATTGAATTTGTTGTATCTCCTTGAAAACCCTGAATAACTCTAGCAAAATCAAATTCTTTCTCTTTAAATTCAAAAGTAAAATTTTGCGGAAATACAATTTGTTTTCCTTGAAATTCGATATAACCCAAGACTCTTGATTGCTCGAGAAAATTCGTTAATTGCTGTTGGTTTTCTTTGTTAATATTGCTAAAAGTAAAATGATGAGATTCATGTGGATTTGATGAAGAAATATTTTGCAATTCTGCAATAAATTGACTTTTATTCCATAAGATTTTATCTCCTTGCAATTCAACTAAACCCATTAAAGCGGATTTCCAATCGGGCAAGCCTGCAAAGTCAAAATCATAATTAATATTTTTGGTTGGTATTGAAGTGGCGGAAAGTTTTTGCGTTGAGTTCGCTGAAATTTCTTGAGTCGCGGTTTTTATTTTAGAATCTTCAACTTCAATTGAAAAAGCTTGGTTAAATCTTGAAGTGATCGAAGGATCTTGGTTGCTTTGTTTTGAATTGTCTAAGCATATTATTTTAACATTATCGGGGATTTTTTCATCGCCAATTCTTCTATCGCTTTTATCAAACATGCTATTGCTCGCAACTTTCATTTTATCGCTAAATTCATTCCAATCGATGATTAACAAATGTGATTTTTGCGGTTCATTCCTTGCCGATTGCAAAAATGAAGCAAAGCGAGTATTGGAGGTGATTTCAAGATTATCATTTGCGGTTTGTGATTTATCAAACAAAACTTCTTTAGCGATCGCCAAATCTTTGGATGAAGAGACTAAATAATGAGTTTTGGCAACTTCTTGGTTCAATTCTAAAGTTGAAATATCTGATTTTATGCAATTATTTCTATGAGTGGCAAGCAAATGGCATTTTAAAGCCTCCTGACCGCTTGATGATGAAGATTTTAAATATATAGAATTATTGGCTGAAGATAAAGAAATAATATCATCGGCGATTGATTGAATCGAGTTAGCTTCATTACCTTGTGGTGAAGTTTGAGTTGCTAATGACTCAATTTTAGTTAATTTGATTAAATCACCAAAATTTTCAATTAAAGATTCTGATAATTCTGCTCTTGGTTTGGGTGATTGCGATGGAGCCAAGACTTGTCTTGTTTCAGTTGGTAGAGTAGTTGTCATGGTTAGTTGGCCTGGTAAAGGATCGGTTGCTTCCTCTCTAGTTTGATTTTCAGTTAATTGACCGCCTCCAAATCCATAACAATTTAAAAGTTCATTTAAGCACCCTTTGTTAGAACTGCTTAAAATGGTTGTTGTGATTTGAGTGTCTGTATGCGAGATAGCTATATTTGATAAGGTTGTTGGATCTTGTATTGCAATTTTTGATTGTATTTGCGAAAATTCTGCTGGTCTCAAGGCTTCTCCCTCTGCTTCGATAGTTTGTGAATTTGATCCACCTAAATCAATTATTACCCAATTATCATCGGATATTTTTAACTCAATTTCGGTATGATCTCCTTTAGTTCCAATAATTCTAAAATCTTCACCATTTTTCAAACCTTCTTTTTGAAATTTATGAGCTACCGCCATAACTCGATGGCGACAGCTAGCGGGATTTGCAAATAATTCATCAAGATATTTATCGGTTTTGCCGTCTTGTAATGTTGGCAATTTAATATCGACATCTTCAACAGAACTTTTAAAATTTTCATTTGAAGAAAAATCATTTAAAATTTTTAATGCTTTGGTAAAATTATTTTCGACATCCAAAGCAGTTTTTTGAGTTATAGCAAAATCTTGAACATCATGTCTTTGCAACTCGGTGCCTTGAGTTATATATTCTAAAACACAATCTTGATCGCTTTGAGCATAATAATATCCATTTTCATCTTTAAAGAATTTTATATTTGAATTGGCAATTTCTGAAGAGAGATCTGAAGTTTTAACTGTAAATGCAAGAATTTTATCATCCGAAGCAATTGAGTGCAATTTGATTAAATTTCCAGCTTGCATTGAAGATTTAAAATGAGCGGTAGTTTTGGCTTCTGATGAATCAAAATCTTCTGAGACAAAATCTAGAAATTCATTTGAATTTTTTTTGCTTGATGATAAATCAATTATTTGTTTTTTACTATCTTCTTCAATTAGCCAATCGCTTTGTATATCATCAGCCGGAGTTAATATAAAATTTACGTCACGAGTAGCGAATGGTTTTATGTGCAATGAGTTTCTTGATAAAATTTCACCAGCATAATATTTCTGGATAACATTAGAAGCTTTTGATAAAGGTGAAGTTGATAAAGCATTACCAACGGTTATGATATTTTTTTTATTTGAAGAATTTGAAGCTTCCTCAATTGTCTTAAATGCTTGCTTGGTAATATAAATTAATTTTTTTGGATTGCTTTCAAATGAAATCACTAAAGTTGAATTATCATGCTCTTTTTTTACAATTTTATCTAAAGGATTTTCTTGTTTTAATAAATTAATCATAGCAATTTGTCTTTCATCTCTAGTTAAATATGTATTTTTCATTAAAATATTAACTTTGCATTCTTTATCTGATTTTGCATAAAGAAGACCTGTTTCTGGATCTTGAAAGAAAGTAATTTGAGGTTTTGGTGTTTCATCGGAATCTATCGAATATCCAATTATTTTATCTTGCGAAGCATTGCGATGAGAATTAGAAATAGCAACCGATTGATCTTTTTTAAATTCAATTGTCGATCCCAGTAATAATTGTTGATCATCAAATTTGGAAGCTTTAAATTCTTTATAAGTTTCAACAAATCTTTTAAAATCTTCTTTTTCTTGGGGGAGTGGAGCTGAAATAATATTTAAATTATCAAGATTTGGTTCTTTTCTTATTTCTGATCTAAATGCAATAAATTCAATAGTATATTTAATATTAGCTTCAGATTGTTGTGGTCTTTTTTGAAGGGGATTATTTTGAGAAATTTTTTGATTTAAATAATCTACATGTGGTAATTTTTTTAATTCATGACTTAAATTTTTAAGTTCATCTATAGGAAAAAATTTATTATCATTATTTTCTAAACAATTAAAAACATAATCGATTATAGTTTTAAATTTATTATAACCATTTCCAGATTTAAATTCTTTATCAAAATTTTGTTCTAAATATTCAATTAAAAAAACATTAAAATATTGATCATATTGACCTTTATCATTGTAATATTTATTATCAAAAATTTTTTTTAAACTAAAAATATAATTTGATAAATCTGCATTATCTTCTTGTGTATTTTTTTCGCGGTTTTTCTTCAAATTATAAAACCCAAACACAGGTGGATATTTTATTGTTATTCCAGATTTATGAATTTCAAAATCTTCTAAAAATATTGACGAATCGTGAACAATCCCTAGGTCATTTCTTGCTTTTTTAACGTCAATTGGATCTTGATAAAAAAGATATTCATCAAGAAGTTGTCTTGTATCATTCTCATCATCGAATGAACAATTATATTGATTTATTTGAGCCACCTTATAATCACCTGATTTATCTTGATAAATAAATCTTACAACAAAATTTCGATCTAACAATTCTTTAACATTTAATAAATATTGATGATATTTTTCTAGTTAATCAAAAAAACAGGTGCTTGGTTTACAAACATAAATAGTTTTTTTATCAACTTCATTTGTTGAATCGGAAATTGATTTAAATGGCGATTCCGAATTATCTGAAGCTTGGATTGGATCAAATGTTAAAGGCAACGTTTCAATTCCTTTTTCTGTATAAAATTCTTGTTTTAATGAATGATATTCAAGTCGAAATTGAGATGGCATAATGTTAAATAATTTTAATTAGTAATTATTAATTAAAATTAACCATGCTTAAATTATTATCAACAATTATGAAAATATATCTATTTGTATCAAAGTTTTTGTTTACTTTTAATTGAATCTTCTATTGTTTTTTCATTAAAATTAACAAGCGATTTTTCAAAAATTGCCATTCTTTGCATTTGATCACACTCCTCTCAAGCCTTGTCAGCATATCCTCAAGCTCAAGATTTTTAATATCATTTAATTTGCGAGTATTTTTAAAATTAATTTATAATTTTTTAAGTTTAACTCCCTTTTTAATTGGAGTGGCAATTTTTATATTTCTTGCCACTACCACAAGGACAAGGCTCGTTGCGTCCAACTTGACCCCAAGTTGAAGGATCACGCGGATCGCGATTGGCAGGATCAACATGACTACGAATCGGTGCCGTTGGCACTTTAACATTTTCATTTTTTTGCGGAGAAAAATTTTGATCAATTCGTGATTCAAAAGTTTTTGGCTTCGGCGCTTGTGCAATTAAATTGACCTCGCCTTCATTTGAACTCATCGCAATTTCAACATGCGAAAGCCTAGAAATCAGCTGTTCCTCAACCCTAAGCATCATATCTTCAAACATATTGAAGCCTTCTTTTTTATATTCAATCAGCGGATCTTTTTGTGCGTAAGCCCTTAAATTAATGCTTTGACGCAATTTATCGAGTGAAAATAAATGATCTTTCCATTCCGAATCGAGGGTGAGTAAAAAAATCTGTTTTTCAATTCTACGCATTATATATTCGCCATATTTTTGCTCTTTTTCATCGAAATGTTTATTAATTTCTCGATTAATAAATTGAATAATTTCCTTTTCCGAAGCGCCGTCTTGCTTGGCTATTTCATTGATATCAAGCCTTAAGCCATAAATTCTTAATAATTCTTTTTCAAGCAAAGAAATTTCCCATTTTTCAAAATATGAATTTTTCGGAATACAATCATCGACCAAATCCTGATTAATTTGACTAATAATTTTTTTAATTTTCGTGGAAATATCTTTTGAGACAATTAATTCATTGCGTAAAGCGTAAATATTTTTTCTTTGATAATTGACGACATCATCATATTTCAACAAATTTTTTCGCATTTCATAATTTCGGGCTTCAACCTTTCTCTGAGCACCGTGTAGCGTTTTAGTAATCATCGGATGAAATATCGCTTCATCATCTTTTAAGCCAAATCGTGAAAGCATATTTTTTAATTTATCCGAACCAAAAATTCGCATTAAATCATCTTCAAGCGATAAATAAAATTTTGATTTTCCGGGATCACCTTGACGACCGCATCGACCACGAAGTTGATTGTCAATTCTACGACTTTCATGTCTTTCAGTTCCAAGAACATAAAGCCCTCCCGCCTCGATCACAATTTTTTTATCTTCTTCAACTTTAGCTTTAATTTTAGCAATT
>SYAR01000050.1 GCA_005787525.1 Rickettsiales bacterium
AGAATGCAATATGTTTTAACAATTCCTGTTGATAATAAAAATTATAATTTCGTAATTAATGACTGGATGTATCTAATCGATAATGACTCCCTAATCAACATTTCCACCATTAAAAAATTTGGTTTTAAAATGGCAACTTTAACCATCGGTTTTAAAAAAATCGGCATATAATTTAAAAATGAAAAATTGTTGGATAATCGGTGCAAGTAGTGGAATAGGGCATGAAACTGCTAAAAAATATTTTCAACAAGGTTGGAATGTTATAATTTCTGCGCGAAGAATTGACAAATTAAATTCTTTAAAACAACAAATTCAAAATAAATTTCCCCAGCAAAATCCAAATCAAAATCCAAATCCAAATCAAAATCCTAGGGCAAATAATTCCCAAAATCACATTGAAATTTTTGCTTTTGATGTTTGCAATCACGAAAATTTTTTAAATTCCACCACTCAAATTTTTGAAAAATTTGGCAAAATTGATCTGGTAATTTTTGCTTGCGCAATCTACAAACCAATGACCTTAAAAAATTTTGATTTAAAATTATCTCAAGAAATTTTAAATATTAATTTAAATTCAGCATTAAATTTTATCGATATTGTTGTCAAAAAAATGATCACCTTACAAGCAGGTCACATTGCGATAATTGCTAGTGTTGCAGGATATCGCGGACTTCCCAAATCTCTAGCTTATGGATCATCAAAAGCAGGTTTGATAAATTTATTTGAAGGAATTTATCCCGAATTAAAAGCCAATAATTTAGATTTATCAATTATCAATCCGGGTTTTGTAGCAACCGATCTCACTGCTAAAAATAATTTCAAAATGCCTTTTTTAATTTCCACTCAAAAAGCTAGTGAATATATTTTTTTAGGATTAGAGCAAAAAAAATTTGAAATTCATTTTCCAAAAAGATTTACTATGCTGATGAAATTTATCAAAATTTTGCCAAATATTTTTTACTTGAAATTTATAAATTATATTTATAATAATGAGAAGTAAATTAAAATCAATAATAATAAAAACTAACTATTTAAAATGAACAAACATGATCATATTATATTTTCATATTCATTTAATCACGATCAAAAACCTGCCAAAATCGATGAGAGTAGAGTTGCAGGTGAATTAAAAAATGAAGGTTTATCTTGGGTTCACCTCGATGCCAATAGCGAATCCACCAAAAAATGGTTATTACAAAAAGTAAATTATATCGATCACCTAATCATCGAAGCATTAATCGCCGAAGAAACTCGCCCCAGAGTAACCGAATTTAACAATGGGCTGTTAGTTATAATTCGTAGTGTTGGAGTTAATCCAATTGATCCCGAAGAAATGGTTTCGCTTCGTATGTGGATCGATAAAGATCGCATCATTACCCTACAGCGTCAAAATATGCACTCAATTTATGAATTAAAAGATCTCATTGACCGCGGAAAAAATTTTAAATCCGCCGATGAATTTTTATATAATTTAATCGATCAATCAATTTCCAGCACCGCTCCTTTTCTTTATGCAATTGGCGATAAAATTGACGATATCGAAAGTAAAATTTCCAAATCATTTAACACCAATCTTCGTGAAGAAATAATTCCCCTTCGCTCGCAAATTGCTATTTTCAAAAGATATCTTGCTCCGCAAAAAGAAATGATTGGTCGTCTTCGCTATCTAGAATCTAGCTTGATTAGCGATATTTCCCGAAGACATTTTCAAGAAAATTATGATCATATCAGCCAAATGATTGAAGAAGCAGAAGAGGTTGCATCTCGCGCTAAAATTCTTCAAGATGAATTAATGCATTACCTTAATGAAAGAATTAATCGCAATATGTTTAAACTTTCAATTGTGGCAATTATTTTTATGCCCTTAACTTTTTTTACAGGTTTATTTGGCATGAATTTTAATGAAATCCCTGGTGCTCAAAACCCCAATGGATTTTATATTTTTTCAACCCTGATGTTTTTAATTGCAATTCTTTTAGCAAGATTTTTTAAAAACAAAAATTGGTTTTAAAATTTTTCTTAATTTTAAAAATATTCTTAATTTTAGAAATTAAAAAAATGTCATTTGCTTAACAAATTTTTTTAATTTAAAAAATTATTATTAAAATTTATCAAAATTTTTGCAATTTAAAACTAATTTTGCATTTTAAAATAAATTAAATTATGAATTCATCAAATAAAATTTCATCATATTTATAAAATGCGTTATCACTATTCCCAACCCCAACACCAATATACAATAAAAACTGATGGAAGGCTAGTTCATTATGGCTCAGAACAAACAGTATTAGCTACCTTAAATCTTAGTTTAGATTCTGAAGTTTTAGTATTTCCAAGTGGTGTTTTAAGTTCTAATATCCCTATCGGAGGTCGTAATTATAATAAATTAATTTATTCTAATTCAATTTATTCTTTAGAGGATCAACATGGAAATAAATATCAATTCACACAATACATTCCCACACAAACTCAAATAACTCCTGGAATCTCTCCTAATGGTGGTCCGGCTTTATATTTTCAAAATAGGAAAGTTCCTCCTGAGCCACCTAATTTTCCACTTGTCGCTCCCCAACCAACTGTCGCCTATCAATTAGCTGTCAACCTCCGTCCACAAGTTGTTGAGAAACCTGTTGAAAAAATCGTATATATTAACAATCCATATTTAGAGAGTGATTTAGAAAATTTAAAACAACAAAACATATCTCTAACTCAACAATTAGCAAGCAATTCTTCAGAAATTACAAATCTAAAATTACAAATTAGAAAAGATGTTGATAAAGCTCATCAACGAGGCAGAGATGAAGCTAGTAAATATTATGAACAACGTTATCATTCAAATCATATATATTTAACACAAAAAGAATGTGAAATAAATGATCTCAGAAGTAAGCTAGAAGCCGCCCAACTCGAAGCCCAAGAAAGAGCCGGAGTCGCCCAATTCGAAGCCCATCAACAAGCCGAAAGGGTTAGGGAATTGTCAGCACAATTAACACGATTTCAACAAAAAAACCAAAGGCTTGAATTATTAAAAAGAGAATTAGGCCAATCCAGGCAAAGTGAAGAAAGAGCAATTTCAGTTGCCGCTGAAGCCGAAAGAAAACTAGAAAAAGCTGAATTGGAAAAGAGTAAACTCGAAGAACAATTCACCCAATACCAAAACGCATCAAATGAAGGTCTTCAAGGATTACAAGAATCCTTCATTTTACGAGAAGAAGAATTCAAATTACGAGAAGAAGAATTCAAACAAAAACTCGCCGCCGCCCAAGCCGACGCCGGAAGACTCCGTCGCCAACTCGCCGCCCAAGCCGCGGAACTCACCGCCCGAGATCAATCCCAACGCGAACGCGAAGCTCTCGCCGCCCGAGTCAGCGAACGCGAAGCCGATCTCGCCGCCCAAGCCCGAGAACTCCAAGAAGCCCAACGCGAATCTGAAAGACTCCGTGCCGATCTCACCACCCAAGCCGCGGAACTCGCCGCCCGAGCCCAAGAAGCCGGAAGACGCGAAGCCGCTCTCGCCGCCCAAGCCCAAAGAGCCGAAGCCGCTCTCGCCACCCGAGTCAGCGAACTCGAAGCCACCCAACGCGAAAACGAAGGACTCCGTCGCCAACTCG
>SYAR01000051.1 GCA_005787525.1 Rickettsiales bacterium
AAAATAAATTTTACTCAAATGAATTGTTGGTTAAGCATGATGAAAATTACATGCCTCCTGAGATTGCCAAAGATTTAAAAATGAAAATACCGACTTCTACAAATTAAATTTGCTAAAGCAAATTTAGCTTTTAAGTTGAATCGCTTCTGCTACGCATTAAATTTGCTAACGCAAATTTAGCTTAATATTGAATCGCTTCACGGCGAGTAAATCGCCGTATTCGCGATTAGATTTGGGTTTTTAGAATTTCTTTGTTGGTAAACGCTTCATCTTTTTGAAAAATAATTTCTTGTTTATTTTTCTTAATAATTTAAAATTTTTCTTAATGATTTTGAGTAATCAAAATCCTTCCAAACCTAACTTATTTTAATTATGAAAAAATATATTCTTTCACTCTCTCTTCTCTTAGCTTCATTAACTTCTGCGAATGCTAAATCTGATTTTTATGCTGGTATTGAAATTCAGCGTCAAGATCTTCAACTAAAAACAAGTTCAGAAATACTTGATGACGGCTCTACCTTCAAACCTTCAGTTTCAAAATTTTATGAAACTAAAAGTTATAATCCAAATCTATTTCTCGGTTTTAATGCTAATAAAAATCTTGATATCGAGTTAGGCTATTCAATGTCAGATGAAGATAAGAGAAATAATTCTACAGGAGTTTATTCAGATGATAATGGATATGTATATGCATCATCTGCCGGAGCAATTGCTTCAACTGGCAATGCTTATAATGTTCAAACAAAAACAACATTAAAAACTCAAAATATTTCACTTGATTTTAAGCCATCTTACCAAATTGATCAAAATAATTCTGTTTATGGAATTTTGGGATTAAATTATGTACAGATTAAATTACGCGAGTCTTACTACGTTGATTCAGAAGAGATCGGAACTGATAATTCAAAGAAAAATATTGTAGCACCTACGGCTGGTTTTGGTTATAAATTAAAAATCAATGATGATTTTTCAGTTCGTAGTCAGTTCAAATATTCTTATTTAAATAAAGAAATTGGTGATTCAGATGTGAAAATTAAAAGCTTAACTCAATTAAGCGTTGGTTTTGCTTACAATTTCTAAGATTGATAAAAATTATAAATTAATCTTATCTAATTTTAAATTATAAAATCTTGTGCTATTGCTCTTCCGAAAATTGGGAGAGTAATAGTCCGAGGGCTTAGATCATATCACGAAAAAATTGTAAATCCCAATCCCCCCAAATCACAATTCAAAAAATTTCATAAAAATTCTTGCACTTTTCAACTTCTTAACCAAAATAAAAAATAACATTAATCCATAAATTTAAATTATAGGTTTCACATGGAACAAAAAGCCACATTAGCAAAATTTAGTGATAAAAAACTTGGGCGTGGACTCTCCGCTTTACTTGGAGAGAGTAAGGTAAAATCACCTTTACTTAACCCAGAAAGTCAAGATGCGGTTGAAAAAATTAGTCTCAAAAAAATCCGTGCCGGCATTTATCAACCTCGGCAAAATTTTGAAGAAACTGAATTGCAAGATTTGGCCGACTCAATCAAAGAACATGGAGTTATTCAGCCGATAATTTTACGCAAAACTGATGAGGATTTTTATGAAATTATTGCCGGAGAACGCCGTTTTCGTGCCTCCAAAATTGCCAATCTCACCGAAATTCCAGCAATTGTTAGAAAATTTTCCGACAATGATGCGTTAGAAATCGCCATTATTGAAAATGTTCAACGTTCCGATTTATCGCCGACCGAAGAGGCTCGAGGCTATCAAAGATTGATGAAAGAATTTTCTTACACTCAAGAAATTGTTGCCAAAAAAGTTGGCAAGAGTCGCGCTCATATTGCTAATTTGTTGCGTTTATTAACATTGCCCGAAAAAGTTCGTGAATATTTAGACAGCAAACAAATTTCGATGGGACATGCTCGTGCCATAATCAACTCAATTAATCCCGAAGAATTGGCGAAAAAAATTATCGCCAAAGGTTTGAATGTGCGTGACGCCGAAGAAATTGTCCGTGACGAAAAAATCGAAAAAGCCAAAAGAACTCCGGTTTTAGTTCGCACCGAATCGCGAATTAAATTTATTAATAGTGAACATCTAGTTGCCTTAGAAAATCAAATCTCCGAACTCTGCGGAATGGAATGCAAAATTTCCTATAATGGCTTCAAAGGAGTTGGTAAAATTATCATGAAATTTGATGAAATTGAGAAAATTTCACAATTAATTTCTGGGCTAGAAAAATAAGATTTTTACCCAAAACCTAACCAATAATTTTGGCTCTTTTAAAAATTTTATGAAAATTTTTGGTGGTTTGCTCGATAACTTTTTCGACTTCTAAATTCTTCAATTTTGCAATAAATTCCGCCACATAAAAAGTGAAAGCTGGTTGATTTGTTTTGCCACGATGAGGCACTGGTGCTAAATAAGGCGAATCGGTTTCGATTAATAAAAATTCTAGCGGAATTTCTTTAACAATTTTTTGTAATTCCTCGGCATTTTTAAAAGTAACTATGCCGGCAATCGAAATATAAATTCCCAAATCCAAAGCGCATCGAGCCAACTCCGGCGTGCTTGAAAAGCAATGCAAAAGCGCGGGAAATTGTTGATTTTTTTGCGAATTTTTTAAAATTTCCATCATATCATCATCGGCATTTCTAGAGTGAATAATTAATGGCAAATCGCTTTTTGTGCCAGCCTCAATATGTTCTAAAAAAGATTTTTTTTGTAATTCAATTTGGCTTAAATCATGATAATAATCGAGTCCAGTTTCGCCGATGCCAATAATTTTAGAATTTTTTGCGCAAATTGCTAAAATTTCTGAAGCGGTTCTAAATTCTTCAACACTTACATTGCAAGGATGTAAGCCAACCGAGCTATAAATATTTTGATTATTTTCAGTGTATTTTAAAATTTTTTCAACGGCACTAATTCGAGTACAAATTGTATGTAAAATTTTAACATTTTTTTCTTGGCAATTTTTTAAAATCTCTTCAATTGCAATCCCTTTTTCTTCAATCAGGTCTAAGTGGCAATGGGTATCAACAATATAATTATACATTTTTTTCGTTGCGAATTTGAGTTGAAGAAATATTTAATTTCGGAGTATTGAAAATTGAAAATTTTGGCAAATTTTTAGAATTATTTTTATATTTTTTATAAATTTTTATCGCCTTAAAATTATTAATTTTTTTTAAATAATTATCACGCGAAAAAATGGCAAATTCAATTTTGCAAATGAGATTTTTAAAATCGTGCCAACGATGAAAATCCGCGAGATTATCAGCTCCCATCACCCAAATAAATTCGTAATTTTTATATTTTTTTTGCAAAGAATTTATCAAATCAATGCTATAAAAATTATCGATTTTTTTAACATAAATTTTCGGATTTTTTTGCGTAATTATTTTGCAATTTTTAACCCGTTCTTCAAAATTTAAAAAAGCGTTTTTTTGCTTTAAAGGATTTTGCGAAGTTGGAATCCACCATAATTGATTTAAGTCAAGTTTTTTGATAGCAATTTTACTTAAATGAATATGCCCTAAATGAGCAGGATTAAAGCTTCCACCGAGGATTCCGACTTTCATTAATTACATAAAATTGCGGTTAAAAATAAAAGCCCAAACCACAAATTTTCTTTGAAAAATTTTAAACATTCGACGGGTTTTTTTAAATCGCATTTTAAAATTTTATATAAAATTAAAAAGCCATTAAAAATTATGATTAAAAAATAAGAAAAACTCAACTCTTCGTAAACGCCAAGCATGATAAAAAATAAAGTGGTGATGATTGAAATTTTATATAAAGATTTTTTGGGATTGTTAAAATTTTGTTTAGAAAAAATTATGGCGCTTGATTTTATGCCAATACGTAAATCATCTTCGATGTCTTGAAAGCCGTATATCGTGTCATAAAGCAAAGTCCAAGAAATGCATGCCAAATATAAAATTATTAAGCCAAAATCGATTGAAGAATTGAGCGCCAAGCCCGCCATAATTATGCCGAAATTAAAGGTAATTCCTAAAAAAATTTGTGGAAAATAAGTGATTCTTTTCATCAGGGGATAAGTTATTATTAAGGCTAGTGCGATAAAGCCTCCAACGATAGTTTGATAATTAAATTGCACTAAAATTAACAAACTTAAAAATAATAAAATACTCAAAAAAAATAATGCCATTTTACTTGAAATTTTTTGCGAAGCGAGTGGTCGATTTTTAGTTCTTTCGACTTTTTTATCAAAATTTTTGTCGAGCAAATCATTGACAATACAGCCGGCACTGCGTGTTAAAAAAGCACCGATGGTAAATAAAATTGTGGTAAAAATTATTTTTGAAAATTCAATGTTTGGATTAATTTTATAAATCAAAGCGATCGCAAAAAAACACGGTAAAATTAATAACATGGAGCCAATTGATTGCTTGATTCTAATCAATTCTAAGAAGGTTTTTAAAGTAGTTTTCATTTATTTTCTTGTTTTTTTATGAAGTTTGGATTATTTTTTATTAATGAAATTTTAAACTATTAAATAATTTTTTCAAATGCATAAATTACTCATAGCAAATCGCGGTGAAATCGCTTGTCGTATCATAAAAACTTGTCGTAGAATGGGCATCAAAACCGTTGCCGTTTATTCCGACGCCGATGCTAATTCTCTTTTTGTTCAAATGGCGGATGAAGCCGTAAATATTGGTGCCTCGCCCTCTTCGCAAAGTTATCTAAATATTGAAAAAATTCTCGGAGCGGTTAAAAAAACTGGTGCCACCATGGTTCATCCCGGATATGGTTTTTTATCGGAAAATCGTAATTTTGCTAACGCCTTGGAAAAGGCTGGAGTTACTTTTGTCGGACCTTCGACTTATTCAATTGAAATGATGGGTGACAAAATTGAATCGAAAAAAATTGCGATCGAAGCCAATGTCAGCACGGTTCCGGGGCATATGGGGGTTGTTAAAGACGACGTTGAAGCGACGCATATTGCTGAAAAAATTGGTTTTCCCGTTATGGTTAAAGCCTCTGCTGGCGGTGGTGGAAAAGGTATGAGAATCGTTTGGAAAAAAGAAGAAATGTCCGAAGCTTTTCTTTCGGCTTCCAATGAAGCCCGCAATAGTTTTTCCGATGATCGCGTTTTTATAGAAAAATTTATTGAAAATCCACGTCATATTGAAATTCAAGTTTTGGCGGATAAACATGGAAATATTGTTTGCCTTGGAGAGCGTGAATGCTCGATCCAGCGCAATAATCAAAAAGTTATTGAAGAAGCGCCAAGTCCATTTTTAGATGATAAAACTCGTCAAAAAATGTATGAGCAATCAAAAGCTTTAGCGCAAAAAGTTAAATATTTTTCGGCGGGAACGATCGAATATATCATGGATAAAAATAGAAATTTCTATTTTCTTGAAATGAATACAAGGCTTCAGGTTGAGCATCCGGTGACGGAATTGGTAACGGGTTTAGACATTGTTTCATTGATGATAAAAATCGCACTTGGCGAAAAATTACCATTCAAACAAGAAGACATAAAATTAAATGGTTGGGCGATTGAGTCGCGAATTTATGCTGAAGATCCATCGCGTGGCTTCCTGCCTTCTTCCGGAAGAATTAGTCTTTATATCGAACCTGAACAAAGTGAAAATATTCGCGTTGATTCGGGTGTTTATGAAGGTGGAGAGGTGAGCATGTTTTACGATGCTATGATTGCGAAATTATGTTCATTTGGTAAAACTCGTAATGAGGCGATTGAGCATATGCGTAATGCCTTGGGAAGCTTTGCTATTAATGGTGTTTCGCATAATATAAGTTTCCTTGAAACTATCATGAAAAATGAACGTTTTGTGGCGGGAAATATATCGACCTCTTTTATTAAAGAAGAGTTTCCGGTCGGTTTTTCGGGAAGTCATCTCGATTCAATTGCCGAAGAAGTTTTGGTTTCTTGTGCCATGCAAATTTTCTTAAAAAATTATGAACGCAATGCCCACATGACGGGACAATTACGTAATCGTCAAAAACAAGTTTCCGAACGTTGGGTAGTTTTTATCGATGAAAAATCTTATCTCGTTAATATTATTGATCGCTTTGACGGTTATCTAAAAATCGAATGTGATGATAAAGAAATTGAATTAAAACATAGTTGGAACAACGGAGAGAAGCTGTTCCGTGGTTTTGTAAATGATCGTGCCGTTGGTGTTAAAGTTCGTGAAAATAACAATACGGGAAATTATTTATTGCAATATTCGGGGCTTGATGCCTTTGTTAGCGTTCACTCCCCAAGAATTGCCGAGCTGACAAAATTCATGCCGAAAATTCAAAAAAATGCCAAACCGAAAAATCTTACTTCGCCAATTACCGGTAAACTTATTCGTTTTAAAGTGCAAGAAGGCGATGAAGTAAAAGCGGGTCAAGAGCTTGTAATTATTGAAGCCATGAAGATGGAAAATATTATTCGCACCGATCATGATATCAAAATTGGTAAAATCAAATTTAAGGAAGGCGAAGTGGTTGGAATTGGGCAAGTAATTATTGAATTTGTTCAATAATTTTAAAATTAATTATTGGCAATTTTTATAATTTTTGCGCAGGCGAAACTTGTGATAGAAATTGTGAAAGCTGTCAAAGCCATCAGAATTTTAATATTCAGTTCAAAATTTTCATTCATTGTTGCCGAGGTAATTATTAAAATTGGTAAGGCTAATGGAATTGCAATTATTGCAATCATCGAAACGAATCCGCCCAACATTGACAAGCTTCCGCATAATGCCAATAAAAAATTTAACGATAAACTATTTAAGATTAAAACTAAAAAAAATTGCCAAAAATTTAAAGTTTTAAAATCACTCATTTGTAAAATTATACTTGCGAATAAGGCGATCAAAAAGCTTGATGAAAGCCAGTTGGCAAGACATTTAGCAATTACAAAAATTTCTAAATTTTGGCAATCAATTATAATTTGTTCGAGTGATCCATCACGAAAATCTTTTTCTAAAAAATCATTATTAATCGCTATGATTGAGGTTAGCAAGGCAATGATGGTGCCGATTATAAAAAATTGTGAATGTAAGTTTTGGTCAAAATTTTGTGTTAAAATTTGAAAAATTGCTAGGAAGATAAAAAAATATAAAATGTTGGCGATTATTCTTCCCCTTGATTTTAAGAGCATTTTTAATTCGTGAAAAAAAATAATTTTAAAAATCTCCATCGCACCTACCATATTTATCATTGAACCTAGTAATATCATCTTCGCCTAAATAATCGCCAGTTTGAATTTCAATAATTTCGAGTAAATCATGATTTTTATTTTCTAAGCGATGTTTTTTTCCGAGAGGAATAAAAGTTGACTCATTTTCATTTAAAATAAATTCTCGATCTTCATAAGTTACATTAGCCCTTCCCTTCACTACAACCCAATGCTCTGAGCGTTGTTGATGTTTTTGTAAAGATAAAGAGCAAAATGGTTTTACAATAATTTTTTTCACCTTAAAATTTTTTCCCAAATCGATTATTTCAAAACTGCCCCAAGGTCTAAGAGTAATGGTATTTTCGTCGCAATATTTAGAATTATTTTTCTTAAGATTTTCAAATAATTCTTTTACATCTTGCGAATTATTTTTATTGGCAATTAAAATTGCATCTTTGGCAGTAACTATAATTAAATTCTCAATGCCGATGGTTGCTACAAGCTGTTGAGAAGAATGAATATAGCAATTTTTTGTTTTCAATGCAATCACTTCGCCATTAAAACTATTTTGATTATCATCTTTCTCGCCTAAATCATCGATCGCATTCCATGAACCGACATCTTTCCAATCAATATTAAGAGGCATAATCGCAATATTTTGTGCTTTTTCCATCACCGCATAATCGATAGAAATATTAGAGCATTTAGCAAATTCATCGGCGTCAAGCCTAGTAAAATCTAGGTCTTGCTTGGCTAAATTAAAAGCATTTTTAGCATGAGTAAAAGTATTTTTTTCGAATTTTTCTAAATTTTGCAAATAATTTTCGGCTTCAAATAAAAATATTCCACTATTCCAATAATAATTATTTTGAGCAATAAGCTCTTTCGCTCTTTGTTTATTTGGTTTTTCAATAAATTTGGCAACTTTAAAAATAGTTTTATCTTCATCGATTGCATCAAATTTTTCAATATAACCATAACCAGTTTCAGCATATTTTGGCGAGATCCCGAAGGTTATTAAATAATTTTCTTGAGCGAATTTTTTGGCTAAAATTATTTGTTCAAGAAAATTTTTTTCATCTAAAATTAAATGATCTGAAGGTAAGGCTAAAATAATTTCCGAAGAAGATTTTGCAACGGTATGAGAAGCTACGGCAATTGCACTGGCGGTATTTCGAGCGAATGGTTCTAAAATAATTTTTTGAGGAATTACCGCAATTTCTTGAAGTTGCGAAGCTACAATAAAACGATGTTCATCATTACAAACAATAATTGGATTTTCAAAATTTTCATTATTTTTGAAACGTAAAATAGTTTTTTGAAATAATGATTTTTCTCCAAAAAAATTAGAAAATTGTTTAGGATTTGATTGGCGAGAAATTGGCCATAATCGAGTCCCAGAGCCACCTGATAAAATAACCGGAGTAATTTTCATAAATTTTTAAAAAAGTCAATTGCACCAAATCCCGTGATATTTATTTTATTGAGTCTACGTAAATTTTGCAAATCAATTCCTCCAAGTGGAAAAAAATTATTTTTAGCAATTTTTTGGTTAAAAATTTTAGCAATTTTTACATAATTAAAAAGCCCTAAAGGTCTCTGATTTTTATGGCTTGAAGTTTTAAATATCGGCGAAAAGAAAATAATGTCAGGGCTTAATTTTCCAAGATAAGAGAGATTTTTTAAATTATGCAAAGCGAAACTAAAAATCAATTTATTTTTTTTACAAGAATAGCGAATTGTTAACAAATATTTTTCTAAATCATTATCTGAAAAATGAACGCCGTCGCATTTAATTTTTATTGCCAAATCAAAATTTTTCCCCACTAAAAAATCATGCCCAAATTCTTTTGCAATTTTAAAATATTTTAACGCCAACTCTTCTCTTTCTAGTTTTGGTAAATCATATTCACGAAAAATTATGCAAGTTTTTTTGGGTAAATTTTTAAGCACTTGCTTTAAATCATAAATTTTTTTACGATCGGTAAAAAAATATAAGGATTTAATATTTGTTAAATTATTAAATTTTTGAGTTCTTAATTGAACTTTTTTTATCTCAAATAATTTTTGATAATTCATGATTGAAAAAAATTTATACTTAATAAAGCAAAACATCGCCAAAGCCTGCAAAACCTTTGATAGAAAGCCTGAAGATGTTAATATTGTTGCGGTTTCAAAAACTATTGCAAGCGAAAAAATTATTGAAGCGATTGATTTAGGATGTAAAATTTTTGGTGAAAATTATATTCAAGAAGCTCAACAAAAATGGTTTGATTTGCGTAAAAATTATCCACAAATAAAACTACATTTCATCGGACATTTACAAAGTAATAAAGCCAAAGAAGCCGTTGAATTATTTGATTGCATCGAGAGTGTTGATAGTGAAAAATTGGCTCGTGAAATTGCCAAAGCGCAAAAAAAATTACAAAAAAATTGTGAAATTTTTATTCAAGTTAATATTGGCGACGAGTCACAAAAATCAGGAATCGCTATTGAAAATTTATCAACTTTTATAAATATTTGTAAGAATGATTTGGAATTAAATGTTGTTGGATTGATGGCGGTTCCGCCCGCCAATGAGAACGCTTCGCCCTATTTTGCGTTGCTTGCAAAACTTGCTTACGAAAATAATTTAGCAAAATTATCGATCGGAATGAGTGCCGATTACGAAGATGCTATTGCTTTAAACTCAACGCACATAAGGCTTGGCACCGCAATATTTGGAGCAAGAAGTTAGTAAGGTATAAATTTAAATTTCATTTTTTAAAAATTTAACTTGAAAAAACAAACATTTTTAATCATAATCTTTTTTCTTAAATTAAATTTCTAAATTAATTTAGTATTTATTAGAGCCCGTAGCTCAGTTGGATAGAGCAACAGCCTT
>SYAR01000052.1 GCA_005787525.1 Rickettsiales bacterium
AACCATTGTAGCTCCTGATGGCTCGAGTCTTTCATCTACTAAAAAAATTGCCCAAAATGTTGAAAAAATAATTTCCCAAAATCCACAAATTGATAAAACTTTTGCTCGAATTGGCTCTTCGCAATCAGGCTTAGATCCAATGCCACAAAATATCGGCGACATTTTTATAATTCTTAAACCTGATCAAAAAGTTAACGCCAAATTGCTTTCTATAAATTATTTTGAGCAAGCCAAAAAATTATGTTTGGAATGTGAATTTAGTCTATCGCAACCAATAAAAATGCGGTTCAACGAAATGCTTGAAGGTAGTCGTGCTGATTTATCTTTGAAAATTTTTGGTGAAGATTTTGACAAATTATTGCAACTCACCGAAGAAATTAAAACTTTAATTTCGCAAGAAAAAAACTTAAAATCCGTCGAAAAAGATTTTTTAAATTCAATTCGTAAAGGCGCTTTTATCGATGTAATTCCAGACTATAATTTAATTGCTAAACATCAAATTAATATTTTTGATGTTAATAGCGAAGTCAGTAATGCCATGGTCGGAGCCCGTGTTGGTACTTTTTATAATGGTGAATTTCCGATTTCAATTGTCTTACATTTAAACGAGCAAAATCGCAATAAACTTGATTCCATTGAAAATATTCCAATCACTTTAAAAGACGGTGGAAGCTTTCCGCTCAAGACTGTAGCAACTGTTAAAGAAAATAATGATATTACTTCAATTCCACGAATATTTGGTAAAAGATATTCAAGTTTGTCGATTTATTTAGAAGATACTAATTACGAAGAATTTATTAAAAAAATTGAGGCTAAAATTAAAGAAAAAAATATGCTTCCTGATGGCTATTTGATTGAATGGGGCGGACGTTTTGAAAATTTCAATAATGGCAAAAAACAAATTTTAACAATTGTGCCTTTTATTATTTTATTAATCGCCTTTTTGCTTTACAAAATTTTTGGCAAAGTCAAAAAAGTTTTGATAATTTTTTCGTCGGTGCCTTTCGCTTTAAGTGGAGCAATTTTTTTAATTTATTTATGTCAAATTTCAATTACAATCTCGGTTTATATTGGTTTCATTGCATTGATTGGAATCGGTTTACTCAATTCAATAATCTTGATTAGCACTTTCAAAAAAACGCGTAATATCGAAGAATCTTGCATCTCCAGATTGCGACCAATTTTAATGACGGCTTTTGTCGCAAGTTTAGGATTTTTGCCGATGGCATTTTCGCGTGGAATTGGCGCTGAAGTTCAACAGCCAATTGCGATCACGGTGATTGGTGGTATTATTTTTTCAACCATCGCCACCTTAATTTTGAGTCCGGTTTTAATTAAAAAAACTTCCAAAGAATTTTAATAAATTTTGACTTTTATTTTAAAAAAATATTTAATAATTCCCTAATTTTTAACAATATTTTTTATTCAAAGTGCTAGAATTACCGATTTTTTTTAAAGCCATTTTACTTGGAATTATTGAAGGTTTAACCGAGTTCATCCCAGTTTCTTCAACCGCTCATCTCATTATTTTTTCGCAAATTTTAAATTTTGATTCGATAAAAAATAATGTTTTTGAAATCGCCATTCAAATCGGCGGAATTTCGGCGATAACCGTTATTTATTTTAAAAAGCTCAATAATATTTTACTTAAATTTTACGATAAAAATAATCAAAAATTTGTCGATAATCTTGCCCTCGCCTTCATTCCTGCGGTCGCAATTGGCTTGCTTGCACATGATTTTATAAAAAAATATTTATTTTCAAATTTAGTAATTGCATTTTCTCTAATCATTGGTGGTGTTGTTATAATTTTAGTTGAAAAATTTCATAAAAAATTCACCGTAAAAAAAATTGAAGATATTGAAAAACCCACGGCTCTTGCCATTGGTTTTTGTCAATGTTTGGCGATGATTCCCGGTGTCTCGCGTTCGGGCGCCACAATTATGGGAGCTATGCTTTTTGGGGTTGAGCGTAAAATTGCCACCGAATTTTCATTTTTTTTAGCTATTCCAACCATTGGTTCGGCCTGCCTTTACGACATTTATAAAAATTTTTCAACTTTGACTTTTAATGATTTTGAGCTAATTTTAGTTGGCGTAATTTCATCTTTTATATCTTCGCTTTTAGTCATTAAATGGCTCTTGAAATTCGTTGGTTCTCACAGTTTCACAAGTTTTGGTTATTATCGTATTGCCATCGGTTTTTTAATTATATTTTTTTCTTTATAAATTATGGTTGTTGAAAAAATCGCAGAAGAAAATTCTAAAAAATACGCCATTAGATTTGGGCTTGGAGCTATTAAAGCTGTTGGCTTTAATATGATTGAAGAAGCTTTAAAAGAGCGTGAAAATAATGGTAAATTTAAAAATATTTATGATTTTTCACAAAGAGTTGAACCTAAATCTATTAACAAAAAATCAATTGAAGCCCTAGCTAAATCAGGTTCCTTCGATTCTTTAAACAAAAATCGACGTCAAATTTCTGAATCATTTGAAATATTATCGGCATTCGCTAATGAAGCTAAAGAAGAGGCAAATTCAAGTCAAATGAATTTGTTTGGAGGTATTACTGAAGAAAGCTCGCGTCCCCCTTTAAAATCGGTGGTTGATTGGTCAAAAAAACAAAAATTAAATTGCGAATTTGAAGCATTTGGATTTTTTTTGAATGAACATCCAATCGATAATCGTGTGAGTGATTTAAAGCTTCGAGGTGTTGTTTTTTCGCCAAAAATAGAAGAAGATTCTTTGGAGGATAATACTATGATTAAAATGGCCGGTGTTGTCGCTTCCAGTAAGCATCGTTCCGGTCCTCGCGGGAGATTTGCCTATCTAAATATCTCTGATCCTTTTGGCATATATGAAGCAACGATTTTTGACGAGGCCTTAATCACCGCCAATCGCGATTTGCTCGAAGATGGCAGTGAAATTGTGGTTGAGTGTTTGATTAGAAAAGATGATGGCGGTACTCGCATCATGGTTAAGGGAGTTTTTCGTGTTGATGATTTTATCAGAAATAACAATCCTGCACAAAAAGAATTTGAAGATATTAAAAAAATTGCGGTGCGAAAATTTAATCCAAATTTTCAAAAAAATTCTAACTTTAAAAATGAAGCTCCAAAAGCCTCAAATCAAACGAATTCTTTCGAAAAAAAATCATCCTCAGAAAATGTCGAAGCGGTAAAAATTGAGAGAAAAATATCGCAAATTGAAATTAAAGTAAATGATGAAAAAGCCCTTTTGCCCCTTAGAACTGTACTCTCACAAAAAATTTCTAATAACGTTGAAGATGCAAAAATAATTTTAATTGCCAATCGTGATAATCAAGAAATTAAAATTGCACTCGCCTCAAATTTTAAAATCGCCGAAATCGATATTTTTCGCTTAAAAAATTTACACAAAGATTTAATAATTAAATCGATAAATTAATTTTTTAATTTCCAAAATTTTGGCTTAATTATTAAACATAAAATGAAAAACATCGCCATCTTGAGTGATGTAATCCCTGCCTTCGTCCCTTAATTTACCAGCATTCTTGGCGCCATCTTCGCCATTAAATGCGATGTAATCTTGATAAGCAATTGTGCGGGCACGAATAAAACCTTTTTCAACATCGGTGTGAATTTCACCCGCCGCTTTCGGTGCGCTTGAGCCTTTTTTAAGCATCCAAGCGTGGCATTCTTTAGGACCAACCGTGAAAAATGAAATTAAATTTAGCAAAGAAAATGAGTTGCGAATTATTTGCGACAAGCCGGTTTCTTTAAGTCCAATTGACTCAAGATATTCCTTTTTTTCATCTTCGGTTTCAAGCGAAGCGACTTCGGCTTCAACTTGAGCGCAAATTTTTAAAACTTGATAATTATTTTTTTTACAAAACTCTTCAACATCTTGAGAATGCTTATTTCCCGTCAATTCATTTTCTTTCAAATTGCACACAAAAAGTTGCGGTTTTGAAGTAATTAATTGTAAATTTTTAAGAATTTTTTCTTCATCTTGATCCTTTATTTGTGTAAGTCGAGCCGGCTTGCCATCTTTTAAGGCTTCCAAAACTTTTTTTGCCATTTCAATAATTTGCGACGCATCTTTTTCGGTTTTTAATTTTTTTTCTAAATTTGGCAATCTTTTTTCGAGACTTTCGAGATCGGCGATGATGAGTTCGAGCTGAATTAATTCAATATCACGAAGCGGGTCGACCGAATTTTCAACATGAGTAATATTTTCATCTTCAAAGCAACGCACGACATTGATAATGGCGTCAACTTCACGAATATGTGATAAAAATTGATTGCCTAAACCCTCGCCTTTGCTAGCTCCACGCACTAGTCCAGCAATATCAACAAATTCAATTTGAACTGGAATTATTTGGGCCGATCCGGCAATTTTAGCGAGTTTTTCAAGGCGTTCATCGGGCACATTTACCTTGCCGATATTTGGTTCAATCGTGCAAAAGGGATAATTGGCGGCTTGAGCTGAAGCGGTTTGCGTAAGAGCGTTAAATAAAGTTGATTTTCCAACATTGGGTAAGCCAACAATTCCACATTTTAATGACATATTTTTTCTATTTTGGTTTTTAAATTTTATTAATGAAAATTTGTTTTGAGTTTAAAATAATTTAAGTTAAAAAGTTAATATATTTCTTAAATTAAAAACATTTTATGCTTCGTTACTTTTTTATTTTATGCCTTTTATTTGCTTTGCCAAGTTGTTTATTTACCAAAAAAATAACTATTAAAAGTTCCGAAGCCCTGCGTTTAGACGAGCAAGATTTTCAAGATCTCGAGGGTTGGAACGATGATGATCACAAATTAGCGTTACAAACTTTCTTACATTCTTGTCGAAAATTTAGCAAAATGCCACAAAATTCTCCGCTAAATGGTAAGCTTTTGGGAATTACGGCAGGAGACTTCCGCGACGTTTGCGAAATCGGTGAAGTTGTTAAACAAATGAGTGTTAAACAAACTAAAAATTTCTTTGAAAATTGGTTTAAATTATTTTTAGTTGAATCAAAATCTGGCGAAGAAAATGGCCTGTTCACCGGCTATTATGAAGCCTCCCTGCGCGGTAGCTTTGTTAAAAATGATAAATATAAATATCCAGTTTATGCCAAACCCAAAGAGGCAAATTTTGATGCAAATTTAACGCGTAAGGATATTGAAAATGGAGCACTCGCTTCGCAAAAACTCGAAATAATTTATGTCGATGATAAGGTTGATTTATTTTTCATGCATATTCAAGGCTCGGGTCGCGTAATTTTGCCAAATGGCAATGAAATTAGGCTTGCCTACGCTGGTAAAAATCAACATCCATTTAATGCAATTTCTAATGAAATGTTTGAACAAGAATTAATTACCAAAGAGGAGTATAATTCTAAAGGTGTTCGTAATTGGCTTAAAAATAATCCTGAAAAAGCCGATGAAATCATGAATCTCAACAACTCATTCACATTCTTTAAAATTTTTGATAGCGAATATGTGGTTGGAGCCCAAGGTGTTCCACTTACAACAGAGCGTTCGCTGGCGGTTGATATTGAAATCATGCCTTTTGGTATGCCTTTATGGGTGCAAACTCAATTGAAAAATTCTGATAAAAAAGAACCTTTTCATAAATTAATGATTGCTCAAGATACAGGTTCGGCAATCAAAGGAGCTGTGCGTGGTGACATATTTTTTGGTTATGGTAATGAAGCGGAAGAAAAGGCTTTTACCATGGCTTCAAAGGGTCAATATTATGTTTTACTGCCGATAAATTTTGTTGACAAAGTTCTTGGAAGATAATTTTTTTAATAATTTTTTACAAAAATTCTAACATTTTTTTTGTAATAAAATTATCTTTTTTGTAAAAATAATTTTGTGCCTCTTCGATATTTTTTAAAATCTTTTCCAATTGATAAATATCATCAAAAGCATTACCGTAAATTGTCGAATAATTATTTTTATTTTGGCCTAAACCAAATGCCAGAGCGTTTAAAATGGCACTTAAAGAAAGATAAATATCAGCATCGGCGGAGGCAATTCGATATTCTAATCTTTTAGAATTTGGCGAATTTGTTGATTTACAAACCCTAACTGCACAACTTCTATTATCGCCACCAAAGCTCAAATTTACTGGTGCAGTATATTTTTTTAAAAGAAAAAGTTTACGATTTAAATCGAGATCAAAACGATGATAATCTTGAATTTTGGGAGCTAAAATTAACATCATGAAGTGAGATGAGTCTAGGAGCCCGCTGGCACAATATTCAATTAAATTATCGTCAAAAATATTGAAATTTTTATCATCGTGAAATGAAATATTAAATTGCAGAGCACTTCCGCAATCATCAAAAAAAGGCTTGCTATCAAAACAGGCAACGCAATTTATTTGATTAGCAAAATAGTGAATTTTGTTTTTAATATTTTCAATTTCTTTTGCTAAATTTAATAAATTAGCGGTGAAATTTGTGATAATTTCAACCTGCCCTTCACCCTGCTCTCTCTTACCTTGAATTGTTTTACAAAATTCTTCGATTATTTTATTATCAGAAATTTTATTATTATTTTTATCGAGTAAAAAAAATTCCAATTCGCAACCAATTTTTATATGAAGCGAATTGGAATTTTTTGATAAAATTTTTAGAAAATTTTGATGAGTTTTTTCTAAAATTTTATGTTTATTTAAGTAAAAATTTTCAAGCATTTATAAATTTTTAGAAATCCATTCAACCAATGAGGCTCTAGGTAAAGCACCAACTTTGCTATCAGCTAATTTACCGTCTTTAAAAATCATTAATGATGGGATTCCGCGCACTCCAAATTTTGAAGGAGTTTCAGGATTATCATCAACGTTACATTTGTAAACTTCAATTTTTCCAGCGAGTTCTTTGGCAATTTCGTCGATAATTGGCGAAAGTTGACGGCATGGTCCGCACCAAGGTGCCCAAAAGTCTACAAGAACTGGAATTGATGAATTTAGAACTTCGGAAGCGAATGTTTTGTCGGTAGTTTCTTTGGTCATAAAATTGATTTATTAAAGTTAGTTTAAAGTTAATTGATTTAGGATTATAAACCTTAAAAAAAAATCTTAAACAAGAATTTATAAATTTTTAAAAGTAAAATTTAAATTAAAAGTTTTTTGTGGTTTGGTTAAATTACTTTGATTATTTTCAATTACGGAAAAACCAAAATTACTACAACATCCCTCTCTTAGAATCTCAACGCCTCTTCTAATATTTCTTTTTTGAGCAAAATCGCGAGTTGTTGACATTTTTACCTTCCATTTATCGGGCAATTCGATTGAAGAAGAAATGGTTGCCTGCTCTTTTTCAATCAGTGAAGCTAAAGTTTTTCTAATTAACAAATAATCGCCATTTAAATTAAATTTTTTGTAATTGAAGCCGGCGACAAATTGATTTATATCGTTGCGATAACTCGCTTGATCAAGTTGAAATGAATAAGACATGTAAAAATATTTTTTACCTTTGTAGGAAGCAATGCCGACGATATTCGACTTGTTGTTATCGGCAAAGCCTCGAATCACAACATCTTGCTTTTTATTTTTAATTATAAAGGCTTGCCCCGCCGTAAAATCAAACTCTCCGAAGCTATTAAAAAAAGAAGATTTGAAGCCGTAACTTACTCTTTTTCCAGCTTCGTTGCGATCGAAACCAGAAATTCTATCATTGTTAAACAAATTGCTAAAAGTAAGCTCTGAATCAACTGAATCCTCGAGTGGAATCAAGTAATTTTTAGTTTTAAAATCACTCATAACAAAATTCACAATCGGCTCAAGAGTTAAGGTATTTTTCTTAGATTTATTTCGAATTGGTAAGCGCCAATTAAATGAAATTTCTGATTTTAAATTTGATTGATTTGCTTTATATATTCTTGATTCCGCAATCCTTAAATCTTTATCATCCAACGAATATAAATCGCCCTGAATTTTTGTTGAAAATTCAAAAAGATTGCCTTTTAAATTAAATGGAATTTTGAATTGAGGAGTAAGCGATCCGCGCCTATATTGCAAGCCTTCCAAGCGGGTTACTGTAGTAAAATTTGTATCTAAAATTAATTTTTCTTTAAAGAAAAGTGGCTTGGTTTCAATGTGAGAGTTAATCGATGGCAAAATCAATGGCGAATTTTTTTCGTGATTGGCACTTTCTAATTCTTGAAAACGAATCGATTTTATACCAAAATAATTTCTTTTATTGATGTAGTCAGTGTTGATTTTACTTACTGTGTAAGCTAAATAATTAAAATGATAATCACGAAGATAATTTCTGTCGGCAATCGTTTGCACCGAAAAATCTAAACCAAAATCCTTATTGAAATCAAAATTTCCTTTAGCATCAACCTCCCATCTAATATTTTTTTTACTTCGATTTATAACGGTTTTGTCAAGATTGCTTTGTATTTTATTGTTAGCGAGCTCTAGATTTAAATTGTAACTTCCAAATTTCGAAAAATGTCTCCAGCCGTTATTGATAATAATTTGCTTAGAATTAAGATAATAAATTGGCGAAATTGTTAAATCCTTATCCTTGGCGATATCGATAAAATAAGGCACCTTAAACCCTAAACCAAAATTAGAATTTTTAGTATAAGAGGGTTGAAGTAAACCAGTTTGCCTTTTTTTAGCGGGCAATGGAAATTGTAAATATGGAATGTATAAAACTGGAATTTTATAAAGCCTTACGACCGAATTCCAGCTTGAAAAATTATTATTTTCTTTATCGATTGATGATGTTGTCGAGCTAATTGTGGCAAAGTCAAAAATCGATCCCGCTTTGGAATTATCTTCAACAATTTCTTCGTTTGGACATATCGAAAAAATTGATTTTTTCAAAGATGTTTTTTCTTGTGATAAACGCGACATTTTTTTAGAAAATAAATAAGAGCCATCAACAAAAAAAACTCTAGAGTCAAAGAAATCGCCAGTTGAGAAGTCGTCTTTTATTTCAATTCTTGGTGATAAAACATAGCCAACTTCAAGATTTTTGATCTTGACATTGCCGAAAGCTTTAATGATTTTGGTGTTTTTATTATAATTAACTTCATCGGCATAAATTACATTGAAATCTTTGGTTATTTCAACATTGCCTTTGGCGTTAATATCGCCGTTTATTTGATCGCCAGAAACTATTTTGGCCTTTAAAACCGCAGGAAGATTGGATTGTTTTGTTGTTTTAAAATTTACTAAAGCAAAGGCTTCTGCATATTGAGTTAAGAATATTAACAAAACTGCAAATAAAAACTTCATTAGATTAAAGAGAGTTTTTTTGGCTTAGTTTTTTTAAGCCAAATTGAAATTAACATGCGGGTTAACAAAATCGCCGTAAACATTGAAGACATTATCCCAATCGATAAAGCGACCGCAAAACCTTTTACTGATCCATTGCCGAAAACATAAAGGAAAAAAGCCACGATTAAAGTTGTTAAATTCGAATCCAAAATCGTGCGATAAGCTTGGCTGAATCCTTGCTCAACCGACGCTAATAAAGATTTTTTATTAGAAAGTTCTTCTTTAATTCTTTCAAAAATTAAAACATTGGCGTCCACCGACATGCCCATTGTAAGCACGATTCCAGCGATTCCTGGAAGTGTTAAAGTTGCTCCAATCATCGATAAAAAAGAAATTATTATGGCGATGTTTACGAATAAAGCGATATTGGCTATAAAACCAAAAGTGCCATAAAAAATTATCATAAAAATTGCGATTAAAATCAAGCTTACTAAGGATGCAATTTTGCCGCTTGAAATAGAGTCGGATCCTAATGAGGGGCCGACATTACGCTCCTCAATTATTGTTAATGGTGCTGGAAGAGCTCCTGCTCTAAGCAATAATGCAACCTGCCCCGCTTCTTGAGTTGTAAAACTACCAGAAATAACGCCACTGCCTTGATTAATAACTGTGTTAATAACCGGCGCCGTAATTACTTTACCATCAAGAACGATGGCGAAAATTTTTCCAAGATTATCTTTGGTAATTTGTGCAAATTTTCTAGAGCCAACAGAGTTAAATCTGAATGATACCGCTGGTTTACCCTCGTGATAAGTTGCACTTGCATCGACAAGTAAGTCGCCACTTAAAACTACTTCTTTTTTAAGCGAATAAGAATTACCAACGCTATCAAAAACTTGCATATCATCAAAACTTAATGACGAATTTTCGGAAGCTAAATGGAAAGTCATTTTAGCGGTTTTGCCCAGAACTTCTTTTAATTCTTGAGAATTTTGAACTCCCGGAACTTGCAACAAAACTCTTTTATCACCCTGAGCAATTATCGTTGGCTCTTTGGTGCCATTTTCATCAATTCTGCGACGAACAATTTCGATCGATTGTTTAACTAAAGTTTCTTTAATATTTTTGATTTCTCGATCGGAAAAATAAATTTGAAATTGACCGCTATCCTCAGCGATTTCAATTTGTTTAGATAATTTACGAATTAATTTTTTAGCTTTATTTTTTTCTTCTTCGTCAATGATGCTAAAAATTATTTTTTTATCCGCTCTTTCAACCAAAGTTCTCAAAGATTCTTCGTAAAAAACATTTTTAATTTCCTCTTTCAAGAGTTCAATTTGATCAGTAAGATAACTTTCAACATCAATCTCTAAAAGAAGTTGTGAACCACCTTGCAAATCAAGTCCAAGATTAACTTTGTTGGAAGGAATTATTGATTTTAAATAAGAATTTTGCGTAATATTTTTATTGTTTAGTAAAAAAGTTGGTAACGCAAAATACACTGATAGTAAGCACAGAGAGCTGATCAAAAAGATTTTTAATTTAGAAAATATTAACATTTTTTAGAAATTTTAGTGTTTTTTCGAATGTTTTTTCTCAGATTTTTTTTCTGAAATTTTTAAAGGTTTTTTATCATGGTTGATAGGTTTTTCAACTTCTGAAACGTTGTTTTTAAGTATTACTACGATAACTCCGTCGGCGATTTCAACCCCAACTTGATTTTCTTTTTCATGAATTTCGCGAACTACGCCTATAATTCCTCCGCTAGTTATAACTTTATTGCCAATCTTTAAATTATTGACCATTTTTTCATGTTCTTTAATTTTTTTAGTTTGCGGGCGAATAATTAGGAAATAAAAAATAACAAAAATTAAAATCAACGGCACAAAACTGGCGGGAGAAAATTGGCTTTGAGATGCGTTGTCCGCAGATTGAGCAAAGGCTTCGGAAATAAAGAATTGAGTCATAAAATTTATTTTTAATTGTTATTATTTTAAAAATTATTGTTGATTTTCATCGCTTTCTTGCAACATTTTTTTAAGTTTATCTATATTTTCTTGATTTCCAACATTTTCTTGAGTTTTTTTTGTTTCAACTGAATTTAAATCAGGTAATTCTGTAAATTTTGGTGGAATTATTAATGGATTTTTATCGCCTCCAGAGCATGAAAATAAAGAGATTGAGATCAAAAATAAAGTTAAATATTTCATTTCTTTTTTATAATAAATTCATCAAATAAAACTATCGCAACACCTATAAAAATAGCGGTATCTGCCAAATTAAAAGCCGGCCAATGATAAGAGGCAAAATGAAAATCAAGAAAATCAGTTACGCCACCATTTTGAATGCGATCGATTACATTGCCAAAAGCACCTCCGATAATTAATCCAACAGCAATGGCGAGATGTTTTGTCTTAATTCTCCATAACCAAATAATTAAAATTGTAGCAATTGAGCCTTGTAAAAAAGCGAAGATTTCGCGAGCATTTTCGACTTTGTTAAACATGCCAAATGAAATGCCATTATTATTGACGTAAACCAAAGAAAAAAAATCTGTAATTTTAATTTGATTTTTAACGGCGTAATTAGAGCCCCTAAAGTCATGCAATAAGTAAAAAACTTGATCTTTAGTGAATAAATCGAAAAAAATAATTAAACTTGCGATTAATATTCCTAAAAAAAATAAACTTTTTGAAAATAAATTTACCATTTTAAAAACAGATTTGAGATTGTTAATTTTAACTTATCAAATTAACATCGATTTTTTTAAATCAAAGTAAGTTTTGATAATTTTAAAATATAATTTATGAAAATTGTTTTTATGGGAACTTCTGAATTTGCGGTTCCGACTCTTGAAAAATTATTATTTTCGACGAATCATGAAATTTTGGCGGTTTATACTAAAGAACCTTCAGTAAGCGGAAGAGGAAATAAATTACAAATTTCGCCAATTCATGATTTTGCCAACAAAAATAATTTGAAAATTTTTACTCCAAAAACATTGCGAGAGGCCTTGATTCAAAAGGAATTTCATGATTTAAATCCAGATATTGTCATCGTGATTTCTTATGGTTTAATTCTTCCAGCTGAAATTTTAAATATTCCTAAATTTGGCTGTTTTAATGTTCACCCTTCAAAGCTCCCGCTTTATCGCGGAAGCGCTCCTTTGCAACGAACTATCATGAATGGAGAAAAAGAAAGTGCGGTTTGCGTGATCAAAATGGACTTAGGAGTTGATAGCGGAGACATTGTTAATCAAGAAGATTTTACAATTTTTGATAATGAAAATTATCAAAATATTTCTAAAAAAACTGCTGAAATCGGAGCTTCTTTAATAAATAAAACTCTTAACCAAATCGCAGATAAATCAATAAAATTTCTCAAACAAGATGAAAAGTTCGCAACTTTTGCGAAAAAAATTGAAAAAAATGAATGTTTAATTGATTGGAATAAGAATGGTGAAGAAATATTTAATAAAATTCGCGGGTTAAATGGCAATTTATACGCCCACTTTAATTATAATAATGAAAAAATAAAAATTCTGGAATGCTCTTTTGTTGAAAATAAAAATATTGAAAAAAATCTAATCGGAACAATTTTTGACAAGGATTTATCTGTTGTTTGCCAAGATGGTCTAATCAAGCCTTTAAAGCTTCAAAAAGCTGGTAAAAAATCTTTAAAAATTCATGAATTTTTAAATGGTTTTAAAGTTGAAATTGGAAAAATTTGTTGTTAAATTTTAATTATTTTTCGAAACCATTTTGTTAAGAATGGTGTTTATGCGATGCCATTTTTTAATTGGAATAACTGGGATTCCCGCCATTATCGCCATAGGTTCAACATCGCGCATAACGCCACTCATGCCAGCAATTTTGGAGCCATCACCGACTTTTAAATGTCCGCCGATACTACAATTTCCACCGATTTGAACATATTTTCCGATTTTACAACTACCGGCAATCGCGGTTGATCCTGCAATAACGGTGCCATAATCAATTTCAACATTGTGAGCAATTTGACAAAGATTATCGATTTTCACTTCGTCGTGAATTATAGTATTTTCAAGGGCTCCACGATCAACGCAACTATTGGCGCCGATTTCAACATTATTGCCAATTTCAACGATGCCGATTTGAATTATTTTATGATTTTTGCCATCATTATGGACAAATCCAAAGCCATCTTGACCAATTTTGGCACCACTAAAAATTTGACAATTATCTCCAATAATTGCACAAGTAATAACAACATTTGAATTGATTATACAATTCGATCCGATGACAACTCCATCAAGGATTGAGCTGTTTGGTCCAATGATTGAATTATCGCCAATTTCAACATCAGCACCAATAAAAACATTTGAAGCAATTTCAACATTTTTACCAATTTTTGCCGAAGCATGAATCAAATTTTTTGATGTAAAATCGAATTTTTTTTGTTGATAAAGTTCACTGACAATTTGAGCGTAAGAAAAATATGGATTCTTAGAGATTAAGCCAATCATGTTTGGTGGAACTTTGTTAATATTTTTTTCATCAATAAAACAAAAACCGGCGTTAGAATTGGAAAATTTATCGATATATTGCCCCGAATTTAAAAAAGAAATTTCATTTTGTGTAGCCGATTCTAGGGTTTTTATATCAAAAATCTTAGCATTTAAATCGCATTCTTTATGTGGCTTGGCGCCTGTTATTTCAATAATTCTAGTGATTGTTAAATAATCAAATTTTTTGTTAAAAAATCTTAAATTTTTCATTTTTTTTAAAGTTTATTTAGTGCCATGTAAAGGACGATAATATATCTCAGAAATATAGCGTTTGCCTTTTTCCCCGCGTTTTAATTGGATGATAATATCGATAACATTTTTTATATATGAGGTTATCTCCGAAGGCGAGAGACCAAGTCCAGCTTGCATTACCATCATTTTTAATTGCTCGATTGCCATCAAAGGAGTATCGGCGTGAAGCGTTGAGATTGAGCCGGGATGCCCAGTATTTATGGCGCGTAAAAAACTAAAAGCCTCCGCTCCGCGTAACTCGCCGACTATGATGCGTTCGGGACGAAGGCGTAAACAAGCTTCGATTAAATCTTGAGTTGTAACTTTGGCGCGACCTTGAGCCCCTTTCGAGGCTAATAAATGCACTTTATTTTCATGAGAAGTTAAGTCGATTTCGCGAGCGTCTTCGCAAGTTATCAGCCTTTCATGATGAGGAATTGAAAGGATTACGGCATTGGTAAAAGTGGTTTTACCAGTTGAAGTTCCGCCCGAAATTATAATATTTTTTTTATAAAGAACGGCTCGCGAAATAAATTCTTTAATGCGATTTAATTGCAATAATTTTGCGAGAATTAATGAGTTTTTATCTTCAATGGCACCAACCGAAGTGCTATCGAACATACCCATTTTTTCATAATCATCAAGCGACCATTTTAAAGCCGATGGCTTACGAATTGACATAACAACATTCCCAGTTTCGCAAGCTGGCGGAAAAACGATTTGAACACGAAAACCGTTAGGCAAAGTTGCCGAAAGCAAAGGTTCTTCTTCGCTAATTCTTTGTTCTGTAGATTGGGCGATAAGCCTGCCGAGAGATTTCAAATGTTCGACATCAAAATTTGGCAATTCTTCGCGATACATATCACCTTTAATTTCAACCCAAGCTTCAAAAGGACGATTAATAGAAATCTCATTAACGCCATCGCGATCAAAGATTTGCTTTAGGGGCAGTAAGAATGAATCGAGAGCGTCGACTGTCATGTTTTAGAATAAATAATAAATTCCTGTGAGAAAAACTTTTCCATTATTATGTTGAATTTTTTTTGTCAAATTTGCAACTTTTATTTCTTCGGCTAAATTAAAAATATTTAGCTGATCACTCTTAAATTTATATTGAGTAATTTCAAAATAAGTGAGTAAATTTTTCTTAATTTTGTAATCAATTCCAAAAGAAATAGCACTATATTTATTTTTTTGAAAAGAACTGTTAATTGATGTAAGACTTGCATTGATTGGACCGATTTGATAAGCTAATCCTGCGGTATAATAAGATGAATTTTTTAAATTATTTGATGAATTTTCGCAATTTTGCGAGGTTAAATTTTTTGAATAATCATAAGTACAAGAATAAACGCCATTTTTAGCATATAAAGATTTGCCCCAAGAACCGAAAGATCCACCCAAGGTAAAACCAAAATAACTTAAACTTCCGCCAAAATCGTAAGCCAATAATTCGTTTCTTGCGATGCCATTTTTAGTTTGGGGTTTGGCGTATTCAGCGGTGGAAGATGCTGAGATATTTAAATTGTCAAAATCATTGGAATAATTAATTCCCAAACTTAATAAATTTTGTAATTTAATATCATTGCTATCGGGTGCGGTTTTGGCGGTAAATCCTTGATTAGAGCTAAGCGGAGCATAGCTTGCACCAAGTTGAATTTGATTAATTTTTTTAGTATAATAACTAAATTTTAAAGCATCTTCCAATCCTTCATAACTATCGTCGCGTAACGCTCGAAAATTATTGCGGTTAAAATCAGAAATTTTGGAATTTGAATTGTAAAAATTATCGACATCGCGCGGATAAAATCCTTTGGCATATCCACCGTGACCAATTGGTGATTGAGCTAGGGTAATAAAACGTGAATGCTTAATATTTGCACATGATGGCGATGAAATATTGCCTTGGCACAACGCCGAATCTTGACCTAAAATTGGCAAATTAACATATTCCAAATATTTACCATTAATTCCTCCGGCTCCTCTTGCAAAGCGAGCTGGACCATATTTCATTTTTTGATTTACCGCTACAAAATTACCAAATTCAAAGCGTCCAAAATTATTATCGAGATATAAAAAAACTTGATCAAGATTGGGATTTTCGTTTTTATAATTATTTGTAAAATTAAGTTCAAATTTTGAAGTAATTCCTAAAATATTATTGTTATTTAATTTTATTGCACCCTTTATAAATGATTGATTATCTAAGCCCAGATCAACTTCATTATTGATATAATTTTTAGAAAAATTATCGGGCAAAATATTTTTTTGATAAATATTTTTTTGATTGGTTTTTGCCAATGATGAATTTATAATTCCATTAACTTCAATTGAATAATTACCGTTATTATGAAAATTTTTTTCAGTTAAATATGGCGAAACATTTTGAGCCTTTACGCTTTGAAATACAAAGATAAAAGCTGATAATAAATATATAAAAAATGGCATGAAATTGTTGATTAAATTCAATTTTTAGTAAATTTATAACATTAAAATAAAAGTGCTACATGGTTTATTTACCGCATTGGCCAATTCCATCAACTCTTGGCAAAAAAGCCATTGATTATGAAACGGTTTTTGACAGAGCTAAAATAGTTTTAGAAAGATTAGAAAATCCGCATCAAAAACTTCCGCCAGTTATACATGTTGCGGGCACGAATGGTAAGGGCTCAACCGCTTCATTAATTGCTAAAATTTTTCAATGTAATGGCTATAAAGCGCATCTTTATACCTCCCCTCACCTTCATGATTGCAATGAAAGAATTTTGCTTGACGGACAAAAAATTAGCGATCGCGAGCTTTATTCAGCAATGGAAGAGGTGCGGTTAAAATCGCAAGATGTCGATTTAACTTTTATGGAGGCTTTTACAATTGGAGCTTTTTTAGCGTTTTCACGCAATCCGGCAGATGTTTTGGTTTTAGAGTGTGGAATGGGTGGCAGAATTGATATAACCAATATAATTTCACAAAAAATTGCCACTATTTTAACTTCAATTTCAATCGATCACGCCGAATATTTAGGAGATAATTTACAAAAAATTGCACTTGAAAAAGCCCATATTGTTCGCTCAAAAACTCCCTTAATAATCGCTCCTCAAGCAAATATTATCAATGATTTAATAAAAATAATCGCCAATGATCAACAAGCTTTAAGTTATTTTTATGATGAAGATTTTTATGTTGAAAAAAATGATAATGATGGCACGTTTGATTTTTTTTGGCAAAATGAAGCTTTGCTTCCCAATCTTAGAAAGCCAAGCCTTGCCGGCGATCATCAATATTATAATTTTGCCTGTGCAATTGCGTGTTGTATGGCAATTAGCGATAGATTTATTTTTAATTATGATGGAATTAATCAAGCTGTTTCTAGTGTCCAATGGCAAAGTCGACTTGAGAAAATTGATAATAATTTAAATAAAATTTTAAAAAATCCATTGAGTGAAATTTGGATTGATGGTGCTCATAATGAAGGTGGAGCCTTTATTCTCGCTAATTGGATAAAGTCACAAAGTCTTGTAAAAAATTTTATTATTTGCGGATTTAGTCGTGGAAAATGTAAAATTGAATTTTTAGAAAAATTTAAAAATATTGCTGAAATTATCGCAGTAAAAGTAAATGGAGAGCCCTACCCAGAGCTTCCCGAGTGCATAGTTGAAATTGCTAAAAATCATGAGATTGACGTGAAAAATGGTGAAAATTTATTTAATGCCTTAAGTTTAATTGAGAATGAATTTCGTGGGGAAGAGGTTAGAATTATTATTTGTGGCTCTCTTCATTTAGCTCGCGATGTTCGACATTTTAATAAAATAATTTCTTAAAATTATTGATTTGGGTTTTTAATTTGATGAATTTCTTTATTTAAAAAATTAAAATCTTTATTGGGTTTTTTTGCCAGTAAATCATCAATAATTTTTGCCGAAGCAAGGGCATTAGTCCAGCCAAGAGAACCATGTCCTGAGTTTACTAAAAAATTTGAAAAATTATGAAAATCGCCGATTAATGGAATTGAATTTGGACGAAATGGCCTAATCCCAACCCATTCTTTGGTGTTTTTAATATCGCCAAAATTGGCAAAAGTTTTTTGCAAATTATAATATAAAAAATTTAAATTTTGTTTATTCATAATCAAATTATTTCCGCTCATCTCAATCGTTCCTGCCACTCTAAAAATATCACCTAAGCGACTATAAACAATTTTATTTTGATTATCAGTCATGGTCATGCTTGGTGCAATAAATTTTTCGTCACATTTTATTGATAAACTGTAACCCTTAACTGGATAAATTTTTGTCTCAACGCCAATGCCTTTGAGTAAATTAATTGAGGAAGCGCCAAGGGCATAAACATATTTATCAGCCGTTAAAACGCCCTTGCTAGTGTTGATCCCGGTAATTTTTTTGTAATTAGTTAATAAATTTTTTATATCACAATCAAATATGAATTTAACGTCATATTTTTCTTTACAAATCTGCTCAAGTTTTTGGGTAAATTTATAGCAATCGCCACTTTCATCTTCTTCAAATAAAATTCCTCCAGCCAAATTTTTTTCATCATTTAATTTAGTTAAATTTGGTTCTTTTTTTATGCATTCTTCGGCATTTAAAATTTGAGAATTACGACTAATAAAATTAAATTTTTCGAGTTTTTTAATTTCATTATCAAAAGTTTTTTGTTTGCGATAAAAATGTAATATTCCTTTTTTAGAATAATCAAAAGATTTTCCATCTAAAAATAACGGCTCTTCCTTTAGAATATCATGCATTAGAGCCTTACTAAGTTTTGAAATTTTAAATAATTTTTCACTATTTTTTAAGTAATTTTCAGTTGAAGAATTTTTTATAAATTCACCAATCCATTGATAAAATTCTTTGTTTGAAAAATCTTTAAAATATAAGTAAGAATTTGCGGAAAAAATATTTTTTGCCATTGAAAATAAAGAGCTTTTATTCGACCAAGTTTCAATGTGAGAATAGCTGAGTTGACCGCCATTGGAGCTAGAACAGCCTTCACCAGATGAAATAGATTTATCGATTACTACAACCTCATGACCAGATTTAGCCAAAAAATATGCTGTTGAAACCCCGATTATTCCCGCTCCTAAAACAATTACTTTCATTGCAAAAAAAAGTTTTTAAAATTGTAAAAATTAATTACTAAAAATTTAAACTTAAACACTTATGAATGTTTATAACATTCCATCTAATTATAACTTCATTAAAACCATCGCTAATTGGTTAAAAAATGATTATAACAATGATTTTTCAGATTTAAAGATTTTTTTACCAAATCAAAGATCTTCAAGAAAATTACGCAAAGAATTGTTAAATTTACCAGATTTTAACTCCAAAAATTCAGTAAAAATTAAATCTTTTGCCGATTTAAATATTGAAGATTTTTATGATTTTTTACCTAATAAATCATGTGCAGAAATTATCAGCGAGTTATCTAAAATCAAGGTTTTAAATCGAGTTGATGCTATATTTATTTTATGCGAAGAGGTTAAAAAAAATACTATTTTTGGTGCTCAAAATTTTATACAAAGATATAAAATTGCTAAAAGTTTATATCAATTATTTGAAGATTTAGAAGAAAATCAAATCGATTCTTTGCAAATTAAATCAATCGACGATTCAAATTTAGCAAAACATCATCAATTTACGGTAGAATTTTTTCAAAGTTTTTACATTCAAATTAAAAATTATTTAATTAAAAATAATCTAATGTTTGCCGGTAGTTTTCATAATTTATTATGTAATAAATATATCGAAATTATTGAAACACAAAAAATCTCTCAAAATATTGTTATTGCTGGATCGACAGGCAGTATTTTATCAAGTAAAAAACTTATTAAAGCCATAAAAAATTATCAAAATGGTTGTGTAATTTTATATGGTTATCAGAAGCATTTAAATGTCGAAGAAATTCATCCGCAATATTATCTTAATGAACTAATTAAATTTTTAGATTTAGAAAAATTAAATATTGCTGAAATTAAAAATTCTGAATTTATAAATTCTCCAAATATCAGAAAAGATTTTTGTAATTTAATTTTTAATGATTACAAAAATTTTGAAAATTTTAAAAAATCTTGTGAAGAAATTGGCAAAAATAACGAAATAGCTGACATCGCTTCAAACCTAGAAATATCTTGCTTTGATAATGAAATAAATGAAGCGAAAGCAATTGTTAAAATTATCAATGAAAATAATAAAAAAGATTTAGAAATTGCCGTTATTTGTAATAATCAAAACTTATCAAGAATACTAAAATCATATCTAAATGCTTATCAAGTAAATTATAATGATGCCTCTTC
>SYAR01000053.1 GCA_005787525.1 Rickettsiales bacterium
ACAAATAATTTTTGCAATTTTTTTATGCAGTTTTGTAATAAATTTTTTAACGATTGCCGTTTCCTTTTATTCAATGCAAATTTTTGATAAGGTATTAAATTCTTCGAGCTTACCAAGCTTGTTTTACCTCACTTTGCTAACAATAATTTTAATATTTTTTATAAATTTTTTTGGCAATCTCAGAAATGATTTGATGCAAAAAATTAATATTATTATTCAGAAAAAAACTTTGAATAAAATTCAACATTTAAGCGACATAAATAAGAAAATTTATATTACGCAGAATTTACAAAAAATTAATGGTTTTATTAATGGAAGTTCTGCCAATAATATTTTTGAAATTCCTTTGGCATTATTCTATATTATAGCGATTTATTTAATTAATCCAAGCCTTGCTATATATGGCTTAATTGTCATTTTAATAATAATTATATTTGATAATTTTCATCAAAAAAATATTTTATATTTACAGCAAAATTTGCAGAAAAATCATGAAAAAAATTCACAAAATTTTTTAATGATTAATCGTGAAAATATTACGACAAAATTTAACCAAATTATTCAAAATATTTTTCAAAAATGGCAAAATAATTATAAATCCTTTATGAATTTGGAGTTAAATTATTTTAAAATTTATAATAAATATTTGGTTTTAAATAAAAATTTACGACTTTTATCGCAAATTATAGCGACGATGATTTGCGCATATTTAGTAATAAAAAATCAGATTTCCGTAGGCTCAATAATTGCGGTTTCAATTTTGCTTTCAAAGTTGTTGGAGCCATTTACAAATTTCACAAATAATTTAAAAAACTTTCAAGATTTTGTAAAAAACTTTAAAAATATTTTTGATGAAATTGATGATGAAGATCAGCGAGAGACACAAGAAATATTTTCATTAAATTCATTTAATAAAATTACTTTTAATAAAGTTTTTTATCGTCATCAAGATAATAAAAATTTTATCATTCAAACCGAAAATTTTAGCATCAATTCTAAAAATATAATAGCGATTTTAAGTAGGAACGAGTTGGAGCGAGACGTTATTTATAATTTGCTTACAAAAAATTATTGTCCGACTTTTGGTGAAATTAAAATTGATGATTTTGATTTACAAAAAATTCCCCGACAACAATTGTTAAATTTTATAGATATAATTGAAAATGATCCATTTTTATTTGAAGGAAATATTCTAGAAAATATTGCTAAAATGTCGAATAATTTTTCCGCTAAAAATGTCCTTAATTTTTGTAAAAAATTTACTTTTGATTTTGGATTATCGACCTTAAAAAATGGGTTTTTAAGTGATATTAAGGATCTAAATAATCAACAAAAATATTGGGTTGGAGCTCTTCGAGCAATTTATCATTCACCAAAAATTCTATTTATCGAAAAATTATTTTTAAATGAAAATTCTCAAATATTTTTTGAGTATTTAATTAATTACCAAAAATCGCAAAATTCAATCATTTTTATTAATAATCCGCCATTTGATTTTTTTAAAAAAACCGATTCCGTAATTATTTTTAAGAATGATTTCATAAATTTTATTAACACCATAGATTTTATAAATTCTAATGAAAAAACTGCAAAATTACTCACATAAAAATTATTTTTATTTGACCTTATTCGCCATTTTATTAATAATAATATTCATGGCTCCAATCTCTTCGGCAGTTGTTGCTAATGGATCTCTAAGTTATGATAATACCAAAAAAAATATTCAACATTTTGAGGGCGGAATTATTGAAAAACTTTTGGTTAAAAATGGTGATGAGGTCAAAAAAAATCAAGAAATTATTCGACTATCTTCGATAAAAAATATTTCCGATAAGAAAATTATTCAATGGAAATTATTGTCGATGATTTTGCAAAAACAGTTTTTAGAATTAGAAGGGAAGGGGATTGATAAAATTAACAATCAGCAACTTACCAATAAAATTAAATTTTTAATTCAATATTTTTCAAATAGTGAAAAAAATGAATTTACATATTTAGTGGCAAATTCTCAACAATATTTAAAGGCAACAATAAATAAATATCTAAAGGAAATTAATATATTTAAATATAAAAAATATATTTTGTTGGAAAATGTTAAACTTTCTAAGGAAAAGTTGAAAATTGTTAGGAAGCAAATTCTTATCTATACGGATTTTGTTGATCAGAATATTTTAAATCAAAATATATTATTTGACTTACAAAGACAAGAATTGGAGCTAATAACGCAAATTTCAAATTTTAACAATGAAATAAATATTGTCGATAATCAAAAGTCTAGTTTTCGTGAGGAAAATATTGCCAAAATATCACAAAAAATTCTCGAAACTGCTTTTGAAATTCAAATTAATTTGGAGCAAATGAAAATTGCCAATGATATTTTTGAAAGATCGATATTATATTCTCCAATCGATGGATTTGTAGAGAATCTAAGGTTTTCTTCGAGTGGAGAAATTATTGAATCGGGGAAAAATATTATGCAAATTATTCCCAAAAATCCTAATTTAATAATAATTGCCAAGGTTAAAAATGTTGATATCGACAATATTAAAATTAATCAAACCGTAGAGATTTTTTTAAGGAATTTTTATGAGAAAAATATTCCCAAAATTTCGGGATCAACTTTTGAAATTTCTAAAGACGTAATTTTTGATGAAAATTTAAAAGATTTTTATTTTGAAGTTAAGATTAAAATTGATGATTCTTCGGGAATTTTAAAGACTCAAAACCTTTCAGCAGGAATGGCTGTTGATGTTTTTATAAAACAAAAGAATCGCAATATTTTCTCTTATATTTTTGCACCAATTTATAAATCAATTTTGCAATCTTTTAAAGAGATTTAGTGGGTTTTTTTATATAAATTAAACCATATTCATCTTTGATTTTTAAATCAAAATTTTTGTAAATAAAATCGCAGTTTTTTTTGGTATATTCGGTTTGAGTAAGAATCATATCAAAATTAAGATTATGTTCATGATAATTAATTAAATCGTCGCATGTAAAATTAAGTCTCCAATTTGATAGAAAATATATATCGGGTGGGAATTTATGAATAAGTGGCATTAAAAAACTTGAGTTAAAATAATCTCTATCAGCTACAATTTTTTTGGCATTAAATTTTTCAATTTGTGATTTGGTATAATTGTTAATTTTTTCTGCCTTAGTGACTTTAGAAATAGCGTTTTGTGAAAATTTTATGTTGTAGAAGAAGTTTAGAAAGAGAAAAAAAATTAAAAATATTGAAAAAATATTGTCCGAAAATTGTGATTTTTTTAAAAGATTTTTGAAGGAAAATCTTTGATAAAAAATCATAAAAACTAACGGCAAATATCCTAAAAATAATCGATAGCCGAGATTAGAGAATCTTACGATTATCGAGAAAAATAATATTGCGAAAAATATATTTATTACGAGTAATTTTGAGATTTTTATATTTTTGTTAAATAGGTTATTTTTTAATTCTTTTTTAAAATATAAACATAATCCGAAAATGGCAAAACCAAAGGTTTGATAAAGACTAAATAACGAAGTAAGATCCAGAATTTTAAAGCCATCTAAAAAATAGCGGAAATATTGCGTAAAGAAAACGAAAAATCCCATAAATAAATTAGTCAGAATTCTAAAAACCAAATCATCTAAATTGTTTCCGCCGTAAATATCGGTTCTATTTTGAAAAATAAATAAATGAATTTCGATAAAATGATAACAATAAATATAGGCTATTAATGGAATTAAAAAAACAAAAATAAAGAAAATTGATTTGGTTTTAAAATTTTCTTTGATGCCGTCTTCCTTATATTTTGAAGGCAAGGCGCGAAATAAAAAAATCAAAAGAGATAGCAATAAATAGAAATTGCGAGTTATTGATAAAAAAGTGAAAATCAATGATAATGCAATTATCGTTATCAAATTATTTCTTTTTTTGTAATACATGCCAAGATATATTCCAAGCATTGCGAGCCCCGAACATAAAATTTCTTTTCCGCTATCGGAAATATAAAGAATTATTGGTGAGCAAAAAAAACAAATTAATGTTAGAAAAAATGCTGTGGATTTTTTTTGATAATTATTTATAACTAAAAAAGATGATATTGAAAATATTAAAAAAGATAAATATTGCGAAGAATAAATTACAAAATTATCATTATTGTGAATAAAATAAAAAAGGGTTAAAAAGGCTGAATAGCTAGGGAAGTGATAAGGTTTTAAATTGTTAAAATCGTAATTAAAAAGCGCTAATTCGTCATAATAAAGATCTAGAGCATAATTAATTAATCCGGTTGATTTTTGATCTCTATAAATGTCTTTGGCGATTGATAAATATTGAAATGAATCATTGGCAATAAAGTGCGGAATGCCATTAAAGCAATAATATTGGGTTATAAAAATTATTGCCCAAATAATGGCAAAAAAACAAAAATAAATAATATTTTTTTCTCGTTGAAAAAAATTTAACATTCGGATTTTAAATTAAAAAATTATTTAAGAAATGTATAAAAAATATATTAAACAATTTACAAAAATTAGAGATTTTAACGATTTAATCAAGTTTATTTTTGCTATTTTAGCTGATAAAAAAATTAGATTCTTGATGGTTGGAGCTTACAATACTCTGGTTTGTTATATTTTCGGTTTATTTTATTTTAAATTTTTTGTAATTAACTTTACCAAAATTACAATTTTTAATATAATTATTACGATTCATAGTTTTTTAACGCATAAATTTTTGAGTTTTCAGAAAAAAAAATATTGTTATAAAGAAATTGTTCGAGCCATTATCTCCTACGGATTCATGTATATTCTCTCCGCAGTTTTAATTTTATCTCTGATGAATATCGGATTTTCACAACTATTTTCTTATCATATAAATTTAATTTTTTCTTTGATTTTATTTTATCTACTACATTCTTATTTTACCTTTAAATAATACGATTTAGGTGGCTTAAAGCATTGCCAAATAAGGATTTAAATATTTTGTTTGCCTTTTTGTAAGTTGATTTTTATAATAGCACAATAAATCTCTGTAAAAAACAGTTTTTTCTTGCCTTTTTTTGCAAATTGGCCCCATCGTCTAACGGTTAGGACGTCACCCTTTCACGGTGAAAATACGAGTTCGAATCTCGTTGGGGTCACCAAAATTTCTGATCTAAATTTAAAAAATATGAAAAAATTTTCGTTAATTTTGATATTATTTTTTTATTCATTCAATTGCTTTGCTCAAGATATAATTTCCAAAGATGAATATATTATAAAAATTAAAAATCACCGCTTCGAGCCTGATGTTGTAAACGTCCCTGCCAATACAAAATTTAAAATTACTATTGAAAATCTTGATAATACCATCGAAGAATTTGAGAGCGACGATTTAAAAAAAGAAAAACTTGTCGGGGCTGGTAAAAAAGTTTCTTTACAAATTTCTCCACAAAAAGCTGGGGAATATAAATTCTATGGCGATTTTCATCAAAAAACTGCTCAGGGTAAAATTATTGTTAAATAATTAATGTCGAAAAATATTATTCAAAATAATTTTATGATTGAGGCGTTAAATCAAGCTCGAAATGCTTTGAAGTTTGATGAAGTGCCCGTAGGTGCGGTAATCGTTGAAAATAATCAAATTATCGCTTCTGGATTTAATCAAAATCGTCAAAAATGCGATCCAACTCTTCACGCCGAAATTGTTGCACTGAGAAATGCTTGCGAAATTAAAAAATCTACCAAATTAGAAAATTGCGATATTTATATCACTCTCGAGCCATGTGCCATGTGCTTAATCGCCTTGAGTTACGCCAGAATTCGTCGCATTTATTATGGTGCTAATGATGAAAAATTTGGCGCGATTGAAAGTAATCCACTTTTTTTGGGAGCACAAAACGCGTATTTTAAAAGTGAATTTTATTCGGGAATATTTGCCGAAGATTCCAAGACAATGCTTCAGAATTTTTTTAAAAATAAACGCTAAATCAACATAAAAACTTAAAAAATAACTTTACTTTTTGCTAAAATCGCCAAGAATAATTGCACTTATTTTTTTACCAAAAATTTTCAAAATATGAGTTTAGAAATTTTACAAAATTTGCTTCAAGTTCCCGATTTATCTGATAAAAAATGGATTTATGAACAATATGATTCGCAAGTTATGAATGACACTCTTTTAACTAATGGCGATGCTTCGATCGTTCGTGTTCACGGCACTAAAAAAGCTTTGGCGATGAGTGTCGATTGCACTCCACGTTATGTTGAAGCCGATAGCTATGAAGGTTCAATTCAAGCGGTTTGCGAAACTTATCGCAATATTTCGGCGGTTGGCGCCAAGCCTTTGGCGATTACCAATTGTTTGAATTTTGGTAATCCGCAAAAACCTGAAATTATGGGGCAAATTGTGCGTTCGATTCAAGGTATTACCAGAGCTTGCAAAGAGCTAGATTATCCCGTAGTTTCGGGCAATGTTTCGCTTTATAATGAAACTGACGGCAAAGCAATTAAGCCAACTCCAGCCATTGGTGGAGTAGGGCTTTTGGTTGATGCAAATAAAAGATGCGATACTAAATTTAAAAAAATCAATGACCAAATTTTTGTAATTGGCGAAACTTTTGGACATCTTTCTTGCTCAATTTATGAAAGAGAAATTTTAAAAATTGATGATCAAAAAAATCCGCCAAAAGTTAATTTAATCGAAGAGAAAAAAAATTCTGAATTCGTTCGTGAATTAATCGAGAAAGATTTGATAAATGCTTGTCACGACGTTTCTGACGGTGGTTTATTAGTTACGCTTTTTGAAATGTCCACCAAAAATTTGGGTTGTAAAATTGATATTTCATCTTTAAAAAATGATGAAATTAGCGATGAAAATGCCATTTTATTTGGCGAAGATCAATCGCGTTATGTTATTGCAATTGACGACTCCAATCTAAAAGATTTTTTAAAAATTGCCGAAAAAAATAAAATCACAATTTCTAAAATTGGCGAAGTTATTGAAGAAAATATCACTTTAAATTCGCAAAAAATTAATGTTGCTGATTTACAAAAAATTTCACAATTAACATTTGAAAAGAACTTTTCTTAGAAAATCATCTCAAAAATGAAATTCATTTTTGAGATTAAATAATTTTTATGAACACTAAACCATTTCGCTACGCTTCATTGGCAATGAATCTCCTAGAAAAGCTTCTTGGAACAAGGTTTACGTTGTCTGGGGTTGAAAAAATTCCCAATCATCCGGTGATGTTTGTTGCCAATCATTTTACGCGTTCGGAAACTTTTTTCGTGCCTTATTTAATCAACAAAGCGACGGGACGCCACGTAAGATGTTTGGCGGATTCGAAAATATTTGCCGGAGTTTTTGGTAAATTTTTGCGATCAGTTGGAACTGTTTCAACCAAAGATCCAAATCGTGATAATATAATCATTGAAGATTTAGTAAGCGGTGCCTTTGATTGGATGATATATCCCGAAGGTAGTATGATTAAAAGTAAGGAAATAAAATATGATGGTCTTTATATAAATAATACCCCATATCGCGTTGGGCCCGTTAGAACTGGAGCCTCGGTTCTTGCTTTAAAATCGGAATTATTTCGCACTGAAATCGTTGAAGCTTATCAAAATAAAGATCAACAAACTCTCGATAACTATAAAATAAATAATGGATTAACTTATCATGATTCTTACAAGAATTTACAAACTAAAATAGTTCCAGTTAACATTACATATTATCCAATTCGTCCGGGAGATAATAAAATCAAGTCTTTGGCCGCAGTTTTAATAAAAAATTTACCAAAACAAATTGTCGAAGAACTTGAAATTGAGGGTAATATTTTGCTGGATGCCGATATCAATATTAGCTTTGGAGACCCGATTAGTCTTGGCGAATATATCAAATCAACGCGCGTAGTAATTAATAAAATTCCAATTATTAAAGGCGAAACCAAAAATAACTTTATTTTGAAATATTATCGCTCGAAATTAACTAGCGATTTTATGGAAAAAATTTATTCGGATGTTCAAATAAATTTTGATCATATTTTTGTATCGGCTTTGGTGCATTCTCATCAATCAAGAGTTGAGATAAATTATCTTAAAAGAGTTATTTATTATTCGGCAATTTTAATTACCAAAACTAAAAAATATCGCCTAAATCCATCTATTTTTGAGGAGAATATTTTTAAAATTTTTGCCGATGAAGAATGTTTTGAATTTGACAGTGTTTTCAATCTAGCGATAAAGCAAAATTTGATTAAAAAAATCTCCGAAAATGAAATAGAAATCTTTAAAAATCTGTTAAATAAAGAATTTGATTTTCATCAAATTAGAATTGAAAATACTTTACAAGTTATTTTGCGAGAATTTGCTCTTTTAGAAAACGCCAATAGCATTGTAAAGAAAGTCTCGACAATCGATAAGGATGAATTAAAAAAGATAGTTTTTAAAAATATTTATGAAGCAGATTTAAAAATTTTTGAAAAAAATTACTTAGAAAATTTTGATAAAAATTTGTCAAAAGATAAATCAATTGGCACGCCATTTTTCTTGGATAGCGATATAAAATTAACGAAAAAAATTCAAAATTTTGGAGTGGTTTTGGTTCATGGCTATAAATCCGCTCCGAAAGAAGTTGAGGATTTGGCTAAATTCTTGAACGGCTTCGGCATCAAGACCTACAGCGTTCGCTTGAAAGGGCATGGAACGGCGCCAATCGACTTAAAAAATTATTCTTGGTTTGATTGGTATGAATCGATACAAAGAGGATATTGTGCTTTGAATAATATGTGTTCGAAGGTTGTTATTATTGGTTTCTCGACCGGTGGCTTGTTATCGCTTTTAAGTGCTTCGCAAAAAAAATCTTTAAATAAATTGGTGGGTGTTGTTTCAATTAATTCAGCATTAAAATTGCGCGATATTAAATCTAAAATGATTCCGGGAATTAATTTATGGAATGAATTATTAGAAAAATTTAATCTTGAAAAAGGACGAATGGAATTTATTGAAGATGTTCCTGAAAACCCTCACATAAACTACTCTCGCAATTATATTAAAGGGGTTTATGAGCTGGAAAAATTAATGATTTTATGCGATGATAATTTGCATAAAATTTCATGTCCGACTTTGGTTATTCAGTCAAATAAAGATCCGGTAGTTAATCCGATTAGTGGCAAAATAATATTTGATAAAATTAAATCGAAAGATAAAAAATTAATTGAAGTAGATTGCGAAAATCATGTGATTATAACATCAAAAAATAAAGAAAGAGTATTTGAAGAAATAATTAATTTTTTTAATCAACAAAAAATAATATGATTTTACAAATCTTACTATAAATTTATTCAAAAAATTTGATTTTTTAAAATGAGATCCAGACCACAAAAACAAATAGAACAAGATATTGAAGAGGATGAGGATATAGTCTCCGAAGTCAAGGAGGAGAGCTCTTCAGTATCAGCTAATAAAAAAAATGCGGCATTAATTATTGTTGCGTCGATTGTTTTAATTTTTGTTTGTTATTATATTTTTTTCTCTGGCGTTAGTCCGCAACAACCAGTTTTGGAGCCAGTTACTCAAGTTCCAGGAATGGCGGATGTGATGGAAAGTGGTAAAGTAGAGCAGGTTGCTTCTAAGGAAGAAGACAAGTCAATTTACAATTTAAGCGATATCGATAAAGAGGAAAAAAATAATATAGAATTGTTGGAAAAACAGGGCAAACCAGAAATTCCTGATATTCCTGAATTGCCAGCGAATGTTGATAAATCAGAATTAGTGGATGTATCAAAAATGAAAGATGATAAATCTCAAGAAAATGCGATTGATAATAAAACCGATTCTATTTTATCAAATGCTACGCCCGATTCATTAACTAAAAATTCTAACACGGCAAGTTCTGAAGAATTAAAATTGAGAGATCAAAAAATTCAAGAGCTAGAATTAAAGCTTAAGGAACAACAAGAAAATCAAGATAAGCAAAAGCAAGCTTTAATTGATGAAGCGAAAAAAAATGCCGAAGAAGCAATCAAATTAAAAGAAGTTAAAGTCGATGAAGAAGAAAAGGCTGTAAATGATAGCATTTTTGAACCAAGATATTCGCCAATAGTTGTATTTTCTGATAGAAGAGAGGGCGGAAGTCCGCCAATTGGGGTTGGCGAAGAGAAAAATATTATAGTTTTAAGGGAAGATGATGTTAAAAAAATTGCCAAAACTGAAAAAAATGTTGAAGTAAGAATGATTGAAGATCGTTCGCGAACAATCGCTCAAGGTAAATTATTAAGTGCTATTTTGGAGACTGCTATTAACACTGAATTTCCGGGGCCGGTGCGCGGAATAATTACTCGAGATGTTTATGGTGAATCTGGACGCGAAATCCTTATTCCAAAAGGCTCGAGATTATATGGAACCTACTCGGCTGAAATAAAAAGAGGGCAGGGTCGCGTTAATATTTCTTGGAGTCGCTTACTTAGACCAGACGGCATAAGCTTGAGCATTTCTTTAAGTGCTTCTGATCAATCGGGACGCGCTGGTATTCCGGGAGAGGCTGATAATCGTTATAGCTCTTTAGTAGCAAACTCGCTTTTGGCTAGCGTCTTGGCGGTAGCGGGAACGGCGGCAGCACAACAAGTGATGGGTGGAAATACGCAAACCTCGACGACCATAAATGCTTCTCAAGGCACTACAACAACATTTGGAAATGCTGGGAATCAAGCTTTAGCCGATGTAACTAAAACTATTATCGACATCGTCACGGGCATTATTAAAAACACAATTGATTTAAATCCAGTTATCAGAATTCCGCAAGGTGCTAGAATGACGGTGATCGTGAACAATGATATAGTGGTTCCATATATGAGAAAAAATGGTTCCAGATAAAATTTTTTGAATTAATATTGTAAAAAATTTTATTTGAAATTTTTTTGTTTTTTATAAATTTATAAAATTATCAACGCAATTATAAACCCAAATCAAATAGCAAAATGTCTACCAAAAAAACCGCTTATTCATGTCAATCTTGTGGTGCCATTCATTTTAAATGGTCGGGAAAATGCACGGATTGCGGGGCTTGGAATAGCTTGGTTGAAGAGTTCGCCGAGGGTGGAACTTCGCATTTTTCGCGAATCGAAGATGATAAAACTACAAAAAATTCAAGCAATAAAAATTCACGTAAAGCCAATTTAGTAAGTTTAAACGGCGAAGCCCAAGAATTTCCGCGCATTAAAACCGGAATTAATGAATTAGATAGAGTGCTTGGAGGTGGCTTGGTCCAAGGTTCGGTGGTTTTAATCGGTGGTGATCCGGGAATTGGTAAATCAACTTTATTATTGCAAACGGCGGATAGTTTAGCAAAATCAAAAAATTCGATAATTTATATTTCAGGCGAAGAATCGGTTGATCAAGTGAGGCTTAGAGCCAAAAGGCTTGAATGTGATGAGCAATCGATCAAACTCGCTTCAACCACCAATATTGCTGAAATTATTAACACGATTAAAGACGAAAAATCTCCAGTTATTGTAATTATCGATTCAATCCAAACTATGTTCATCGAAGAGCTTTCATCTGCTCCAGGAACGGTTTCGCAAGTGCGAGCTTCGGCGGGCGAATTAACAATTTTTGCCAAAAAAAATAACATAACTTTATTGATTGTGAGCCATGTCACCAAAGATGGGCAAATCGCTGGGCCCAAGGTTTTAGAACATATGGTTGATACCGTTCTTTATTTTGAAGGTGAGAAAGATTTGCATTTCAGAATTTTACGAGCCATGAAAAATCGCTTCGGCGCGGCCAATGAAATTGGCGTTTTTGAAATGAACGACATCGGATTATCGGAAGTCTCAAATCCGAGTGAATTATTTTTAGCTTCATATGATCGCGATACCAGCGGAACCGCCGTTTTCGCTGGAATTGAAGGCACTAGACCAATTTTGGCGGAAGTACAAGCTTTAGTGGCACCATCTTTCATTCCAACGCCGAGAAGGGCGGTGGTCGGTTGGGATTTAAATCGTTTGGCGATGATAATTGCTGTTTTAAATTCAAGATTTGGCTTAAATTTGTTTGATAAAGAAGTTTATTTAAACATCGTTGGAGGCTTGAAAATAGTTGAAACTTCGGCGGATTTGGCGGTGGCTTGTGCTTTAATTTCATCGGCACGAGATATTGCATTGCCATCATCAACCATTGCCATTGGCGAAATCGGTTTAACCGGAGAAATTAGAATGGTTGGCAATTTGGAAGCACGTTTAAAAGAAGCTCACAAGCTTGGATTCAAGAACTGCCTGATTCCGAAGGCTAACGAAAAAAATAAACATTTTGCTAATTTAAAAAAATCTTTACCAGATTTAAACTTCCATTTCATAGCCCATATTCGTGATTTAGCAAAGTTCTTGAAAAAATAATTTATTTTATTTTTTTGGGAAAAAAAATCTGAGGTGAAAAAAATCTTTTCACCTCAGATTTTGACTATGCTAAAGCTCTAATCCACTATCAGTTATTTGTACTATAGCACCAGCAGCAGTTGCTGTTTGTGGTTTTTTTTCATTTAATAAAGCAGTATTTTTTCTTCTAGCGCGGTGTCCAGCATAAAAAACAGCAGCAAGAGTAGGAATTCCAAGCCCAAGCCCAAGCCCAAGCCCACGCCGATCTGCGAGAGGATTTGAATTTTGTGGGGAACTATATTGTTCTTGTGTTGTTGTTGACGTTGTCGTTACTGCTTCTACTTGCTGTGCTGTTGTTGACGTTGTCGCCGCTGGTGGTGGTGCTGTTGTTGACGTTGTCGCCGCTGGTGGTGGTGCTGTTGTTATTGATGTTGTTCCTTGCTGTGCTGTTGTTGACGTTGTCGCCGCTGGTGGTGCTGTTGTTGTTGATGATGATGTTGTTCCTCGCTGTGACGTTGTCGACGCCGCCGCTGCTGTCGCCGCTGCTGTCGCCGATTGTGTCGTTGGATCTAGCTTTGCTGTTGTTGACGTTGTTCCTTGCTGTGCTGTTGTTGACGTTGTCGCCGCTGGTGGTGGTGCTGTTGTTGTTGTTGATGTTGTTCCTTGCTGTGCTGTTGTTGACGTTGTCGCCGCTGGTGGTGCTGTTGTTGTTGATGTTGTTCCTTGCTGTGCTGTTGTTGACGTTGTTCCTTGCTGTGCTGTTGTTGACGTTGAAGCCTCTTGTGTTGAAGCCGCTTGTTGTGTTGACGATGAAGTCGCTGCTGGAGCCGATTCTGTCGTTGGAGCTGGCGGTGCTGAAGGTGTAGGTGGAGGTGGCGGTGGAGGTGTTGGTGCTGGCGGTTGAGCTGACGATGAATGTTTTTCATGATAACCAAACTTGGCACTAGTTTCAACGTATGATGAATTTGTTTGCGCTAGCGTTTGAGATGACGATGCTGGTGGCGGTGGAGCTGCTACTGTTGTTGTCGATGATGGCGCTGGCGGTGGTGGAGGTGGTGGTGGAGGTGG
>SYAR01000054.1 GCA_005787525.1 Rickettsiales bacterium
GCAAAGACGAGACCTGAAAAATTCAATTGCATCATTTAAAAGTGGAAATGGTATAAATCACAAGCCAAAGAAGTCACCCAGTATGTAACAAAAGTTTTAGAATATAAAAAAGGGTTTGAAATAAAATCTAAAGCGAATAAAAAATTGAAAGATAAAAAGTTGAAAAATAAATCTTCAAAAGCAAGTAAATCAGGAAATGATGGATATTGGGTGACTATTAATGATAACCCAGTTTTAATTAAAAATTAATTGAGAAGTTTGAAATTATAAAAAATTTGTAAATAAGGTCAAAGCTTCAACAGGTGTTATACCAAATTAACCTGAAAATTTACAGTTAATTTATATCGCTACCCATGGAAATTCAACGGTTGCCCGTCATTTAAAAGTTCCAAATATTTTTTATAAACAAAAATTTTATGGCGCTCTTTTTTAGTTACCTCTTCAACAATTCCAAGATGCTCTAAATTTTTCATATTACGAATCACTGTCGGTAGAGAAATTTTGCAACCCTCTTTTATTTTGTTTGTATTAGTAATTGGATTTTTTTGTAAATATTTATAAATCAACATAGTCGCAATTCCGCATGGCATAGAATTTTCAATGGAATAAGAGTCCTTTTGAAATAAATTAATAATATTTTTTGCTGTAGTTACAGCTCCATTTGCAGTTTTTTCAACGCCAATTAAAAAGAATTTAATCCAAGATTCAAAATCGCCAGTTTTTCTAATATTTTGCAAATGATTATAATATTCTTGCCTATTGGTTTTAAAATATAAACTAAGGTAAAGAGATGGCTCTTTTAAGATTCCATCATTGCAAAGCATCAAAGTTATCAAAAGCCTGCCGATTCTTCCATTGCCATCTAAAAATGGATGAATAGTTTCGAACTGCACATGAGCAATCGCAGCTCTAATAAGAATTGGCATCTTGACCTTTTCATCATGAAGAAATTTTTCAAAATTATCTAAACATTCCATTAATTTTTCTGCTGGAGGCGGAACAAAAATTGCATTGCTTGGTCTCGAGCCCCCTATCCAATTTTGCGAAGCTCTAAACTCACCAGGATTTTTATTATTGCCCCTAGAATTATTCATTAATTTTTCATGAGTTTCTTTGATAAGCCTCAGAGACAAAGGCAATTTCTTTAATCTATTAATAGAATAATTCATTGCCGATACATAAGAAGAAACTTCCTCAACATCATCAAATAAATTATTTGGTGATTGTTGATTATTTTCAAAAAAAAGTAGATCGGAAAGCGAGGATTGAGTGCCCTCTATTTGCGATGATAAAACTGCCTCCTTTCTAACATACATATAAAGAAATAAAGATGGATCAGGCAAAATCCTGCTAATACCGTCCAATCTTCCAAGTGCTGTATTGGCTTTATCAAGCAATGGATAAATCTCATCCATTTCAATTGGTGGTTTTAGCGGTAAATTACTTGGAATGTAACTATCAAAAGACTCACCATCTATTATCGAGCTTTTGACATATTTGCCAATTCTATTTTTTTTCGATAAAGAAATTTGTTTTTTCATTTGTTAATTAAATAAAGAATTAGTCTAAATTTTTTACTTATATCTATTTTAACTAACGAATATGAAAGTTGCAACAATTTAAATAAAGAAAAACCAAGTTTTCGTTACTTAAATTAAAATATGTATCGCGAATATTACTTAAAATTTTTTCTAAAAAGCTGTGGATAAAATTATTTTTATTTATTCGCGCTCAAAAATTTTCTAAAAAACCATAAGGTTATACTTTACACTTTATCGATTATAAAACCGTAATGTAAAAAAATTCCACGATTATTTGTTGGCGAAGCCCAATTACCCCAGCCCTCTCCCCACTTGCTGTTAGAGTGGATTCGATGGATTAATTTTTGTATCTAAAATCAAAAGTAACCTAGTAGCTTTTTCTCATAAAATATTGTCAGTTTATTTATTGCCTATTTTTAGAAGAAGTGTCAATGGGCGAGACAGCTTCAGGTCGCAAAGAGATGCCAGAATTATGACTAATATCTGTTGGATTATTTTCTCGTAATTTTCTACAAACAGTTAATTCACTCTCCATAAGTTCTCGATTGCACTCTCCAAAATTATTATAAATAGTTTCAAAAAATTTACCAAAAAGCGGATCTTCCAGTAAAAGTTTGATGGACTTTTCTGATCTAAATTTTATAGATAAAATAGCTTTACTACGATCATCTTCACTAAAATTAGTTACAATAAAATTAAATAATTCACTGGTATCCTTTCCAACATTTGGTGGATAAGTAACATCAACTACGCCATACTTTTTTATTGCTTCGATTAATTGTCTACCTGGTTCACCAATTTTAATAAACATTTGTTCTTCACTGGGACTTGATCCACTAATCCCAGCAAAAAATAGATTATGAGTTGAATCCTTTTCTATAAAACTATAATAATCAGTCAAAATAAATGCACCAAATTTCGGTTTTAAAGATTGCTTTATATTGTGCATTAAGGCATGAAAACCAAATTGTAACTGATAAACTCCGGGTTCTAATTCCTCAATCGGAAAAAGATTTTTTCCAATTTCAGCAATAATTTCAGGCGATGATGATATGCCAGCAAGAACTTCCGAAGATTCACCTGTTTCTAATCTTTTTATAGCTCTTAGAAAATAATTTTTTTCACCAGTTTTTCCATCAAGTTTAACTTCTAAAAAATCTACTCTTTGCGTATCGGGAATCTCGTTGGCATAAATAAAATCGAAGGTTCCCTTAATTAACTCTTTAGAAATATCCTGTGCAATAAAATTTACCTCCTTAGCATTTTCACCAAGTTTTTCTCTTTGTATTGCAATCATTTCAGGATAATCAACAATGTTAAATCTCAAACTTCTAAAAAAATTTTTATGCATATCAGACGATGATTCAGAAGCCATCACCTCCTCACGAATAGTGAAAATTTCATTCATCAAATCACCCGAACCAGCACCGATTTCTAAAACATTAAATTCGGTTTTGTTTTCTAACGTCCAAGCTGAATAAATCATAGCAAGGAAAGACATTGCTAAATCTCTTTTATTTTTAGGCTCAGTCGCTAAAGTGGTAAATGATTCCTCACCCAAAAATACTCCCGATTGATAAAAATCAGTATTTGCCTTCATCATTTCATGCCCAACCGTCCAAAGATTAAACCCTCCTTTAATTCCTTTTTGCTCTATAAGATTATCAATTTTATTACAAAGTAATAAAATATTTTTAAAATTTCTTTTTAGTTCTGGGGATGGAAGCATTTTATTTTAAATTAATTATTAATCGTCTTAATTTAACTACTTTTACCTAAAAAAATATTTTATTTTCAATAAAAATTAAAAATTTTATTTAATCATAAATTAAAAATATAAATTCTAAAAAAATTAATCTTTAAAACAGTTGCAAAATCAATCTGTTGCACTTTTTTAAATAAAACCAGACACCTCCATCAAAAATTGCGTCTGAAACCTAAATTTATTTAGTGATTTTTTGAATTGTAAAAGAATTATTTCCGGATTTGACTACAATCGCTTCATATTCCGAAGGAAATACTTCAATTGCGGGGAATAAACTGGGTTTATTTCGTGATTTTAGTGCTATAAAAAGTCGCGCTTTTTCAATTGGATTGATAAAAGAAAATTTTTTAAAAAAAGGAAGGATTGGTTTTATGTATAATGAGCCGATGCGAGTTTATTCGGGACGCGTTTTAATTGATATTCCAGTTGGATTAAATTCTCAAGGAGAAGTTGTTAGAAAGTCGATTAATGGCTCTCTGGTGCCATCGGGAAGGCAAAAAGATTTTGAGTTTTTGTGGTCTTATCGATTAATGAAAAATTATGATCTAAATTTAAATTTTATAGTTTCGAAGGATCATAATAACATTAAAAATAACAATGCAAATTTAGCAATTCTATCAAATAGGATTCAATTTTAATGATAGCACGATTTCAATAAAAATTTATCACTTAAGGATTATAAATTAAGATTCATTTTTTTGGTTAAAAATCTTTAAAAAATGAATTTAAAAATTTATTTTGAATTTAAAAATTAATGCATTTGAATATTTATATTAAAAGTTAGTATTAAAAAATTATTTCTAAATTTAAATATATTGCAAATGCCCTTAAAAACTCCCGTTTTCTTACACACAAATCCAGATCAACTAGACTCAACTCAAGAAAATTCTGATTCAATTAATCAGCAATTATATCTCGCTCGGGTGGCTTTACACTTAATGCAATCAAGGAGTCAAGCATCAGAAAATGCTCGTATTAAATATTCACAAAGTCGAGGCGAAACTAACAAAATAACTAATGGTCGCCAAATGACTCCCATTTCTTTGAATGAAGCGAGAGAAAGAAGCACTCAAAGAATGTTACTTCAAGCCGAAACTGAAAAGCAAAGAGAAAAATTACCGCAAGAAATTGCTCAAGAACTTCTCAAAAAACAGCTGGCTGAAGATCAGAAAATTGTCGATTCAAAGCAAGCTCTAATTGATCCCAAAACTTCTCATAAAGCCAAGCCTCAAGCCATTATTCAAATCGCGACACCAGCACCGATAGCTTTAACAAGAATGGAGCCGGAAGCTTTAAAAACATATCTAGAATCTCAAAAAATAGGTCCCAATGGAAAAAATTTAAAGAATGTTGAAATTGCTAATTTTGATTTTTCCGGTATGGATCTCAGAGATTTTAATTTGAATGATTTTATTTTTGTAAATTCAAATTTTAACGGCGCGAAAATGCCCTCAATGACAAACGTCACCTTTGATCATAAATGCAATTTGAACAATTCCGATTGGAGCAATACTGTTCAAAAAGATACTCAATTTGGCGGTTCGGCTTACACCTTAACCTCAGAAGCCTTGATTGAATCAATAAATCAATTACAGCTTTTAAATAGCGGGAATATAAGCGATTTTGAAGATACTATTTTAATCCGATCCATAAGAGCGGATAGCGCTGAAAAAGATTTAACTAAAATTCAAGAATCGGTCAATAAATATATTTCTTTTACCGCTCAAAAACCAGAAACTTTAAGAATTGCAAATGCTAATTTTGCTGGAACAAAATTTGAAGATTTTTTAAATTATAATGATGTTGATTTTTCAGGATCTAAATTTGAAGGAGCAGTTTTTAAAGTAATTAAAGCCGAAAGAAATACTAATATTAGATCGCGATTAACTGCAGGAATTGATTTAACTGGCGCCACTCTAGAATTTTTTGACAATCAAGGAGAAAAAATTGGAGAATCTCGAGGTGCAAAATCTTTAGATTTATCTTCAATTGACGCAGGTGCTAGAGAATTAGTTGGAAATGGCGAGATGATGTCACAAGAATATTATGATAAAATGGTTTCAGGACAAGAAATTGTAATCAAAATAAATGCTGATATCGCTGATATTCCTATAGGCTTTCAATATCAAAGCATTAGTAAAAACGTAACCACATCTTTAAAATTAACTGCAGAAAAAATTGCTGAAATTCAACAAGAGGCGGTAAAAATTGGCGATGAAACTTTCGGAAGATATAATATAAAATTTGTAACGCCAGAGACGGTTGGCGATAAAATTGTCGATTATACCATCCACATTAATTTAGTTGATGGAATCGCAGGTGCCATAGCAGATGGCGATAATTCTATAGCACTCGGTCCCAAAAGTGGCCTTATTGGCATTGATGAGGCTACATTGGGCAGGGATTTTCACTCAATACTTAGCCATGAAATTGGTCACCTTCTTTTATTTCAACATCCAACCGATAATTTTCACACCAAACTTCCATCGCATATGTCCTATTTAACACCAATAGCACAAAGCATAAATTACGCTGGAGATAAAATAGTTCCAAATAATCTGATTCCTTTTGGTGACTTTACTATAGTTGATCAAAAAGTCATAGAACAATACATGGAGCGATTAGGTCGACATCCAAAAATAGAAAAAGACTTAGTAAGCGAATTGAATTTAGCAACGTTTGGCGTAATTTCTAGCTATAATCCCGATCCAAATTTTAACAACATAATCAAAATTCCAACCGAAGTAACCGACCAAGATTTTAGAATTATTTTAATGAATGCGAATGATGCCTTAGCTTATTGCAAATCCTCCAATTTAATGGAATGCGAAACTGCAAATGGGATGGAGAATGCCCAAGCTATAATGGTTATGAACTTAAATACAAGAGTGGTGAACTCAATGGTGATATTAGCTGGAGAAAATCCAAAAATTCAAATTGGAGAAAGTGAATTAATTGATGTTAAAGAATTGATTTTAGAAGACGGATTTAGCGTTCTTGATTCGAGTCAAAACCCCGATGAGACAATGATTTACAAATATGCTAAAAATAAAATAACTGGTTTGCAAATATATTCAGATTCAGCAAAATTAACTCAACCCACTCCACCTAACCGAGCTCATTTACCTTTAAGAGAGGATAGTTCTCAAAATAAAATTAAAGATTTTCTAGTTGAAGATTCAACACAAAAAACTCGGGGATTAGTTTCTCAAATCGAAATAATTCTAGGAGTTTCTGCCATTATAGTTTCCGCCATTGGCGTTGCTACTTGTGCAAGCAGAAAAAATCGTGATTTAGTTTTAGGCGGAGCGCCGGCACGTCCAGATCCTTCAGCAAGCCCTTCAGCAGTTCCAAATGCTTTGACAGGTCAAATTAATGGAAATGGGAAAACTCAATAGAAACAAAATATTTATTATTTATTTTTATAGCAAGGATTTTTATTTTCGAAATAATGTTTGAAAATATTGATAATGTAAGCTTAAAGCCTCCAATACCAAAAATAAAAACTAAAACCCGTAAACGTCTCAAGAAAGTGGGTAAATTTAACTTGGACCTCTCGACTCTTCCCTCGACTCTTCCCTCGATTCTAACCTCAAAACCACTCCACCCTCCGCCCCTCTCGGGCTAGTTGCTGGTCCGCCTTCCCCTGTTCTTGGGCTAATCGCCGGTCCACCTTCCCCCATCGATAACTGAGCTTGCGACTCCTTTAATTTACAATATTCGTCCATTATTTCTGCAATCTTGGCGAAATTTGACCTTTGCCGACTTGTCAATTTATCTTTGCCTGAATCAATATGATCCTTGATTCGCTTACTTGGCAATTTACCTTCACGGTCTGGAATTGATGGATCCGCTCCCAATGCTAGCAAAAAACAACAAGTTGTATATTGAGAATTAAATTCTGCTAAACTAATGCAATGAAGCGGTGTTTCTCCCTTTTTATTCCACTGATTTAAATTTTTATATCCGGCCATATAAAGGCGCAAGAGCGATCTGATAGAATCTCTAATTACTAACTTATGAAGTAAATCATTTTTTTGGTTTGTTTTAAAAAATTCAGAATCATCCTTAATAAGTTTATTTAAGAACTCATGATTTTTTAAAGCAACAACACTACCGATAAATTCATCAACTTTACCACTTAATGAAAGATTCGAATTTATAAAAATTTTTATTATACTCGAAACTTCAATTTTTTTACCCCCAACCATAATTTGTGGTGCTGATCTTTTTTTTTGAGAACTAAATAAGCTTGATAATATAGATTTTACATCCTCATCTCTTCCTTCTTCTAAAGCTTTATTTACAGCTTCCTCACGCTTTTTTAATATGCTCACTAACAAATCAATCTTTCCATCATCAATTTTTGGTATAGCTTTTCTTAATATATCTTTCAGACTATCGTCACTTTCATCTCCGAAATTAGGAGAAATAGATTCTTTTTTTTAATCATAATACACTTATGCCAAGCTTCAATACATTCATAAACACCACTTTTTTCAAAAAATTCTTTAATAGATTTATTTTTAACAATTTCTTTTATTTTTTTCATAAATTCTATCAGCGGAACTTTTTCTGGACATTCAAAATTAATTGATGATTCAATTTGAGGAGGAGGCGGTAAAGAAAGCGGTGGTAAAGAAGGCAATAATGGAGAAAGCCCTAGCGAAGAAGGATTTGAACTTCTCAAATTAAAAATTTTTAAATCACATTCTTGACTGATTTGATCCTCTTTTTCTCTAGAATCTTTATTGATTATTTCTATTTGCTGTTGCGAAGCAAGTTGAATATTTTCAATTTCAGCTTTAAACATATCTCTTAACTGTTTTATTTTAACAGCTGCTTCTTCAGTTGCATTAATCAGCTCCTCAGATTTTTTTATCGTTATTTCAGTTAATTTTTCTTCTTTTTCTTTTTCAATTCTTTTTATCTCTTCTTCAACTCTAATTTGGGATTGAGATTCATACTCCCATCCAAAACCCCCCAATTCCTGAGGTTCTTCATCATCCGACCTTTGTCTCTTTCCCAAGAGAGGCGATTTTGACAAAACTTGAGAATGCTGTGGATTTTGCATAATTATTTATTATTTAAAATATTTATTAACTTAAATAGTTTCATACAATTACTTTTAAAATTAAACATTTTTTATAATTATAGTTAAATAATTTAAATTTAATAATCAATAATTAATCGCTATTATCGTGAATTTTTTTATCAAAAATTTTGTTTAAGTTCAAAAAACTAAAATTAATTAAACATTTTTAAATAATTCATAAGAAGGTATAAAGGCTTGAAGGCGAAGGTCTTACAAAAAGATTATCGGTTAAATGCTAAGGAAATAGTCTAAAAGCTTTCCGAGCTTGTAGAAATTTTTAGGGATAGTTTGTTATAAATATTAAAAAAAACAGAATAGCTTTCAAAAAACCACTTGCCTCTAATCTGTTAATTTCGCTAACTCTTTTTTATTAGAATTTTAGTTTCTATTACTTATTTTTACAGAATTTCAAAAGCTATTTTCTAGCGTAATTGAAGCGACGAAAAGACTCCGATTTCATCTCGAATTTCAAAAAAATCTAATCAATTTTGTAAACTATTTTTCCGGCGACCGCGGTTAAAACCGCTCTGCCCTTGACTTTAAAGCCATCGAAAGGTGAGTTTTTCGATTTGCTAAAAAACTTTTGCGAATCGATTTGCCATTCGTGATTTAAATCGATCAAAACCAGATCAGCTCTCGCTCCTTTCTTGATTTCTCCACCGTCAAAATTAATAATTTCGGCGGGGTTGCATGTTATTTTCATAAGCAAATCGCGAAGTGATAAAATCTTTTGATGATAAAGCATTAACGAAAGTGGCAACATGGTTTCGACGCCAACAATGCCAAAGCTCGCTTCTTCGATCGGTTTATTTTTTGAAGCTTCATCATGCGGAGCGTGATCTGTCGCGATAGCGTCGATAACACCACTGCGAAGCCCTTCAATCAACGCCAAACGATCATCTTCACTACGAAGTGGCGGATTCATTTTCGCCAAACTTCCCGATTTTAAAACCTGTGAATCGGTTAAAGTAAAATGATGCGGAGAAACTTCGACGGTAACCTTCAAACCCTTATTCTTAGCACGTTTAACCGCTTCTAAAGCCTCTTTGGTTGAGCAATGTAAAAGATGATAACGCCCGCCAATCGCTTCCAAAATCGCCAAATCACGTTCAACAATCACCGATTCGGAAATATTGGGAATGCCTCGCACTCCAAGCTCTAACGACACTTTGCCTTCATTAACGCAACCTTTATTGCTTAGATTTAAATCTTCGGCATGTTGAGCAATAACGACATTGAGATTTTTAGAATATTCAAAAGCACGACGCATTAAATTGGCGTTCATCACGGGCAAGCCATCATCGGTAAAACCTACCGCCCCAGCCTCTTTGAGCGAATGCATATCGGCGAGCTCTTCGCCCTTCATGGCTTTGCTAATACAACCATAAGCCAAAACATTGCAGTGTGCCACTTCGCGCGATTTCAAACGCAAATATTCAAAAGTTAAAACTGAGTCTAGAGTCGGCGCGGTGTTGGGTTGACAAACCACGGTGGTGATGCCTCCAGCCACAGCCGAAGCACTTCCCGAAGCAAAATCTTCTTTGTGAGTTTGCCCTGGATCACGAAAATGCACTTGAATATCAATCAATCCAGGAGCGAGAACCAAACCTTTGCAATCGATTTCTTCATCGGCTTTAACATTTAAATTTTTACCGAAATCGGCAATTTTATCGCCAATCGTCAACAATTCGCCAACTTCATCATAATTTGATTTTGGATCGATGATGCGAGCATTTTTGTAAAGAATTTTTTTATGAGAAGAAATGGCGTTAGCGTAAGGCAAATCAAATTTTGGCATAATTTTGAAATTGAGTTAAAATTCATTTTTTATAAATATGCCAAAAATGAATATACAATCAAGAGTTTAATTAAAAAATCTATTTGCTTCCTAATTTTATTGACCATTTTTTTGACAAATAATTTTCAATATCTTCCCTTTCGCTATTCAATAAATTTCGATTAAAAATAATAATTTCGGCGATGGAGCCAATAAAGGAGTTGTTTCCCGCCCTAATACCTTTTCCAATAAAATTATTTGTTTCTTTATTATCTAATAGATTTACCGTTGCACTTCCATTCCAATAATTTTTATTAATATATACATTCAAAGTATCTTGATTATAAACTGAAGAAAAGATTTGAAATTTATTGGGCGAAACTGTGTTGTCAGGAGTCGAAACTCCAGACAACACAGAAAAATATACATTACCAAACCTGTTGGTTGGAAAAAACCCAAAATTATTATAGTGTTTTGGATTTTCATAATCAAAAACTCCCGAGGTTAACAATGCACAACCACATTCGAAATTGGCATCAATTTTTGAAACAAAAATAACAGTATAAGGTTGATTTCCAACAGGAACGGTGCCATTTGGTAAATTTAAAAATTTTCCAGATCCGAATCTGACTATCGGTAAAGAAGTGGTTTTATCAAAAATAATTGTGGGCTGAGAGGCGGTTGCGGCTTGAGTAGCATCGATTTTGTTAGATGTTTTGGGATTGGAATCTTTCCAACGATTTATAGCTTGATTTTCTTCAAATTTAGCCAAATCTTCAAAAGCGGTGGTGCCTTTTGAAAAAACATTTTGATTGGTAGTTTCATACCAAGCTACTAAATCTTCAATTCTTCCAACACGAGAATTTATGGTTAATTGCCTTGCAGTCGCGAGTTTAAAATCATTATATAAATCAACGCCCAAGGAAACGCCAGAAATTAAAATTCCAACTATTAAAACCACTAAAGAAATTTCTATCAAAGAAAAAGCAGTTTTAAAATTTTTATTACGAAAAATCATAATTTTGTTTATCAATATTTTTTAATGCTACTTCAACACCCCGCGGATGTTGCCACACATAAGAAATTACCGCCAAAAAATCTGCACCATTTTTAACTAATTCGCCACAATTTTTATCATTAATTCCGCCGATCGCGACAATTGGTAAATTCAAAATTTCACTCGCCCAATTAAGAATTTCAACACTCGGCTTGCCTCGCGAAATTTTAGTTTTAGTTTCAAAAAAAGCACCGAAAGAAATGTAATCCGCGCCCTGCTCCCCAGCTTCCATCGCCAAATGTTTGGAGTCATAACAACTGGCACCAATTATAAAATTTTTTGGCGAATTTTGACGAATTTGTGAAATTTTTTTATCATCAATACCAACATGAACGCCCGAAGCGCGAACTTCCAAGGCAATTTCATAAAAATCATTTAACAAAAATAAGCAATTATTATTATCGCATATTTTTTTTATTTCTTGTGAAAAATTTTTAATTTCTAGTGGTGAATAATTTTTAAGACGTAATTGGAAAGCGGGAACGAGACCAGTCTTTAAAGCCTTCTCAAGCTTTAAAGAAAAATCTTTTAACTCAATTTGTGGCGGAGAAATTAAATAAATTTGCACCATAAATTGAGTTAAAAATTATTTTTTTCTTCTAAAAAAAGCTGGAACATTGATGATGTCATCTTCGAATTTTTGTTCTGAATTATTTGATTCAACTTCTTCATCAAAAATTGTGTTCCCAAAGAATTGTTGACGCTTTTTTTCGGCTTCTTGCGAAGAGATTTTAGCAACTGGCTCAGAATCGCTTATTTGTTTAATTTTTTTAACTTTCCCTTCATCTTTTGCTAATAAATCCGCTGGAATTTTTGCCGATTCAGAAAAAATATTGCTCGAAATATTACTATCAGGATTCGCCAATGGTTCTTCGGATTTTTCTTTGTTATTCATAAAACTAAATAAGCTAAATCCGCCCGAATCTTTTTTCGGTTTTTCACTTGATTTTGCTGGCTTGGCAGGTTTTTTTGACTCAGGTTCTTTTTCAACAATTTTTTCTTTAATTACAATTTCTTGCTCTTCGTGAAATTCCTTTTCTTCATGCTCTTCAATTTGCGGTTGAATTTGCGTTTTAGTTGGCACTAAATTGGTGTTTAGCGAAGAGGTTGAAGTTTCATTAAAAAAGTTTGAAACCGTTTCTTTTTGCTTATTTTCCTGATCAAATCTTGAGGTTAAATTTTCAGATTCTTTGCCGTAATTTAAATTTTCTTCTTTGCTAAAAATTTTTTTTGGTTTGAAATTTTCGTCGCTAATTTCTTCAACTTCTGATTTTACCGGTTTCGCTGAAATTCCTGGATCAAAAAAACTTTTACTAGAATTTTGCTTTGCAGTTTCAGGAACAACAGCTTTAAAGCGAGAAGGCTCATTAGTTTCTTTAGCTTTAAAACTTTCACGACGAAATTCTTCGCTATCAATTCCAGTTGCGACGACGGAAATTCGGATTTTGCCTTTCATACTTTCATCAAAAGCCGAACCAAAAATAATATTGGCGTTTTGATCAACTTCTTTGCGAATTGTGTTAACCGCCATATCGGCTTCGAACAGTGTCATATCTGGTCCGCCCGTCATGTTAACGAGAACACCTTTAGCCCCTTTAATCGAAATATCATCAAGTAATGGATTAGCAATTGCCGCTTCGCAGGCTAGAATAGCACGGTTTTCCCCAGTTGCTTCACCTGTTCCCATCATTGCCTTACCCATTTTCGTCATGATAGTGCGAATATCGGCGAAGTCTAAATTGACTAATCCCGGCATAGTGATTAGATCGGTTACGCCACGAACACCAGCGTGCAAGACGTCATCCGCCATTTTGAACGCTGATTCAAAAGTGGTATTTTCATTAGCGATTCTAAAAAGATTTTGATTAGGAATTACGATTAAAGTATCAACATATTTTTTTAATTCTTCGATGCCGGCTTCAGCAGTTTCCATGCGATATTTTCCCTCAAAATGAAATGGTTTTGTGACTACCCCGACCGTTAATATTTCACGTTCGCGAGCCAATTTGGCGATAACTGGAGCCGCACCAGTTCCCGTTCCACCGCCCATTCCGGCCGCGATGAAAACCATATTACAACCCTCAAGATGTTTTTCAATTTCTTCTATATTTTCTTCGGCGGCCATTTTACCACGATCAGGAAACGAACCCGCTCCCAAACCTTTTGTGGTGCGGGCTCCGAGTTGAATACGATCTGGCGTTAAAGCATGCGACAAAGCTTGTGAATCAGTATTGGCGGCGACGAACTCAACTCCCTCAAGATTAGAACGAATCATGTTGTTTAGGGCATTGCCCCCCGCTCCTCCAACACCAAAAATGGTGATTTTAGGTTTCATGAGCTCAGGTTGCGGAATATCAATTTTAATTGGCATAGAATTTTTAGGTTTTCTTGAAGTTTTAACAGGGACAGTTTGAGAAATTTCGTTATCAATCATTTTAATTTACAAAGTTTTCGTTAATAACAGTTTTGTTGCTACAAATTAAAGTTGCTTTGATAATTTCATCATCTCTATTTATTAAGATTAATTTTTTATCTTTTTCAATTAAAAGCTCAACAAAATTTAAAATATTTTTTGCAAAAAATTTACTTGCATCCAAAGCGATGCGACTTGGATAATTTTCATAACCAAAGATTTTTACATTATTATGAGTGACGATCTGATTAGACTTGGTAAGCTCGCAATTGCCTCCATTCACCGCTGATAAATCAATAATTATTGAATTTGACTTCATTGAATTAACCATTTTTTCGGTGATTAAAATTGGAGCTTTTTTTCCCGGAATTAACGCCGTTGAAATTACAACATCTTGGCTTTTAATAGTTTCTTCCAAAAGTTGTTGTTGTTTAATTTTATATTCTTCACTCATTTCCCTTGCGTAAACTCCGTCAGTTTTTTCATCGCTTTTAACTTCAATAAATTTAGCTCCCAAGCTTTGAACTTGTTCTTTTGCCGAAGCACGAACATCAAAAGCCGAAACGATGGCGCCAATTCTTTTAGCGGTGGCGATGGCTTGCAATCCGGCTACTCCCGCCCCGAGAATCAAAAATTTTGCAGCCGAAATTGTGCCGGCTGAAGTTATCATCATCGGCACCGAGTTGTTCATTTCGTAAACGGCATCGATGACGGCACGATAACCAGTTAAATTACTTTGTGAAGATAAAATATCCATCGATTGGGCGCGAGTGATTCGCGGGAGCAATTCTAGAGCAAAAGCGTTAATATCAAAATTTGCCAATTTTTTTACAACTTCTTTTTGAAAATATGGATTTAAAAGCGCAAGAAAAGTGGCGTTGGGCTTGAGTTTTGTATAATCAAAATCGTGACGTTGAACGGCAATAATAATATCAATTTCTGGCAAAATTTCGTTAATATTTTTAACAATTTTGGCACCGTTTTTTTCGTAATCGGCGTCAGAAAAATTGCATTCTTTTCCGGCTTCACTTTCAACAAAAATTTCCAATCCAAATTTTTGATATTTGGCAATAACGTCAGGCGTTAAAGCCACTCTTTTTTCATTGAGATTATTCTCTTTTAGAGCAAGAAGTTTCATGATTTTTAAATTATTTATACTTTATTTTAGTTAAGAATATTTCATAAATTTTGGTATAATTTACGAAATGTTTTATAATAATTATATTAAAATATTCAAAAATTATTTTTATAAAATGGTGCGTTCGAGAAGACTTGAACTTCCACGGGTTTTACCCCATAACGACCTCAACGTTACGCGTATACCAATTCCGCCACGAACGCATTTTATAAAATTTAAACTAATTCACCAAAGGTTTGATGCGATTTAATGCCACAACAAACATCGATAAATCTGGATTTTGTTCATTCTTCAATTCTAAAATAAAATTGTCAAACCTTTCTATTAAAAAAATTGAATTTTTCGACCAATCTTCAATTAAATTTTCGACTGATTTATTTTTATTTTTTAAACCAAACTCTGCGATTTCTTTTGCCAAACGCATTTGATAAGAATATAAATCTTCTAAAACAGTTTTGCTTGAAAGTTTTTGCCAATGATTGTTTAAACTAATTTTGTTAAGCCTACTTCTGAGCCATTTTAGAGAAAATCTGGTGCCGACCGCAAAATAAATTTCAGCAATAGTTTTGATGTCAAGTTTTGTTGATAAAGCGATCTCTGAAATATCAAAAGCCGAAGCGACGGGATCCATCGAAGCAATGCGTTCCGACAATTTACGATCAACTTTATTAATGCAATAGCGTTCAATTTTTCTTGCAAAAGATTCGTGCGAAGCTTTGGCTAAAACTGAAGGTAATAAACCTGATAATTCATCGGCAATTTTTTGAAATCTAGCGATAATTTCAGCAAGGGAACCCTTGATTTGATTGCGTAAAAGCCATAAAACCGAACGTTCGATGAGTTTATTAGCACTTAAAAACATTTGCATTTGCGTAGTCAAAGGAACTTTACCATCAAGATTTTCAACCTCTTGCCAAATTTCACGAATTCTAAAAGAATCGCAAGCGATAATAAAATTTTTAACGACTTCGACCAAAGAAAAACCGCTATCTTGACAGATTTGATTGATAAAAGTAATACCAATTCTATTGACCACAAAATTGGTAATTTGCGTCGCAATAATTTCATTGCGAAGTTGGTGGCTTAATATTTCAGCACTTAATTTTTCTTGCATTAATTTTGGAAAATATGCCAACAATTCTTTTTCAAAATATTGATCTTTTACCAAATCTGAAGCTAAAATTTTGTTATAAATATCCATTTTAGAATATGCCAACATAACGCATAATTCAGGGCGAGTTAAGCCTTTTTGCTCAATTTGTAATTTATCAATTTCTTTACGATTTGGCAAAAATTCAATGGTACGATTTAACAAGCCACTTTTTTCAAGACTATCCAAAAATTGCGATTGCTCAGCAAGCGAAGATGAACCAAGGCTTTGAGCGATTGAGATCGCTTGAGTTTGCATGCGATTATCATTTAAAACCAAGGCAGAAACATCGTCGGTCATGGCTTCAAGAATTTTATTACGCTCTTCAAGATTGATTTTTTTGCTTTTCATCGCCGAAATTAAAGCGATTTTTATATTAACTTCATGGTCGGAGCAATCAACGCCCGCCGAGTTATCCATAGCGTCGGTGTTAATTCTCCCGCCATTTCGAGCAAATTCAATACGACCTTTTTGCGTAAATCCAAGATTACCGCCCTCGCCTACAACTTTGCAGTTTAATTCATTGCCGTTAATACGAAGTAAATCATTGGCTTTGTCTCCGACATCTTGATTGGTTTCGTCTTGCGATTTAACGTAAGTGCCGATTCCGCCATTCCACAATAAATCTACTGGGGCTTTTAAAATTGAACGCATTAGGTCATTTGGCGACATTTCATCTTCCGAAATTTTTAGAATTTCTTGAATTTCCGGTGAAATTTTAATCAATTTAGCACTTCTTTCAAAAACGCCTCCGCCTTTGGAAATCAAGGATTTATCGTAATCCATCCAAGTTGATCTTGGTAGGTTAAACATCCTTTCGCGTTCCTTAAAAGATTTTTGTGAATCAGGATTTGGGTCAAGAAAAATATGAATATGATTGAATGCCGCGACAAGTTTGATATGCTTTGAAAGCAACATGCCGTTGCCGAAAACATCACCCGCCAAATCACCAATTCCAACGCATGTGAAATCTTGAGTTTGGGTATCGATGTCAAATTCTCTAAAATGACGCATTACCGAAATCCAAGCTCCCTTGGCGGTAATTCCCATTTTTTTATGATCATAACCAACCGAACCGCCCGAAGCAAATGCATCGCCAAGCCAAAAATTATATTCTTGCGAAATGCCATTGGCGGTATCGGAAAAAGTCGCCGTTCCTTTATCGGCTGCAACAACTAAATAAGGGTCAGGAGCATCATGCATGATAACATTATGCGGATGCTCAATTTTGCCATCAATCACATTATCGGTGATATCCAAAAGACCGCGTAAAAAAGTTTTATAGCAAGAAATTCCTTCTTGTTGAAGTTCGTCACGCGACATTTTTGAAGTGTCAGATTTAATCACAAAACCGCCTTTAGAACCTACGGGCACGATCACTGCGTTTTTAGTCATTTGCGCTTTCATTAAACCCAGAACTTCAGTTCTAAAATCTTCTTGACGATCAGACCAACGCAAACCTCCACGAGCAACTTTACCACCTCTTAAATGAATCGCCTCAACCTTCGGCGAATAAACAAAAATTTCAGCATGCGGAACTGGCAATGGCAAATTTGGCACTTTTTTGCAATCAAATTTGAAAGAAACATAGCCTTTAAATTGCTTAGAATTATCGAGTTGATAATAATTTGTTCGAAGTGTAGCATTTACAACCCCTAAGAAGCGACGAATTATCGCATCATCAGCAACATCTTTAATTTTTGCTAAATTTTCATTAATTTTTTTGATAATTTCATCAATTTTATTTTGACGTTGTTCTAATGAAATTTTTAAATTTGGATCAAATTTTGTTTCAAATAATTCGACTAAAAAATTGCCAAATTGCGGATTGCGAACAAAGCAATCGGCGATATTGTTTTGATTAAATCTAAAGCCAGTTTGGTAGAGATATTTAAAATATCCACGCAACATGAAAATCTGTTTCCAATCAAGATTACAAGCCCCCAAAAGCCTATTTAAAGAGCCAATTTTTGTAACATTTTTCCAAATTAAATCGATTGCCGTCTCAAAATTATTTTTAACATTTTCAGTTAATTCTCCACCGTTTTTCGAAAGATTTAAATGGAAATAATGTATCCACGCTTTTTTAATTGAGCGATTTTTTAAATCTTCTTCAACGTTGATAGTGTAGGTGTGCTCTTTAATAACGTTAAATCCAAAACTTTCAAGAATTGGCATTATTGATGATAAAATTATTTCTTGATGCGGTGAATAAATTTTTAATTCCACCGTTTCTTTATCGAGTAAATCAGAGTTTTTGTAAAGATTAAAAATCGGCGAATTTTTTTCAAAACTATTTTCAATAAAACCAATATCATCGCTCGCAACCTTAGCGTCAAAGCGATTGACATAACTCACCGAAAATGAATTTTTATATTTCGCGTGCAATAAAATTCTTTTTTCATCTTCAAATTTCGCTTTTATTGCATCGATTAATTCATCGCTCCAAATTTTGGTCATTTTAATAATTTCATGTTCAATGAAATTTTCATCGAATTTTGGAATGCCATTATTGGTGCGAATTATCAAATGAAAACGAATCAAATTTGATTCGGTAATTTGAACGAAAGAATCGGCGACTTCACCTCGAAAAACTTCACATAAAAATTCTTTAATTTTTTGACGCATTTCAGAGTTACTTCTGTCGCGCGGAGTATAAATTAAGCAACTCACGAAGCGATTAAATTTATCTTTGCGGGCAAAAAATTTGACGATTGAACGACCCGCAATCGACACAATTCCTGTGGCATTTTTCAACAAATCAGCTTCGCTAATTTGAAATAATTCATCACGCGGATAAGATTCGAGAATCGAAATTAAGTCTTTATAATTATGGCTTCCCTTTACATATTCAGAGGCTTCGATCACATTGGCAATTTTATTTTTTAACAAAGGAATCGAGGAAATGCTTGAAAAATAAACTGACGAAGTGAATAAACCCACGAAACGAAATTCTCCAATAATTTTACCTTCGGGCGAAATTTTTTGAACTCTAATTCTTTCGGCATTGGTTGAGCGATGAATCTTAGAGCGATAACGTGATTTAATTACTTCGACTAAGTAAGGATTGTGAACCGAATCGCCAACTTCTTCAGGTGAAGAATTAACAACTTCTGGGCAAAAATCTTTATGGGTCGATCTAAAAACTCCAGAGCCGGAACCCTCGACTTCAAACAATGAAAAATTATTTTCTTTATTTGATTTTATATCAAATTCTTTAGCTCCTAAAAGCACGAAATTACCCGCTAAAATCCAATTTAAAAACTCTTTTAATTCGTCAATTTCTTTAGAATTTTTTGCAATTTTTTTAGCATTATCGATTTGTAAAAGCGATTTATTAACTAAATCTTTCATCTTGTCGAAATCTTCAACCACCAAACCAACAGTTTCAATAATTTTGCAAATAATTTCTTTTAAAACATTAACTTCGGATTGGCTAACGATTTTATCAATATGAAGTTGAATTAGCGATTCTTGCTTAGAGGCAGAAGAGTTTGCGATTTCAATAAATTTTCCAGAAATATCGCGATTAACATTCAAAACTGGATGAATTATGTTATTAATTTTAACACTTTGTTTATCAAGAAAAGCCACGGTTGAATCAACCAAAAATGGCATATCATCATTGATAATTTCAATAATTGTGTAAGCACTTTCAAAATTATCCTGAGTTTTTTGCGGATTATAAACCCTAACAATAAATCCATTTTTTCTTTCAAAATTTATGAATTTAAAAGCTGATAAAGCGAAGTTGTAAAGGGCTTCAGTTGAGTAATGTTCGAAATCAGTTAATTTATTTTCATGATAAAATTCTTTAACAAATAATTCAAAATTTTTTCCCTTAACTTCTGGAGAATTTATTTTTTTTGAAAATTCAACAATTTGTGTAATTAAATTTTGCATAATTAATTATTTTTTGATTAAAATTACTACCATCTGCACTCCCTCTAGTCTAGGACTAACCTCCGGTTTTGCAAAAATTGACGTATCATTAACAATATCTTGCATCATTTTTTCAGCTAAATCACGATGAGTAATTTCACGACCTTTCATTTTGATGCTAATTTTAACTTTATTACCTTTTTCGATAAATTCTTTAGTGTGGCGAATCTTAGTATCGTAGTCGCCTTTGCCAATGTTGATTGTCATTTTTATTTCTTTAAGCTCAACTACTTTTTGTTTTTTCTTAGCATCTGCGGCTTTTTTTTGAATCTCATATTTCATCTTGCCAAAATTTGAAATTTTACAAACTGGCGGACTCGCATTTGGAGAAACTTCGATTAAATCTAAATCAACCTCTTGGGCTTTTTTTATTCCCTCGGCAACTGTCATAACTCCAATCATCTGACCTTGACTGTCAATTACTCTCACTTCTTTCGCCTTGATTTGTTCGTTAATTTTAAAATAATTATTATTTACCTGAACGTTATTATTGTTATTATTTTTTGTTGGTTTCACGAGCTAGATTAAATTGTTAATAAATATGCTAAATTTTAGCTTCTTATTTACACATAGTAAACTTCGATTTCTAAATTTCAACTAATGAAATTAATTCGATGTTTTATGTTAAAAATAAATAAAAATACCGGTCTAACTTCAATAAAATCAAAGCGTCTTAGGCAATTTTTTAACTTTAAGTTCTTCGCCATAAAATGCTCAGCACTATTTTTAATTCGCTGAATTTGATGAAAATTTAAAACATTTTCAATATTAATTTTTTTATATCGCGCTTTAACTTCAATAAAAACTATAAAATTATTTTTTTTGGCAATTATATCAATCTCCCCGAAGCTTGATTTATATCGGTGTTTTAATATTTTATAGCCTTTTAACCACAAAAAAAACATTACATATTTTTCGGCAAAATATCCAAATTGATAAGTTTTTTTTGTCGGTTTTTTTATGTTGTGATTTTTTGTCATGGATGTTATTTTTCTTTTGATAAATCTAGGGCAATTTTATAAATTTCCTTCTTATTTAAATCAAATATTTGCGATAATTCCAACGAAATATCCTTTACCGATTTGCCTTTTTTTAAAGAATTTTCTATTTCAACAATTATTTCTTCATTCGAAAAAAAACTTTGATTTTTTGAAGCTTTTTCAACAATCACCACAAATTCTCCACGCAATTTTTGCGGATTTTTTTCGAAAAAATCAAAAACTTCATCGACGGTGCCATAAATTACTTCTTCATGCAATTTTGTAAGCTCGCGAGCCACACTAATATTACGATTTTCTAAAGTTTTTTTAATTATTTCTAAGGTTTCGTGCAAACGATTTGCCACTTCAAAAAATACAAAACTATAATTATGTGGTAATGTTGTAATCGTTTGTTGTTTTTGAATTTTACTACTCGCTAAAAATCCTAAAAATAAAAAATTATCGCAAGGAATTCCGCTTATAGATATTGAGGCGGTTAATGAAGATGGGCCGGGAATGCAAATTATTTTTTGATTTTGCTTACGTAAAAAATTTATTAATTTATAACCAGGATCAGAAATTAAAGGCGTTCCGGCATCAGAGATTAAAGCTATAGAATAACCGTTTTTTAATTTCTCTAAAATTTTATTTCTAGACAAAGAATCGCTAAAATCGTTATAGATTAACAATTTCTTCTTTATTATTTCAAATTTAGATAATAAAATACTAGATGTTCGGGTATCTTCGCAAATTATAAAATCTACCGATTCTAGAATTTGCAATGCTCGAATGGTTATATCTCCTAAATTTCCAATTGGAGTTGCAACCACATAAATTGCATTTTCAGCTTTTTGAACCTTAAGGTTTTTAAAAAAATCTTGCATATTTTAGTAAATTTATAATTTTTATGAAAAAAATTTTTTTGATATTAGTATTTCTAATTTCTAGTTGTAGATATAACGACTTAAAATTAACTCAAGATTTCGAAGAAAGCGAGCAAATTGAATATATAAAAAGTCCAAAAAAAATTATCAAAACCGAGACTAAAATTGAAAATAATCAATCTGACTTGGAGTTAGGCGATAAAAAAATCAATGATGATAATTTATTAAATAGAAGTCAAGAAAGCCAAATTATTCTCTCGGATGAAGAAAGTAAATATTTAAAACCTAAAATCGGTCGTAATTTTGAATCTAACGAACTTTCCGGTCAATTATCTTCGGGTCGCAAAATCAAAATCGCTTTACTTCTGCCCCTCACCGGCAAAAATAAAGATTTAGGCTGGAGCATCTATAACAGCGCTAGTTTATCACTTTTCGAAAATGATTCGGCAAATAAAATCGAATTAGTTTTATTTGATTCTAAAGATTCAACCCAAGAAAATCAAAAAGCCTTTAAAGAAATTATTGACAGCAACATCAAAGTTGTAATTGGTCCAGTTTTTAGCAATAACACCATGTCAATTGAAAAAATGGCTCGCGATAATGACATAACCGTTATCTCTCTTTCAAATAATCACGAATTGCTCAATAAAACAACCAGTTATGGCGGTGTTTTTGTTGGCGGAATTTTATTAGAATCGCAAATTGATAAAATCGTCAATTATTCAATGGATCGAGGCAAATTTAACTTTGCTATTATCGCTCCAAGTAACCAATATGGCAAAATTGCAACGGAATATTTAAAAAAATTCGTTCGCGCTCGAGATGGCAATTTTATAACCTCGGAGTTTTACGAAAACAATAATCGCGATCTTGATAGAGCCTCTGAAAGAGTAGTTACCTCATTCGGCGTTCCATCTAAATCTAAAAATCGTGATACGACTTATTTAAGCGATTATGATCGCATTTATCCGCAAGTAATTTTAATCCCCGAAGCCGGAAAACAACTTTCGAAAGTCGTTAACTCTTTAGCGAAATTTAACAAAGATGAAAGAGATTTTCAATTAATTGGCACCTCGCAATGGGATGATTCATCAACTCTTAACGATATAAATCTCTTGGGCTCTTGGTTCCCAGCTCCCGAAGATGAAAGATTTCGAATCTTTGAAAAAAATTATTATAATTTTTTCAAAAAATTTCCGCCAAGAATCTCCTCAATCGCTTATGATGCGGTTTTGGCGATTGCAAAAATTTCTCAAAATAAAAATAATTCAAAAATAACTTTTGCAGATTTTACTGAATTTAGTGCTGATAATAAAAATGGTTTTGATGGAATTGATGGCGTTTTCAGATTCTTACCAAACGGTGCCGTCCAAAGAAATTTGGCGGTTTTACAAGTCGGCAATGGTAAGTTCGAAACCCTAGATTCTTCAATCAGAAAATTCCTAAAATATTAGTTATCAAATTAATATCTTAACTATAAACTCGATAATTCTTTTTAGGATTAATTATACTTTAAACAACCCCTTACCAAAATCAAAATGGATTTAAATTTAAAAAAACATCGCGAAGATTTAATTTTTCTTCCGCTCGGCGGAGCCAATGAAATCGGCATGAATCTTAATCTTTATCATCTTGATGGCAAGTGGTTGATGGTTGATTGCGGGGTCGGTTTTGCTTACGACATTCCGGGAGTTAGCATGATGACGCCTGACATTACTTTTATAAAACAACATCGCGATAATCTGATCGGAATAATTCTCACTCACATTCACGAAGACCACATGGGAGCAGTTCAGCATTTATGGCGTGAGCTTGAAGTGCCAATTTACGCCACCAATTTTGGAGCAAATTTTTTACGCAGTAAACTCGAAGAATACAAACTCGATAAAACCGTTCCAATCCGCATTATTGATGGCTCTAAGCCACTTAATCTTCATCCTTTTGAAATTGAATTTATTGGCTTAACGCATTCCGTTCCTGAGATGAAAGCACTGATGATTAAAACTCGCAAAGGCAATGTTTTGCATACGGGAGATTGGAAATTTGATCCCAATCCGGTGGTCGGCGAAGTGAGTGAAATTGAAAAAATCAAAGAATATGGCGACAAGGGCGAAATTTTGGCGATGATTTGCGACTCAACCAATGCCATCAATGAAGGGCATTCACGCTCCGAAGGTGAACTTCACGAATCGCTAAAAAGTTTAATCGTCGGTCGCAATTCTTACGTCGGCGTCACGACTTTCGCTTCAAATATCGCTCGTATCCACACCATCGCTTCAATCGCCAAAGAGGTCGGACGCAAAATCGTTTTGGCGGGATATTCTCTTCATCGCCTTTACGAAGTCGGCAAAAAAAGCGGATATTTTTTTGAAAATTTTGAATTTATTTCCGATCGCGAAATTAAATTTTATAACAAAAAAGAAATTCTTATTATCTCAACCGGATGTCAAGGCGAACCAATGGCGGCAACACGTAAAATCGCTTCCAATTCTCATCCAAACATTCATTTTACCAAAGGTGATTTAATGATTTTTTCTTCAAAAATTATTCCAGGAAATGAAAAGAAAATTTTTGAATTATTCGATTTACTCGCCAAAAAACAAATTGATGTCATGACCGAAAAAGATCATTTCGTCCATGTTTCTGGACATCCATCAAAAGATGAATTGCGTGAAATGTATGCTTTGGCTCGCCCCCGCATCGCCATTCCCGTTCACGGCGAATTTATTCACACCAAAACTCATTGCGATCTTGCTAGCGAATGCGGTGTCGAAAAAGTTATTCAAATTGAAAATGGTCTCGCCATTAAACTTGATAAAGATAATATAATTTCATCCGACAAAATTGGCTTTGTCAAAGTCGGCTATCTTGGCGTAGACGGCAAACAACTCATCGATTTAAAAAGCGACATCATTCGCGAAAGAAAAAAATTACAAGAAGCTGGGATTTTGATAATAACTTTAGCACTAAATGACGCTTTGAAATTATTATCTCGCCCCAAAATTTCTGCTATTGGATCTTATGATTTAAAACGTGATCTCGATGCAGAAAATTTGATTCGTAAGGAAATAGAAATCTTCTTGAAAAACAAAGCTCGCGAGCTCAATTTGAACGAAGGTTTTGGCTTAAATTTCTTACGAAAAAAGAAGAAGAAAGCTAATCTCAAAGAGTCAAAAATTATTGCCGAAATTGAAAAATCTTTACGCTCAAAATTGTTAAAAATATTTGAAGATTTGATGGGCAAACGTCCCGCTCTCGAGGTTGAAATTTTGATGATTAACTAAAATGACTTTACTCGCTTTTATCGGCATGTCTCTAGCTTGGAGCTTTAGTTGGTTTGCCATGAAATTACAAGTTGATTCATTTGTTACCCCCGAAATTTCGCTTTTTTATCGCTTTTTTGCGGTGGCAATTTTGATGATAATTTTATGTCTCGCCACCAATAAAAGACTCAAGCCATTTCGAACTGAATGGAAATATTTTATCTTCATCGCCCTCACCAATTTTTGTTTAAATTTTATCATCGGCTATCACACCACAAAATATATTCCAAGTGGTATGATCGCAGTAATATTCAGCCTCTCCATCATCACTTCCGAAATTTTTAAAGCTCTTTTTGATGGCAAAAAAATTGATAAAAAAATAATTTTAAGTAGTTTTTTTGGCTTTTTAGGTTTGCTATTTTTTATTTTTCCCAATTTAAAATTTGACGAAAATTCACAAATTTTTGATGTAGTTTTTGGTATTTCTTTGGCGATTTTAATGATGATAGTTTTTTCTTTCGGCAATTATTTAGTTGAAAAAAATAAACGCCAAAATCACACTCCACTTTTTACCGCCATCGCCTTTGGCTCTAGCTTAAGCTCAATTTATTTATTACTGATAAATTTTTCCTTGGGCAATAAATTTGTCATAGATTTTTCCACAAAATATATTGGCTCTTTGCTTTATCAAATTTTCTTCGCTTCAATTGTTGCTTTTTTATGTTTTTATTATTTAATTCAAAAAGTTGGAGCGGTAAAAGCCAATTATACCGCCTTAATTTATCCAACAATCGCCTTAATTATTTCATCTTTTTTTGAAAATTTTGAATTTACAATTATGGGCTGCGCTGGCTTGGCTCTAATTCTTATGGCTTTAGCATTAGAATTTATGCCGAAGAAAATTTATACTAATCATTATCTTGACACAAAATGACAAAAAGTTATAATTTTTTATAAATTTAAATTTTTAAAAACAAAAAAACGACTTAATATTATGGCAAAAATAATTTCATTATTTAATCATAAAGGTGGAGTAAGTAAAACCACCACAACATTCAATTTAGGCTGGAGCCTTGCAGATAGAGGATTAAAAGTTCTTATAGTAGACGCTGATCCACAATGCAATTTAACTGCATATTGCCTTGGTCTTGACAGTCAAAAAAACTTAGATTTATTTTATGAAAAAAAAGGGAATGACAATGTATATGACGCAATAAAGGATGTATTTAGCGCCAACGATAATCAAAAATTTCGAGCCGTAAAACCAACAGATACTTTACATCCAAATTTAAAATTAGCAGCTGGAAATATAGCATTAACTGATATGGATATTTTTTGTGCAATGGGAATGGTTTCTGACAATAGATACCAAGCTTCAAACATGAAATATGTAGGTTTATTTAGTGCCATGCTAAAAGAAACCGCAAGAATATACGAGCTTGATGTCGTATTGATTGACATGAGTCCAAGTTCAGGTGCTTTTAATCGATCCATCTTGATGGGAAGCGATTATTTTATAGTCCCAACTTATCCAGAATTTTTTTGTTTCCAAGCAATCGAATATTTATCCAGTCAACTTCCATTGTGGTCTGAGGATTTTAAACAATTCAGAATTCCTACGGTTCCAAATTATCTACCCACAAAAAATCCAAAAATGCTAGGTGTTATTTGTCAAAAATACAGACCACATAAAAATCAAAATCAGGATAAAGTTAGAGAAGCTCAAAAATGGATTGATAAAATTCAAAATGCTTCAAAGGAAATATTGGCTAATTCTTTAAATAAATATGATATGGTGATTTCTGAGCAAGAATTTATGATGGGAACTAAAGATAAAAAACCATATAATCTGATAGATATTCCCGATTTCAATTCATTGATTTTAATTTCTCAACAATATAGTAAACCAGTTTTCGAATTAAGCGAAAAAGAGATAAATCAATCTGGAATTGTTTTGCAAAAACAACAAGAAAATCAAAAAGAATTTAAAGAAAAATTTAGCGAACTCGCTCTTCAAATTGCACAATTAGCAAAATTATAAATAAATCAATACAGATAATTACCAAATTTATCAAAATATTTTAACTATTTCATGTCGATTAAAACTGAATTCAAAATCATCGCCGACCACCTTCGCTCTTCTTGCTTCTTAATTGCCGACGGCATCTTGCCAAGCAACGAAGGACGCGGTTATGTCTTGCGTCGTATTATGCGAAGAAGCATGCGTCAAATTCATAAATTGGGTGCCAAAGAACCTTTAATGTTTAAGTTGGTTGATATTTTAATTAAAGAAATGGGTGCTTCCTATCCGGAATTGACAAGGGCTCGCGACGTTATCATCGAAACTCTAAAAGGCGAAGAAGAAAAATTTCGTGAAACTTTAGAAAAGGGTTTAAAAATTTTAGATGATGAAATTTTAAACAATAAAAGTGCCAAATTTTCTGGCGCCATCGCCTTCAAACTCTATGATACTTATGGCTTCCCACTTGATTTAACCCAAGATATTTGTAAAGAAAAAAAGCTCGAAGTTGATGTTGAAGAATTTGAAAAAGAAATGGAATTACAACGCGAGCGTGCCCGCAAAAACTGGGTCGGCAGTGGCGAAATTAGCGAAGATAAATTATTTTTTGAACTCAAAGAAAAATTTGGCGAAACCGAATTTTTATATCATCAAACCACCAAAAATAAAGCCAAAATTTTAGGAATTTACCAAAATTTTTGCGCCATTGATGAAATTTCTTCGAGTCACAAAAATTCGTCGGATTCGATTTTTATAATTCTCGACAAAACGCCATTTTACGCTACTTCGGGCGGTCAAAAAGGCGATGATGGAAATATTGTTTTAGCCAAAGAAATTAACGAAAATTCAATTATTGATTATCAAAAAATTCAAAATTGCATCGATATTTTTGAAACTAAAAAATTTGCTGGCAATTTATTCGCTCATTTCGTTAATGATTTCAAAGGAAATTTCAAAGTCGGTGATGAAATTTTAGCCCTAGTCAATAATCGCCATCGCCAAATGCGAGCCCAAAATCACTCGGCGACGCACCTACTCCACAAAGCTTTGAAGCAAGTTTTAGGCAATTCAATTTCGCAAAAAGGTTCGAATGTCGATGTCAAACAATTGACTTTCGATTTCAATTTAAATCGCGCGATGACCACTCTTGAAATTGAACAAGTTGAAGAGTTAGTTAATTTTTATATTCGCCAAAATTCGGCGGTTGACACCAAAGAAATGGAGCTCGAAGAAGCCAGAGAATCTGGAGCCGAAGCCCTTTTTGGCGAAAAATATGACAGCAAAGTGCGCGTAGTAAAAATGGGTCCGTCGGTTGAGTTATGCGGTGGAACGCATGTAGTTAACACCGGAAATATCGGAGTTTTTAAAATTATTTCTGAAAATGGAGTTGCCTCAGGAGTGCGTCGCATCACCGCCAAAAGCGGTTTTTATGCTTTGCAACATTTAAAACTACAAGAACAAAAACTCGTCGCCATTCTCGATTCTTTAAAAGTTAAACAACAATTTGATGAAGTAAAAATTGACGATAATGAATTTTTGTCGAACAAGGTTGGCTTCAATGATAATAGTTTTTTTGTCGATGAAAATTCATCTTCAATAATTAGCGACAGTCAAAGAAAATCAATGCTCGAAGCCCTTAACAAAACCGCTAAAATTGGCGAAGACTGGCAACAAAATTTGAAGGATAAAGACAAAGAAATCGAAAAATTAAAAAAACAAATTTGGCGACATAATTTAAAAACTTTGCAAAGCGAAAATGTTGGCGAAATTAAAATTGCCAATTATTTATTTGATGAAACTGACGCCAAAGATTTACGCGAAATAACCAATGAAGTCAAATCTTGGAGCAATTTTTCTCAAGCGCAAATTTTGGCATTTTTTGCCCAAAAAGATCAAAAAATTTCTTTATGTTTGTCGCTTTCAACTGATTTACAAAATCGCTTCGACGCTTCGAAACTAATCACCGCAATGATCGCCAAACTTGACGGCAAAGGCGGAGGTGGCAAAAAAGATTTCGCGATGGGAGGCGGAACCAATATTGACGGCGTTAAAGAAGCAATCGCGGTTTTGAAAGATAGTTTAAAATAGATTTAAAAGATTTATCTAAAAGAATTAATTTTTCAAAAATTTTTATGAAATTTTTTGCCAAAAATCTTGATGCGTCAGAAAAGATTGAGGATTTTTATTATATTGTTTGGCAATTTTTAAAATTTTTTTTTCGTAAATTTTCGCTAAAATAAAATTAAAAATTGAACTAAATTTTATTGAAAATGAAGTTAAAGAATTGCTCATTTTTTGATTATTTTTTTTCATATTTTTTGGTGTGTTTTTGATTGATTAATTTGATTCTATATTGAATTTTATTTTTTGTTTTTTTTAATTAAATTTTCTAATTCTTTTAAATCTTCTTCATCAGCAATTTTAGCATCATAGGCTTTTCTTCTAGAATCAAAATCTTCATAAATTTCTCTTACTTTTTCTTCCATTTTTTTATTAGAAATTTTGCCGTTATGATCAAGAACTTTGTAATCATTTGAGGATAAAACTCGGTCAATATTTTCTTGCCAAAATTTCATGATTATAACTTCGCGGTTTTTGGCGCGAAGCTCTGCCGTTTCTAGAAAAATAACCGTTAAACGATTCAGCGTATCTATTTCATCCGCTGTTAAATAATTCTTAGCGATAATAATATCTTGTTTTCTAACAACCTTTCCTCTCCAAGATGTTAGTGCCATGTTTGGCTTATTAGCATCCGCCCTTGAAACAATTAACTCTCCGGCAGTTTTTGATGTCACCGCAAAAATTAATTTATTTTGCGCTTCGGCAAAAAACATTTGCGTCGCTTTATCGCTCGAATCATAATCACTAGAAAGTTTAAACAAATCTTTAACCTTCTGATAAAATCTCTTTTCCGAAGCGCGAATATCACGGATTCTTTCAAGCAATTCATCAAAATAATCTGGGCGACCATCGGGATTTTTAAGCCTTTCATCATCCATCAAAAAACCTTTGATTAAATATTGAGAAAGGTTTTGATTCGCCCAAATTCTAAATTGCGTCCCCCTTTTGCCACGAACCCGAAATCCAATCGCCATAATCATTTCTAGGTTGTAATGTGCAACATTATAATTCTTGCCATCAATGGCAGTTGTTAAGAAATACTTAATAACTGAATTTTGTTCTAACTCCTTCTCTTTCAAGATTGCAGAGATGTGCATATTGATATTTGGTAATGAGGTGTCAAAAAGTTCAGTAATTTGTTTTTGATTAAGCCAAATATTGCCATCCCTAGCATATAAATTAACTTGGCTTTTCCCATCTTCGGTATTGTAAATAATGATTTGTGATGATTGATTTTTGTTCATAATTTTTAATTTTTAAAGGTGTCGAATTCGACACCTTTAAAATCTTCAATAAATTTAATTATTAAATAATTTTAAATTATAAAAGTTTTTTTAAAAATGAATAAGTTTTTTAATCAATAAATGGAACCTCTTGGCATTTGGGAAAATATTTATAATCCTACTTTTAATTATGGCGAATTTGCCATAATTAAAAATCAGGCTGGATTTTTTGGGGGATTTGAAAAGATTATTTTATAAAAAATTAAAAAACTTTATCTTTGAAAAATTTCTTCTTTTTCCAAATCATATCGATAATGAATTATCTCGCCACTTAATACAAAATGAATTGCCTGCTCAATAATTTCCAAAGGAGCAATGAACCATTCACGAGGAATATGGCGCCTTCCTTCATTATCAAAAACATCCACATTTAAACAAGATGATCCAAAAAAATTATGCAATAATTGTTCAAGCTTTTGCGGATTCATGTTAAAGCATTTAAAGGTAGTAACTATTTTTACTGGAGCCATTAAATAAGTTGGATCTTGGATAGAATTTTTTATTCTCTCTTCCACCGAAATTTTTGAAAATCCGATTTTATAAAGATTCTTAATCAATTTTATTTCTTGCTTATCGCTTAATGATTTTACAACATAAATATAGCCAGTTTCTTGATCATCTTTTGTAATATTATAAAAATTATCCAATAAATGATCCTGATGCTCCGTAACTCTTCGACCATCTCTATAAAGCTCTCTAGCTAATGATCTCAAGAGAAGATTGGATTCAGTTCCATTCTCAAAGATGCATCTAAGACGAGCATTTCTTTTTCCATTTATCGTCTCGAATTTTCCAACTTCTTCAATATAAACCAAGACACCCTTTAAAACAAAAAATGATCCTTTTTCTATATTTTGTTCTTTTCTAAAAGGCCAAAGTTTGCGTTTTTCAGATTTTAAATCTGCTTGACACTGAATAAATTTTTGCTCAAATTCTTTGAAGTTTTTACAAGGCTTTCTATTGGCGATGTAGTCCGGCATCGCAATTTCTTTTGGAATATTTTTTAAATTAAAAATATCATTTTTATCGCTTTCAAAAATTCCTAAATCATCATCCTCAAAAATATCTTTAAATGATTTAATTTCTTTTACTTCTTTGTGTAATAAATTAAATTCATCAAAATTAGACAGTCCTTCGATTTTTTCTTTTTTTTCACGAATTATGTTCAAACGAGCATACAATTGATGCTCATTAATATCGCCCCCAGCCTTTGGCTCACGACCATTTTCTTTTACAAAATTATTTATCTCTTGGAATGAAGATAAAAGACGCTCATCAGTTGAAGTTGCCGCTTGTTTTGGCTTAACATTTAAAAGACCTAAATCGTCATCTTCTATCAATTTGAGTAAATCTTTTTTATCCATACTTAAATACCTTGTTTTCTGCGTTGATTCTGGATGTAAATTATAGCTTCAGCTAATCTCCTTTCCAAAGGATCAATCGAATTAATATTTGGTTGTATGCCATTATTATTTTTAACAAAACTTTTAATTTTTGGCCAAAGAATAAGTGCTTCTTCATCACTCATTTGAATTCGATTTACCTCAATTGCTTCTTGAATAAGCCTTAAAACACTTGTGGTTACAGACTTTGAAAGAATCTCAAAGGCTTGTTGGAAAGGGTTAATTCTGTCAATTAAATCAATATGCAAATCATCAATATTAATAAATCTTGATGATCCAATTATAAATTTTTTATTATCTTCGGTTTTGATCTCTGAGTTTTTTATGACCGAATCAACCACCACATATTGGCGAACTTCTTCAACTTCTGAACTTGAAAGATCGGGATATTTAATTTGGATAATTTTTGGAATCATTACTTTGTTAATCACTTCAGCATCAACATTTCCCGGCAATGCTTTTAACATTTGATTATCTTGTAAAATTGTCGCCTTTAAATCATTCAAATCGGATTCAATTATGTCTCTAACTCTCTTGGAACTTGGCTCTTTGAAACCTCTAATTTTAATTTCTCCCGCTAAACTTTTATCATCATCATTTAATTTTGTTTTAAATTTAAAACTCGGTGCCAAAACCTGCTCCATCAGGAGCGAACATGTAATTGCTTTAAGCATATTATTCACCGAAATAGTAACCTTCTCATCAGTTGCATCTGGTTGAGCAATAAGATTAGTGAATTGTGCATGAGTTTTATTTTTACTATCTCGAGTGCAACGACCAATAATTTGAATTACCTCAGTTAGCGACCCACGATAGCCAACTGTTAAAGCATGTTCACAATATGGCCAATCAAAGCCTTCTTTTGCCATACCAAGAGCAATAATCAAATCCATATCATTTTCTGATTTGATATTGCGAAGATATTCAGCAACTTTATCTCGATCATTTTCTTCAACTAAATTGGCAATTTTTAAAATTTTACCATCTGAAAATCTTTTTACAAAAATAATCCCTGTTTTGTCATCTTGCTTCTCAACAACGCCAATTAAATCAATGATAGAATCAACTTCTTGATATTTATCTTTTGTCGATTCGCCCGCATTAACATTGGGAATATGAAGAATTGTTTTTTTGTCGGTATCAAGAATTTCTGCAATTGCGGAAGTATATTTTCCTTGATAAAAATGATAGCCAATTCCTAGCGATTTAAGATGATCATAGCCGTTTAATTGCTCGTAATAATTATAGGTTATTTTTGTAAATTTTTCTTCATCTTCGGGTATTAAAACCGCAACTCCATCTCCTCTAAAATAAGAACCAGTCATCGCCACAATATGGGCATTTGATTTTGTCATAATCAAATGCAAAAGGCTTCCGAGACGGCTATTTTCCTTATCCGCCGATACATGATGAAATTCATCAACCGCCAAAAGACAATTATCGAACTTGCTTTCATCAATTTGTTCAAAAGCAAATCGCAAAGTTGCGTGAGTGCAAATCAAAATTCTCGCATCCGAATTCATGAAGCGAATAAAGGCTTCAACCTTTTTATTATCACTTCCCGCAACACATAAATTATACTCATCTTGAGGCTCCCAATTAGCAAAAAAACCATGCGACATCAAATCAGTTTTACCAAAAGATCCGCCGATTGATTTTTCTGGAACGGCAATAATAACTTTTTTTATATCCTGTTTATAAAGCTTGTCCAAAGCAATAAACATCAATGCTCGAGACTTCCCCGAAGCAGGCGGAGCTTTTAAAAGTAAATATTGGGCATCTCTAGCTTGATATGCACGCTCTTGCATTTCACGCATTCCCATCTTGTTAATTTTGGTGCTTTCGCCGGTTTGTTCGTAATTTACTTCAACTATATTTGGCATTATTTTTTGTTTTGAATTTTTTTTCCATCTGATGATGTTAATTTTAGTTCGTGACAATTTGTCACGACCTGACTTCCCTCATCTTTTAGTCTTTGTTTTAATTTTCGCCAATAAGCCTTTCCATCAATACTCTCAGTAAGTGCAGAACAAATATCAGAAACACTAAACCACCATTGTTTATTATGCCAAGTGCGACGAATTTGTTTTTCTTTAAATAAAATAATTGAATTTTCTTTTATATTATTTTGGATATTTTTGGCTATTTTATTGTTCATAATTTTTAGTTTTAGGGTTTATTTTTTGGTATTTTAGATTTTAATTTTAATTTTTAAAGGTGTCGAATTCGACACCTTTAAAATA
>SYAR01000055.1 GCA_005787525.1 Rickettsiales bacterium
AATCAAAATGAAATTTTGATTGAGAAAAGCGACGAAGCCTTGCGTTAAAAAAATAGCCTAAACGGCTATTTTTAGCGAAGAACGGGATCATGAGCGAAGCGAAGCAATCCCTGGGGCGAATCGTCTTCGAAATCAAAATGAAATTTTGATTGAGAAAAGCGACGAAGCCTTGCGTTAAAAAAATAGCCTAACTCAACATAAAATTAAAAACTCATCGCGGATACGGCGATTTATTCGCCGTGAAGCGATTCATTCGAAAGCTAAATTTGCAAAGCAAATTTAATGCGTAGCATTTGATTTATAAAAAAAATTCTATAAATTGTGCTTAAATTTTAAATCATCATTAATTAAAACCTGAATTTATGACCAAAAATAAAATTAAAAAAACTAATAAAAATATAGCCAATAATACTGGCTTTGAAATCAAGTCCAGTGCTCCTCGAAGTCAAATCGAAATTTATCAAAATAAAGATAATAAAACTGAAATCGAAGTGCAATTTGATAATGAAACTTTTTGGATGAATCAAAAGCAAATTGCCGAAGTTTTTGGAACGAAAATTCCTGCTATCAACAAACATATTAATAATATCATTAATGAAGGTGAATTAAAGCCCGAAGCAACTATTTCCATTTTGGAAATAGTTCAAAAAGAAGGAAAAAGAGAGGTTACTAGAAAAGTAGATTTTTATAATCTTGATATGATTATTTCGGTGGGTTATCGAGTTAATTCTTCGAAAGCAACTCAGTTTCGAATTTGGGCAACTGAAAGGCTGAAAAATTATTTGGTAAAAGGCTTTGCGGTGAATGAAAAACGCGTTAAGGAATATCAAGAAAATTTGATTGAACTACAAAAAACCATTAAATTAATTCAAAATTCGGTTGAATTAAAAGAGCTCTCCACCTTAGAAAGTAAAGGCTTTTTAAGTATCATCACCAATTATACTCAAAGTTTTATTTTATTAAATCGGTTTGATTCTGATTCGCTAAATTTGCAAAAATTAGATAAAAATATCACTTATGAAATTACTTATGAAGAGGCTTGTGAAGCGATTACCGAACTTAAAAAACAATTGATAAAAAAGAAGGAAGCGAGCGAGCTTTTTGGCAATCAAAAAGATCAAAGTTTTGCGGGAATTTTAGGAAATATTACGCAAAGTTTTGGCGGTGAATATCTTTACAAAAGCATTGAAGAGCAGGCTTCGCATCTACTTTATTTCGTGATAAAAAATCATCCATTTTCTGACGGCAATAAAAGAATCGGAGCATTTTTATTTATCTGGTTTCTTGCTAAAAATAAACATTCTTTAAAAAAATCTGGCGAATTAAAAATTAATGATAATGGGCTTGTGGCATTGGCGTTGCTGGTCGCGCAAAGCAATCCAAAAGAAAAAGAATTGATGATAAAATTAATTATCAACTTAATTAACGAGCAATAATTTAAAAAATGAAAAAAGATTTAACTTATTCGCAAGAATTTAACGCTTTGTTGCTTCAAATTAAGCAAGCCAAGCAACAAGCCTTTGCTCAAGTCAATAATATTTTGATTGAACTTTATTGGCAAATTGGCAAAACCATCAGCCATAAGGTTCAAAGTACGGCTTGGGGTAAAAGTGTGGTGAGTGAACTAGCAAAATATATCATTAAAAATGACCCAACCATCAAGGGTTTTAGCGACAAAAATCTGTGGCGCATGAAGCAATTTTATGAAACTTATCAAGATGATGAAAAACTCTCAGCACTGGCGAGAGAATTACCTTGGAGCCATAATTTAGCTGTCTTTTCTCGTTGTAAAACTAAAGATGAGCGTGCTTTTTATTTAAATCTTGCCGTGAAGGAGAGATACAGTTTTCGTGATTTAGATCGACAAATCGACTCATCTTTATATGAGCGAACAAAATTTTCATCGCCAATTCTCTCAACAGTGTTGAGAGAATTACATCCGGCCCTAGAAAATGTTTTTAAAAATAATTATGTCTTAGAGTTTCTTGGCTTGCCAGAAGATCACAATGAAAGTGATTTACAAAAAGCTCTCATTCAAAATATGAAATCTTTAATGAAAAAAGAATAAAAAAAGTAGGTCTTTGTTTTAAAAATTTTACTCCAATCTTTTAAAGGACAATGAAAAACAGAATAATCCAATAAAGCTTCTTCAAAATATAATAAATAACTTTACGCCATTAGATTCGTTGAAACTTTAGAAATTGAAAATAATATAAAGATAATAAAAATTTTTAAACAATGATTATTCTCTCTTTTCTTGATGAATGAAATAACTCTTTACCATGCCAAATATTTTACTCACGAACTTACAAAGAGATGTTCTTCTGATAGCTTAGAAAAGCTTTCCGCAACTCTTTCAAATGCGCAAGTTGATCTTAATCCTCATCAAATTGAAGCCGCTTTATTTGCTTTTAAATCACCATTATCAAAGGGGGCAATTTTGGCGGATGAAGTTGGTCTAGGAAAAACAATTGAAGCTGGTTTGGTTCTATCTCAAAAATGGGCACAACATCAAAGAAAAATTCTTTTGATAACTCCTTCAAGCCTTAGAAAACAATGGAGTTTGGAGCTTCAAGAAAAATTCTTTTTGCCATCAATAATTTTAGAAGCTAAATCTTTTAATGAAATAATAAAACAAGGAAATTTAAATCCTTTTAACCAAGAAAATGCGGTGATTATTTGTTCTTATCATTTTGCTAAAGCTAAATCACCTTACATTAAAAAAAACGGTTTTGATTTGGTGGTAATTGACGAAGCTCACCGTTTGCGTAATGTTTACAAAACCAGCAGTAAAATTGCCCGCGAAATAAAAGACGCCATTCAAGAATATCCAAAATTATTACTCACCGCAACACCGCTACAAAATTCTTTGCTAGAATTATATGGGCTTGTCAGCATTATCGACGATCATGTTTTTGGTGATTTAAACAGTTTTAAAGTAAACTATTCCAAAAATCCTTTTGCAGAAATTGATGAAACTGAGCCAAAGCAAGATATGTTTATTGATTTGCGAAACAGATTAAAATCAGTTTGCAAACGCACTTTGCGCCGTCAAGTTTTGGAATATATAAATTACCGCGATCGCAAGCCAATTACCCAAAATTATTCACCAAGTCCGTTAGAGTTAGAGCTTTATGAACTAATGTCAGAATATTTACAAAGAAAAATTCTTTATGCATTGCCTTTTAGCCAGCGTCAATTGATTACTTTAATTTTGCGCAAACTTCTTGCTTCATCTTCTTTTGCGATTGCCAGCACGCTTAAAGGTTTGGCTTCAAAATTAGATGAGCTGGAAAAAAATATTATAAAAAAACACCAATCCTCAAGTCCTGATTTTGCTGAATTATTTCAAGAAAATTACGATAGTTTTGAGCAAACCAAAGATGAATGGATTGACGATGAAGAAAGCGAGCAAGAAAACAAAAAAGAAAAAACTCGCCAAGAATTTACTCTGCATGATATCCCTTTAATTAAAGCAGAAAAAGAAGATTTAAAAAAATTCGCTAAATTGGCTGATTCAATTTTTACCAACTCAAAAGGCGAATCGCTTTTAATTGCCTTAAGAGAAGGCTTTAAAATGACAGAGGAACTAGGTGCGCAAAAAAAAGCAGTTATTTTCACCGAATCAAGAATTACTCAAAATTATCTTTTAGAGCTTCTTAGTGAAAAAGGTTACGGCGAAAAAATTCTGTTTTTCAACGGCTCAAATAATGATGCCAAGTCAAAAGAAATTTACTCTAATTGGCTCAATAAAAATAAAGATAGCGACAAAATAACCAATTCCAAAACTGCAGATTTACGCGCCGCTTTAGTTGATTATTTTAAATCAGATGCCGAAATAATGATTGCTACCGAAGCAGCGGCAGAGGGTATAAACCTGCAATTTTGCTCTCTGGTTATTAATTATGATTTGCCATGGAATCCACAAAGAATTGAACAAAGAATTGGTCGATGTCATCGTTATGGTCAAAAACATGATGTGGTTGTGGTGAATTTTGTGAATTTAAAAAACGCCGCCGACAAAAGAGTTTATGAACTCCTCGACCAAAAATTTAAATTATTCAAAGGCGTTTTTGGTGCCAGCGACGAAGTTTTGGGTGCAATTGAATCTGGCGTTGATTTTGAAAAAAGAATTGCCGGAATTTATCAATCTTGTAGAACTGAAGAAGAAATAAACCGCGCCTTCGATGATTTACAAAAAGAAATGGAGCAATCAATTGAAGATGGAATGAAGAACGCTAAAGAAAAATTGTTAGAAAATTTTGATGTTGATGTTTGCGAAAAGCTGAAAATAAGCCACAAAGAAAGTCAAAACTATTTAAAAATTTATGAAAAATGGTTGTGGAATATTTCTCGTTATTTCTTGGGAGACACCGCCGAATATAACGAAAACGAACATTCTTTCATTTTAAAAACCAATCCATTTCCAAGTCATAATATTGAAAATGGTCCTTACAAAATTGGCAAACATGTTGAGGGTGCCCACATATATCGCCCCAATCATCCTTTGGCAGAATTGATTTTAGCTGAAATTAAATCACAAAATTTGCCCGAAGTTGAATTGATTTTTGATTATTCCAGCCAAAAAACAATTATCTCGCCAATCAAGCAATTGGTTGGTGAAGCGGGCTTTTTGCAAGTGTCACAATTAACCATTGAATCTTTTGAAATTGAGGATCACATTTTAGCCACCGCCATCACTAAAAATGGCGAAATTATTGATGAAGAAATTGTCAAAAAACTTTTTTCGCTAAATGCTAAAATTAGCGAAACTCATTTAAAAATTGAAAATCAAAAATTGCTTCAAGAAGAACAAAATAAAATCAGTAAAATTTCTGAAAATATTTTGCTTAAAAATAATCAATTTTTTGATGAAGAAGTTGAAAAGCTTGATGCTTGGGCACAAGACATGAAAAAAAGTTTAGAAATTGATCTAAAGCGTCTAGATATTGAAATTAAAAGCAAAAAAACTTACGCTAAAAAAGTTTTAATCTTGCCAGAAAAAGTAAGGCTTCAGCGCGAAATAAAAGAGCTAGAAAAAAAGCGCAACGAAACCCGCCAAAAACTTTATCAATCTCAAGATAAAGTTGACGAACAAAAAGAAGAATTACTCACCAAAACTGAAGCTAGATTAAAACAGCAAAGCAATTTAAAAACTTTATTCACCGTCAAATTTAAAATAATTTAAAAAAACCAAAAACATGAAAGATAACAAACAAAAATTAGAACTCACTTGGATTGGCAAACATAATCCTGAATATAACATTGCCAATATTGAACCGCGCATTTTGCAAGAAAACCCTGAACTTTCAAACTGCAAAAATGACGCAAACACCGAAAATAAAATTATTCACGGCGACAATCTTTTGGCGTTAAAAGCACTTTTGCCTGAATATGAAGGCAAAGTTAAATGTATTTATATTGATCCGCCATACAACACTGGCAACGCTTTTGAGCATTATGACGACGCGGTGGAACATTCAACTTGGCTAAGTTTGATGAAGCCAAGATTAGAATTGTTGCGTCTGCTTTTGAGTGAGGATGGAGTTATTTTTGTTCAATTGGACGACAACGAAATTCACTACTGCAAATGCTTGTGCGATGAAGTATTTGGAAGGAATAATTTTGTTACCTCTGTAGTTTGGAAGCGTCGAGCATCTCAAGCAAATTTGGCAAAATATTTCGCCCCAATTCATGACCATATTTTGGTATATTCGAAACAAAAAACTAACTTAACCCTTAATAAAATTTCGCTCAAAGAAGAGTATGTTGCATCTACTTATAAAAATCCTGATAACGATCCACGTGGACCTTGGAGAACTAAGCCTTTATTGCAAGGAAAAAGGTCTAGTAATCAAAAATGGGAATTAACTTTACCCGATGGCAGAAAGATGACTGATTCATGGCGCTGCTCAAAAGAAACCTACGATAAATATTTAGCCGATAATAGAATATACATCCCCAAAGATGGGGTTCCCAATATAAAAATATTTTTATGCGAAAGCCAAGGACAAGTCCCTAATACTTTTTGGGAAGGTTATGGAACTAATGAAGAAGCTGGGTTAGAAATTGAAAAACTTTTTGGAAGTAAAAAAGACTTTGAGACGCCAAAGCCAGAAAAGCTTATTTTAAATTTCCTACAAATTGCCTCAAACGAAAACGACCTCGTTCTCGATTCCTTCCTCGGCTCTGGCACCACTGCTGCAGTTGCTCATAAAATGAACCGCCGATATATTGGCATTGAAATGGGCGATCACGCTTACACGCATTGCAAAACGCGCCTCGACAAAGTAATTGCAGGCGAACAAGGTGGCATTTCAAAAGCGGTTAATTGGCAAGGTGGCGGCGCTTATAAATTCTACGAATTAGCCCCAAGTTTTATTGCCAAAGACGAATTTGGAAATTTGGTGATTGACGCTTTTTATAACGATTCCAAGTTAATTCAGGCAATGTGCAAATTGATGAATTTTAGCTATCAACCAAGTCAAGAACAATATTGGAAACACGGAATTTCCAGCGGCAAAAATTATCTTTTTGTCACCACGCAAATTTTAACTTGCGCTTTGGTTGCGCAAATTGCCAGCCATTTAGGTGAAAATGAATCTTTGATTATTTGCGCCAAAAATTTTGAAAGTGGAGCGGGCAAAATTGACTCGCGAATTGCGGTTAAAAAAATTCCGCAAAGCGTTTTAAAATCATGTAATTTTGGCAAAAAAGAATATCTGCTTCCAATCAAAGAAAATAAGGCTTTGGAAGAATTATCTCAAAATGAAATTGAAGAAGAAAATGACTAATAATTTAAACGCCGATTTTGCTTTAAAATATATTAACAGCGCCATGAATTTGCGCAAACCACAGTTAAAAAGTTTAGAACTTTTTGCTAATTATTTGAAATCGCAAATTGGACAAAAAATGCTTTCGCGCCTTAAGAATCAAGGCTCACAAGATAATCAAAAATTGGTGCAAGAAATTTTAGCCGAAAGCATAAATTATTTTAGTCAAATTTCTGAAACAAAAAACTTTGCCGAATTTGAAAGAAAATTTCCCGCCTTCACTTTTGCGTTGGCAACGGGAGTTGGTAAAACCCGCTTGATGGGCGCCTTTGTGGCTTATTTATATTTGGTTTATGGCATTCAACATTTTTTGATTGTGGCACCAAATTTAACAATTTATCGCAAACTTTTTACCGATTTTAGTAAAGCCAATCATCCAAAATATGTTTTTCGCGGTATTCAAGAAATAAACTCCACTACGACAAGAATTATCACCACCAGTAATTATGAAAATGAAAGTGGCAAACAGCTTTTTGGCAATCAGCTTGAAATTAATATTTTTAACATTCAGCAATTTGCTCAAAAAGATAGAACGCAACAGCGCGGAATTCACGGTTTTAAAGAAAATATTGGCGAGTCTTATTTTGATTATCTCAAAAACCAAACTGACTTAGTTGTTATGCTTGATGAAGCTCATCATTATCACGCCGATGCGGCGTTGGAATCTCTTGATGTTCTTGATCCGCTTTTTGCTTTGGAAATGACTGCAACTCCTTATTTAGGAAGCAAAAAAAGTGGCAAAGAAGTTGTTCAAATTGTTATGAAAAATGTTTTATATTCTTATAATTTGGGTGATGCGATTAGAGGAAAATTGGTCAAAAATCCGTGGATTGGAACCGAAGCCGATCTTGATTTTTCAAAGTTTGATTTTGATTCAATTGAGGGTGATGCAAGAAAGTTGCAATTGGCGGCTTTTTTTCACCAAAGAGCCAAAATTGCGCTTCAAGAATATGCTTTGGAAAATAATGTAAAAATTATTAAACCAGTTTTGCTGGTTGTTGCCAAAGATACTAATCACGCCAGCGAGTTAAAAAATTTGATTGATAGCGACAATTTTCGTGGTGGCGAATTTAAAGGCAAAGTTCTTGAAATTCACACTAAAGTTAAAAGCGAAGAGGCGGAAGAAAATATCGAACAATTAATTTCGCTGGAAGATGAAGGTAATTTGATGGAAGTGGTGATTCATGTGAACATGTTAAAAGAAGGTTGGGATGTTGCCAATGTTTATACCATTGCACCTTTGCGCCAATCGGCGGCGGCAATTTTAACCGAGCAAACAATTGGTCGAGGTTTGCGTTTGCCTTACGGCGAAAGAACCGGAAATGAATTGGTTGATAAATTGGTGATTGTTGCTCACGAGCAATATTCAAAAATTCTTGAAATGGCAAAAGATTCTGTGCTTATTCAAGGGCAAATTGAGCAAATTAATCCGCAAGAAATTGGTGAGAAAAAGGTTTTAATTCAGTCTTTGCCAATTGTTGTAAAAGAAGTGGCGGATGAAATTGAGAAAAGCCCAGCGATAATGACTTTAATTGAAATTGAAGTTAAAAAAGAAGTTTTAAAAAATCCGCAAAACGCAAATCTTAGCGAAGAAAAACAACAAGAAATTATTGCTAAAAAAACTGAAGATAAAGTTTTGGATTGGGCGCGAAAAATTATTTCGCACGATCAGCAAACTGTAAAAAATTTGCCGTTATTTGATTTTGAAAGCGAGGCAAAAATTGAGATTAATAAAATTGCCACTGATTTTTACGAAAAACCCAAAACCCATTATATTCAAATTCCGCGCCTTGATTTAAGACCAAGCTTTGGTGAATTGGTTATTCACGATTTTAATTTGGATGAATCAAGAATGCGTCATTATCAAAATTACCGAAATATTATTGAAGAGCAACTGCAAAATGATTTAGAAAAAAATTTGCTTAATGAAGAAATTTTTGCTCAAAAAGATAAGCAAGTGACAAAAATTAATAGCTTTGGAAGTCTTTCAAGTCAAGCCCCGCAAAACACTATTATTGCAGCGCTTTGTGGTTTTGATGTTATTGATTATGACGATAAAAACCAAAAACCGTTACTTTTAAAATTAGCCAATCAGGCAGTTAATCATTATCGCAAAAAAGCAGAAGATGAAAACAATTTGGCTTCAATTGTTGAAAGTAATATTTACACAATTGCCGAAGATATTTATAAACAAATTTCGGAAAAATTAGAATTTAAATCACCTTCATATTTGGCATCAGAAATTGGCAAGCCAAATACAATTTTAGATCAGCATAATATTACCACAATTGCTGAAAATTGCGTTTCTTTGCAATCTCAATTGGATAGTTTTAGCGCTAAATTTATTTACGAAAATTTTAAAAAAGCTTGTCATGAAAAATATCGCTTCGATTCTTCTGATGAAGTTAGATTTGCTTATCTTTTAGAAAATGATGATGCGGTTAAATGTTGGATGCGACCAGCCCATAAGCAGTTTGATGGCTTATTTTATAAAAAAGAACCAGAAAATATTTTCTCTAATTACGAACCTGATTTTGTAGTTGAGTTAGAGAATGAAATTATTTTGGTGGAAGTGAAGCCAGAAAATGAAATGCATGATTTAAATGTTTTGGCAAAAAAACAAACGGCAGAAAAATTTTGTGAATTAATAAGTGAAAATATTGGCAAATTTGGAATTACAAAACCTTGGCGTTACATTATTGTTCCAACCAATAGAATTAAAATTAACTTTACGATAGCTTCTTTGTTGAGTTAGTTTTTTGCGATCGAATTTTATGATTTTCTTGGTGATATTTTGATTTTGCTTTCGGTAGCGTTAGAGATAAAAAAATAAAAAATTTAATTTAAAATCAAGAAATCGTATTTTTTGAAAAATTATTTTTGGAAGTTTTTATTTTGGTTCTAGAGCTTTGATAATCAAAGCTTTTCTGACCCCCTCTCCGCATCGCCAACAAGTTGGCTCTGCGACTCTCCCGCAAGGGGAGAGTGATTGCACCGAAATCGTTTCGAGTATTTTCGTAAAGTGTAGGTTTTTTAAGGAGTTTTAACTCAATCCACAAATTCAACCCAAACAACTCAAGCAAACTTTCTCGATAATCGAATTGGTTAAAATTCTTTTTGCTTGGGGGATGAATAAATTGGCGGAAGGCGAGCCATTTGAACTCAAGCCAAAACCTTCAACACCCGAGCTCCCCGAATCAAAGTTTTTTAAGTTAATTCCGTGAGGACTCAAGCCCTCCAAGCCCGCCCCATCAAAACCCAAGCCTTCGAATTTCAACTCGTGAGAACTCGAGCCCTCCAAACCCATCTCCAAAAAACCATTTTCAATCAAAAAATTTAATTTTTTGAAATCGAAAATTTGGGAAAAGTTTTTGTTCAAATGTTTTTTGAAAACCGCCTCCGAGATGCCTCCTTCTATGCGTAAACCCATCATGATAATTTCTTCGATCAAAGCGTTTTCGTCAATATCTTCAATTTTTTGAATGCCATTTTTTTGTTTGCGATTTTGCTCGATCCAAGCTTTGGGTTCGGCGATCATTTGCACCGCTTGACGCAATTTTTTATTTTTAAAATATGCTCGCGAGTGAGCTCCGGCGCCGATTCCGATATAATCAGCGCTATGCCAATAAGCTAAATTATGAAGAGATTCAAAATTTTTTAAACTATAATTTGAAATTTCGTAATGGCGAAAACCCTTGCCAATCATGGTTTCGTTGGTGATTTCATAAAATTGTGCCGATAAATTTTCGTCGGGCATAATAAATTCTTTGCGTTGAAATTGGCTAAAAAATTTGGTGCCTTTTTCAATCGTTAATTGATATAAAGAAAGGTGAGGGGTGTTGAAACTCAAGGCTTTATCGAGTTCTTCTTGCCAAGATTTTAGAGTTTGATTTGGTCGCGCGTAAATCAAATCGAAAGAAAAATTTGCAAAATATTTTTGCGCTAATTTGATGGCATTTTCGGCTTCATTAACCGAATGTTCGCGTCCTAAAAATTTTAAATCATTAGCGTTCAAGGCTTGAATCCCTAGGGACAAACGATTGACACCAATTTTTTTTAAATCAGCAAATTTTTGCGCTTCGACCGAAGTTGGATTGGCCTCTAAACTGATTTCGCAATTTTCTAAAATCGTAAATTTTTCGGCGATTTTTGCTAAAATTTTTTCGACCAAAGAGATTGGCATTAAAGACGGCGTCCCGCCCCCAAAAAAAATTGTTTTAACATTTTTTTCGACAATATTTTCGCTAAAAAAATTTATTTCATGGCTATAACTTTCAAACATTTCATGGTAATCAATATCGCTTCGAACATGCGAATTGAAGTCGCAGTAAGGGCATTTCGACAGGCAATAAGGGTAATGAATATAAATTGAAAGCATAATTTTAATGATTTTGAAATAAATTGCCTTGAAGAAAATATGGATTAATTGTAAATTTAAAAGAAAATTATTTTTTATGGAAACAAATTCACCTTATTATTTACAAATTGCCATTGTGGTTTTTCGCGAAGTTTTGGAAATCGCCTTAATCCTCGGTATTCTTATTTCGGCGACCAAAGAAGTTGAGAATCGCACTAAGTGGATTGTGGCGGGACTTGGCTTGGGAGTTGGTGCCTCGTTGTTATTGGCATTTTTCACCGACCGCATTTCCTCTACGCTTGACGGCATGGGGCAAGAATTTTTCAATGGTTTAATTTTACTTTCGGCGTCTTTCATGATTGGCTGGACGGTGTTGTGGATGCAAAAGCACGCCAAATCTTTGTCGGGCGAATTAAAACGCCTCGGTAATTCGGTGAAGGAAGGCAAAAAACCGCTTTACGCTTTGATGATTGTGGTGTTGCTTTCGGTGATTCGCGAAGGTGCGGAAATTGTCCTTTTCTCTTATAGTTATTTCGTTTCGGGAGTTGAAATTTTTCAAATTATTGTCGGCTTGGTAACGGGATTATTTTGCGGAAGCTTACTCGGTTTAGCGCTTTATTTTGGCTTGCTCAAAGCCTTCGGCAAATATTTTTTCATGGTAAGTAGTTGGCTTTTAATTTTTTTCGCATCGGCAACGGCGACAACGGGCATAAGGTTTTGGTCAGATGCACAAATCGTTGATCCACTCATCGATCCAATCTTCGACGCTTCGCAAATTTTATCACAAAATAGTATTTTCGGCAAATTTTTACATTTAATTTTCGGCTATATCGACAAACCTTCATTAACGCAATTAATCACCTATTTTGTAGTGCTCATCGGGCTTGCAGTTGGTTTAAAAATCGCTAAAAAAATCTAGTTAAAATGAATATTCTTCACGAAATTTATCAACATAAAATTATCGAAGTTCGCAATCGCAAAAAAATTATTTCGGTGCAAGAAATATGTGCTAAAACCAAGTGCAACAAACCTCCCAAAGATTTTTATCAAGCTTTAAAAAATCGTAATGATAAAAATGAATTAGGTTTAATTTGCGAAATAAAACGCGGGTCGCCTTCAGCGGGAATCATCGTCGACAATTTGGATGTTAAAAAAATCGCTCAAAATTACGAAAAAAACGGCGCCACTTGCATTTCAGTTTTAACCGATGAAAAATATTTTTATAGTCATGATAATTTTTTGATCGAAGCTAGAGAATCATGCTCTTTGCCACTGTTAAGAAAAGATTTTATGGTCGATTCTTATCAAATTTATGAAGCCAAAATGCTGGGGGCGGATTGCATTTTATTAATCGTCGCCATGCTTGATGATGAAAAATTGCGAGAGCTTGAGCAAGTAGCGATAGATAGCGGTTTGTCGGTGTTGATCGAAGTTCATAATCTTGAAGAATTGGAGCGCGCTCTCAAACTTAAATCGAAACTTATCGGCGTTAATAATCGTGATTTAAAAACTTTGAAAATCGATTTGAACACTACTTTGGAATTACAAAAATTCGTGCCAAAAGATTATGTTTTGGTGTGCGAAAGCGGAATTAAATCTCAGCAAGAAATTGATAATTTTAGAAAAGCGGGGGTCAATTGTTTCCTCATCGGCGAATATTTCATGAGAAATAATGCTTCTTAATTAAATTTGCTTCACAAATTTAATTCGTAGCATTTGATTAATAAAAAAATTTCTATAATTTGGGATCAAATTTTAAATCACCAACCGAAATCATCATTAATTAAAACCTAAATTTATGACCAAAAATAATCAAAACAAGCCACAAATTTCAATCTTCCAGCCACTTGGAAATAATGCAAAAATTCGCGTTAGAATAGAGGATGAAAATGTTTGGCTTACTCAAAAATTGATTGCGGAACTTTTTGAAGTTTCAATTACCACTGTTAATGAGCATCTTGCTAATATATTCGAAGAGCAAGAGTTGGAAGAAGTTTCAACTATTCGGAATTTCCGAATAGTTCAAAAAGAAGGGAATCGCGAAATTGAGAGAAATTCCAAGCATTATAATCTTAATGCAATTTTAGCGGTTGGTTATCGTGTTCGTTCCAATCGTGGTGTTCAATTTCGAAAATGGGCAACTGAAAGATTAAGAGAATATCTCATCAAAGGCTTTACAATGGATGATGAAAGGCTCAAAGAAACAGATGGAAGGGCTCGTTATTTTGAAGAATTATTGCAACGAATTCGTGATATTCGCTCAAGCGAGAGAAGGTTTTATCAAAAAGTTACCGATATTTACGCTACCAGCATTGATTATAAAATCGATGCTGAATTAACTCAAAAATTTTTTGCCACAGTTCAGAATAAAATGCATTTTGCGGTTTGCGGTAAAACGGCTGCCGAAATAATTGCTGAAAGGGCTGATGCCACAAAACCTTTTATGGGATTAAATGTATTTAAGGGAGACTATATAATCGAAAGCGATATCGTTGTTGCAAAGAATTACTTAAATGAAAATGAGTTAATGCAACTAAATTTAATTGTTTCTCTTTACATTGATTTTGCAGAGCTTCAAGCCAGTTCGGGTAGGTTGATGAAAATGCAGGATTGGATAAAAAAACTCGATGAATTTCTTACGATTTCAGAAAAAAAACTTTTACATAATTCGAGCAAGGTGAGTGCTTTTGAGGCGGAAAATAAAGCTGTTTTTGAATTTGAAAAATATCGCAAAGAAAGAGATAAAAAATTTGAGAGTGACTTTGACCGCGAATTCAAAAGGCTTTTGGATAATAAACAATTAAAAAATGAGAATAAGAAATGATTGTGATTAACATAAATTCAGATTAAAAAAAGAGGAATTTGGTAGAAAAACTTTTGATGAATTTTTTTGTGGCTAAACGTTTCATCTTTTTCTTCGAAAAAGATTCACGACTGGGACCGCGTCGCATTCGCTCCTTGTCCCGTTATTCGCTAAAAATAGCCGTTTAGGCTATTTTTTAAACGCGAATAACCTTACGCAAATTTAGCTTTCAGTTGAATCGCTTCGGGCGAAATAAATTCGCCCATTCGCGATGAGAATAAATGGTACCTGGTACCTTTTTTTTGCCCCTGGGATCGCGTCGCCTTTGGCTAATTCGTTTTTAGATTTTCCTTGTTGATAAACGTTTCATCTTTTTCTTCGAAAAAGATTCACGACGGGGATTGCGTCACTTCGTTCCTGATCCCGTTCTTCGCTAAAAATAGCCGTTTAGGCTAT
>SYAR01000056.1 GCA_005787525.1 Rickettsiales bacterium
ACTTCTCTTGATTTATGTTATAATTTTGAAATGTTTAAAGCTTTAGCTGAACATTCTAGCCCAGAAACTTTAGAAAAAAAACTCCACTATATTCTTGAAGATGAAGATCTTGAACAGGCAGATCTTGAACAGGAAGATCTTGAACAGGAAGATCTTGAACAGGAAGATCTTGAACAGGAAGATTTAATTGAAATAATTAATTATTTGATAAAAGACAAAATTGTTAAAATCAACTTAAATCAGATTTTCAATTTCAATAATGATAAAAATATATCGTTTTTTTATGATATTGTTAAGGAAGAAGGCAATGAAGATCAAAAAAAAATTTGTGATAAAATAGATAAATGTAAAGAAGCAATTGAATCATTTTTATCTCCCGAATCAAGCCGTGAAGAAAATATACAACGCCTTGATTTTGTTATTAATTTTATACCAAACGAATTGCTTAAACCACAAGTTTTAGAAAAGATAATTACACAATATCCAGATTTTTTAAAAAAACAAAATAAAGATGGTTTAAATCTATGTTTTTACGCAATTAATCAGCGTAAGTGGGATGGTTTAAAATCGATAATAATACATAACCCACAAGCTTTAGATTGGAAAAATAAAGATGTTTTAAATTCGGTTTTTAATATAATGCATTTCGATAAATTAGATTTGCTAAAAACAATAATAGAAACTAATCCAGAAATTCTAAAACAGGAAGATAAAAATGGTTTAACTCTAGTTTTTTATGCTATGCGTAGCTATTCAGATGCGCTAAAAACAATAATAGAAACTAATCCAGAAACTCTAAAACAGAAAGATAGAAATGGTTTAACTCCGGTTTTTTACGCTATTCATAACCGTATATTTGATGCACTAACAACAATAATAGAGACCAATGAAAGGGTTTTGGATCAAAAAGATCAACAAGGAAACAATCCAATTTTTTATAGTCTAGAACGATACTATAATGAACCTTCCTGCATAAATAAAAGCACATTCGAACATATTTTTTTTAAACAATTTGGTAAATATTTGCAAGATGAAAAAATTAAAAATATTGTTGAATTTGTTGGTAATTATAGATTTTTAAAATTGTTTTATGATGAATCTGGTCAAGGAATGTATGATAAAGAATTTAAATCAATAACATCATCCATTTTACCAAGTGAAGAAGAGTTAGAGAGTGATTTATCCAAAAAGCTTCTTAAAATTTATAAAACAATAACTGAAGCTAAAGAAGAGCCATCTACAATTGAATGTCATGATGCTAATGGAGATAAAACCGAACTTCGCATTTACAATTCTCAATTAAATAGACATGCTTCTTATTTTATATTTCATGTTAATGCTCAAAATAAATTAACAAAAATTAGCTATTGCGATGGTAATAAGGTTTTTTCAGAGCGAAAAATAAGTGCGCAAATTGGACGTGATCAATCACCTTATATTTATGGCGCAACAACTTTTGAACTAAAAGAGTTAATGGATTTTATTCCACAATTTGCCGAAGATTTTGTTAATAAAAATTCAAAAGGTAAAACTACCAAAGAATTTCGTTTGCAACATTTTAGTCGGGAAAAATTAGAATCAAAAGAAATTTTTGGATGTAAATTTTTAGGGATGACTCATTCAATTCCAACCAAGTTGCAAATTAGAAGAAATTGCCAGCTTAAAGGGTTTTATGTGGCATCACGTCATTTACTTGAAATTCAAAATCAAATTGAAAAGTCAACGACTGATCGACTTTTTACTTATGATAAAGTATTGAAAGTTCAGGGTGGAGAAGGATATAAATCATATAAGGATTTAAGGCAAAAAATGGTTGATAAGGCTGGTGAAAAATTATTTGAGAGCGTAAAAAATTTTGAGAAAAATTTTCTCGATAAGATTGAATTTTTTGAAAAAATGAGTTCTCTTATGGATAGAAGTTTAATGAAAGAAAAAAAAGCAAAGCTAGAAAAACCAACAACAAAATTTCTACAAACCACACCTGATTTTATTGATCAAATTAACAGAAACAAATTTTTTAATGATAATTTGGTTTTGGATGAAGTTGATCATCAAAAACATTTTAATTTAATCGCCACTTCGCATCTAAATCTTAGCCAAGAAGATGTAGATAAAATTAAGTTTTTATTTGAAAAAAAAGAAGTCAAAATCGATGATTTTTTAGCTTGGAATTTTCAAACTCCCCAAGCCAAAAATAATTTTATTAAACTGGTTTTTGAGCATGGTGATGAAGGCAAGAAAGAAAGTTTTAGTGCACAACTTTCGGCTTCAAATCCGGAAAAAAGAGGTAAGTTTTTTGAAGTTTTAACGCAAGAAAATCTTTCTTTAATTATAACAGAATTTGAAAAACAGAAATCAAAATTTGGAAATTTGGAGCAAGTTATTGAAGGCTTGAAAATTAAACAAAGAGAAGATCCTCATGGGCTTGAAGATTTTATGTCGGATGCAGATTTTTTTAAACATCGAGACGCTAAAAATAATTTTGTAAAAGAAATTGAGAGCGGTTCTTCGGAGGAACGCAAAGATGCTTTTATAATTAAATTTTGCTCTGACAAAAGTGAAGAGAATAGAAATAAATTTCTTAATGGCTTAGATCCCCAATGCCTAGGTTTTATGTTGAGACGATCTCAAGCTCAATTAGGAAAATTAAAAAATGTTGAAAAAATTATAAAAGAATTGCAAGAGCATGTTGAAAAAATTGACAGTAAATTAATTAATTTTGAGGGAGTTAGAGCTGGAGATAAAAGAGGGCGTGAAGAAGAAGGAGTAGAAAGGGTAGAAAGTGTTTCGAGTAAAAAAATACAGCCTTCTTCGAGCATTCATAGTGTGGGGGGTTCTTCTGCCTCTAGCGAAAAAATGGTAGAGTTTTCACGCGAATAGATTTTAATTTCGCCTTGAAAAAATACAGCATTTTAATCAATTTCATATTGTTTTTCTTTTTTAAAAATAAATAAAAAGACCAAAACAAATTCTATTTAAAAAATATAAAATTTGGGCTAGAAAATTAAAATATAATCAAATTTTTTTAGCAATTTTATCTAAAAAATTATAAATTTTTATGAAAAATTTGAGGAAAGTAATGGGTTTTTGTTAAGATACTTGTAATTAAATCATTGAGGTTAACATGAAGCTCTAGTTATTTCTACTTGTTGTGGGAAAAAAATACTTGCATCAAGAACTGAGTCAAGAATTGATTTGGGACGATAACATGGATTGGGGTCTTGGAGTCGATTGCGAAGATATGTTTGGGAATTGGTTGGATAAAAACATCTTGGTGTTGGAGCATTTATATTTGGCGAAGCAAATAGATTTGGAAATCCACTAAACACATAATTTAAAACGTTAGTTTGGTTTGAAGTAATATTTCTCCGCACGTAAAAATTAATTAAATTATTAAAAAAAACAATTATAATTTTTATTTAAAAAAATTATTAGTAAAGAGAATTATCTCATCCGAAATTTTATTAATCAAATCAAAATCTTTGCCTTCGATCATGATTCTAAGCAGGTTTTCGGTGCCAGATTTGCGCACTAAAATGCGACCAGATTTTTTTAATTCCAATTCTTTTTGAGAAATAAAATCTTGAAAAGACTTGTCCGCCATAGGATTTGGAGCATTTTTATCGAAACGAATATTTTTTAAAATTTGCGGATTGAGTTGAAAAATATTTGCCAAATCACTAATTTTTTTATTGTCGCTCGCCAATTTTGCTAAAATTTGTAAAGAAGCGATCAAGCCGTCGCCCGTGGTAGAGTAGTCGCCAAGCACGATGTGCCCCGATTGTTCGCCACCAAAATTACATTTTTGACGACGCATTTCTTCGAGTACATAACGATCGCCGACTTGGGTGCGAATTGTCGAAACGCCGATATAATTTAAATATTCTTCGAGCGCCATGTTCGACATTTGTGTAATAATAACCAAATCGCCCTTCAAACGCCCTTCATCATGCAATTTTTCGGCGATAATGGCGATTAATTTATCGCCATCGATTATCTTGCCTTTTTCATCGACAACTACTAAGCGATCAGCGTCGCCATCAAGGGCAATGCCGATATCGGCGGATTCTTCCACCACTTTTTTTTGTAAAATTTGCGGATGAGTTGAGCCACAATTTTCGTTGATATTGAAACCATTCGGCTCGACGCCGATTTCAATAACTTGAGCACCGAGTTCACGAAAAATCGTTGGCGCCATTGAATAAGAAGCGCCGTTGGCGCAATCGACGACAATTTTTAAATTGCTTAAATTTTTATCGCGCGGAAAAGAATTTTTGACGAATTCGATATAGCGTCCGCGGGTGTCTTCGAGTCTTTGAACTCGTCCTAAATCGATAGATTTTGCCAAATATTGAGTTAAATCGGCGGTAATTAAATTTTCGATTTCGATTTCGATTAAGTCGTTGAGTTTATTACCTTCGCGATCAAAAATTTTAATGCCATTATCGTGAAATGGATTATGCGAAGCCGAAATCATGATGCCGATGTCGGCACGAAGTGATTTGGTAAGCATTGAAACGGCGGGCGTCGGCACTGGTCCGACTAAAAAAACATCTAAGCCCATGGCGACAAAGCCGGCGGTCAAGGCGGGTTCAATCATATAGCCCGAGAGGCGGGTATCTTTGCCGATTACAACGCGATGACGATGATGATCTTTGGTAAAGCTAGCTCCAAATCTGGCACCGAGAGCCATGCCGACTTTTAAAGCAATTTCGGCGGTCATGGGAAATTGGTTGGCGGTGCCACGAATGCCATCGGTTCCAAAGAATTTTCGTTGTATATTTGAACTCATATTTTATAACAAAATAATTAACAATATTGCAATTAAAATAAAAATTATACCAAGATTTTCTTTAATATTATTTTTTTCTTTTAGGTAAAATTTAGAAACCAACATACTAGCAATAATTTCTAATTGTCCAACGGTTTTTACATGCATTACATTGCCGATAGTATAAGCGCCATACCAACAAATTGAACCGATGAAGCTTGAAATCGAAGTAAGTAAAAATCGACGATAATTTTCTACCAAAAATAATTTTTTAATATCGTTAAATAATTTTTTTTGATAAGATTTTAGAATAATAAAAAAAATATTTTGAAAGAAAATTGTGTAAAGTAAAACTAGGGTTGAAGCTTTGATAGAGCTGAATCCGTCAGTGATTAAATAATTGCTGGCAAATTGAATATTATAAGAAGTTATGCCGAAACAAAAACCACATAAAATACCATATAAACTGGCGATATTTTTCATAGATTTAGTTAAATCTTTAAAATTTTTAAAATCAATTTTGGCTAATAAAATTATGCCGATAAAAGCTAAAAAAATTGCTAAAATTTCGTTTAAATTAAAGCGAAAATTATATAAAATAAATCCTAAAATTAAGGCTTGAATTATTTCGGTTTTGGAAAATGCAACTCCTACTGAAAAGTTTCTGGTTTGAATGGTTTTAATCAAAAAAATATTGCCCAATATTTGAAATAAAGCATTGATTAAAATGTAGCGAAAAAATTCATAATCATAATAATTAAAAGTCGATGCAACCGCGATTATAGCAAAAGGGAAGGGCAATATAAAACGCGACCACGAGGTGGTAAAAACATCTAAATTCTGATGTAATTTTTTTTGTTCAAGATTGCGAATTACTTGAAAAACAATTGCCGAAATTGTTAAAAAAATCCAAGACATTTTATTTTTTTTAATGATTAAAGATTAAAAATTTAGCATCTTCATTAAAATTTTTATTAAAGCAATTTAATTTTTATATATTTTAAGCACTGCCACATAATAAATAATCTTTGGTATTTTTTGAAATTAATTGTTGTGAATTTTCTGAGTTTGGTGAGGTTGAGGGGGTTGAATTAATTCTGACTGGAGTTGTTAAAGATGAAGCTGTATGAATAAAAACTAAATTTGAATTTGATGGAGTTTCTTGTGTTGTTGTTGCCGTTGATATCTGCGATTCGGTCGTTAAAATTTCAATCGGATCAGACGAAATTGATGAATATGTATTTGAGGTGGGGTTTTGATTTGATTGAGTCGAAGTATGGATTGATTCATAAATTTTATCGCTAATTTTTTCTGAGGCAAAATTAAATAATCCAAGTGCCGTTGAGGAGGCTAATGACGATAAAAATAACCCAGAAACTTCGATATTTCTATCATAATATAAATTTCCAAATCTGCTAAAATCATGATTTGATGAAGTATTAATTGGTCTTCCGCCAATCATATCTTTTAAAAAAAATAAAGCTTGATAAGTGGCTATTATTTTTAAAGAATTCTTGGCAATTCTTGGTAATTTTTCATAGGATTTGTTAATGTCTCTTATTAATTTTTCCATCGATGAATCTTTATAACCAGTTTTTTGAGCAACTGATTCGCTTAAATTTTTAACAAAATTTGTTTTTAAAATTTGTGAATAAGATATTTTGGCACCGTTTATTAATAAGCTATCAAAGCCATGTATGACTGGTGTTAGGATTGTTGACAAAAAATTTATTTTTGATTCTCTCGAATTTTTCAATTCGCCATTTCCCCCTCTTTTGCAAGCCAAAAAAAAATCAACCGAGGAAATTATAAAAGCCATGCAAATAAAATTGTAAAATGAATCGAATAATATTTTTTTAGAAGGATCGATTTTTGCGGTAGGCATACAAAAATCGGTATCAATTTTTGGAAGATTTATTTTTTCAAAATCTTGGCGATAATTTCTACCAATTTCAGTGTTATTTTGAAAGCGGTATGAACAATATTGTGCAAATTTTTTAACTACTAAATCAATCGGAGCAATCTTCGCGGACTTATCGCAAGAATCATCCAATGAATAATATCCAGCTAAAGAAGTTTTGGTTTTATCGATTTTAGATGAGGTAAGAGATCCAAAAAAATAATCACTATTTTCTCTTGGAAAATATTTAAATTTATTATCGACATCATCAAAATTTGGATGACCTAAATTGTATAATAAATGATGTCCATATTCATGAATAATAGTATTATATTGGCTAAATTCTGATGGTAAAAAATTTTCTTTGGAGGCTTTTATCATTTCGATTGAGCCGTCGATGTAGTAGAGTCCAGAATCATCTTTCATTGAAGTGGTCCAAAAAATTTTACCCAAAGATTTTTTTAATAAATCACATGAAGAAATGTTGTAATTTGTGACGGCAATCGCCGATGAACAATATTGATTTAATAATTTCGAACCGTCTCTCAATTCTATTCCGAAAGTATGGGCAACCAAGGATGAAATTCTAAATCTTTCGCTCGGCGGAATTGAAAAACAATCCCGATCTTTAAAAAAATTTCCATCTTCTTTTGTGGGAAAAAAACTGGCGGGAGCTTTTTCTTTTATGGTCTCAAATTCCTCGGCACTTGCTTGGCTTAAAACTGGATTCAGACCAAGATTTACGAATGCCAAATAGCGAATTTTGCCGGCAAAATATCTATCAAAACTTTTGGCAAAAGGTATAAATTCATTTTGGGCGATTTCTGCTTTGAAGGCTCTCGGCATTCCGCTTAAAATATTGTCGGCATAAATTTGATTTGCCGGATCGGGGAAGGTTATGGCTGTAGTGGTTTTGCCAGATTTTCTATCAAAATTTAATAAATGCAACCGATCTAAAAAAATTTCATATTGTTTGTTAGGAATAAAATTATCGGCGATAATATTGTGGATTGTTTCTTCTTTTATTCCGAGCAATTTTGCGATATTGATATTGCTATCAGCGGAGGTTAAATCTTGCAAAACTTTATTGCATTTTTCCTCAAATTCTTTGGGACTTAAATCGAAAGATTTTTCATCAAATATTTTGCTTATTTCGGCATTTTTATTTCTCCAATCTCTTTCGATTGAAGATCCTGTGGGATATAGATTAAGCATAATATAAATTTTAATATAAACTTATGAAATTTATATTTTTTATTTTTTGTGCTTAACTTTTATAAATCAATATATTTTCTATTTGAAGTTTTTTATTATTTTTTTTGTGTCATTTGTTAATGAGTAATGCAATCTTAATTTTAATCAATTTTTTTCTTTGGATTTAGTGAGGTTATGGGTTGGGAGATGGGGGGTTTCGGTGCGGATTTAAGTTTTATTAATTTAAAATTTGCATTTTTTTGTATGTGAATTAAGCTTTTTTAAAGACACCGCTGGAATAATTTTATCAAACAAAAAATAATCTCGTGAGTGTGAATATTGAATTCATTGAAAAAAAGAAATTAAGCGAACAAGATATCGCAACTAAGTTCATCGTGCCTTCAATTCAAAGGGCTGGCTGGGATTTGATGTTGCAAGTAAGCGAGCAAAAATTTATCACAAATGGACGAATAATTTTAAAAATATGAATATCGCAAAAATTGAAGAAAATATTAATATTTTGATAAAAAATTTCTCTAGAGAAAATTTTATCTATGAGCTTCTTCTCGCTTATGGCTTGCCAAAAACAACCATCACTCTTCTAAAAAAAGGTAAACATAATTTAGCCAAAAAAGAAGGTCAGATAATTCTTAAGAAAAAACTTTTTTTTCAAGAATGTGAAGATCAAGATTTGTATGTTTTAATCGATTCAATTAAAAATGACGAAGCAACCAATCGCCACAATCCTCGCTTCATAATTGTTACCGATTTTAAAATAATTTTAGCAATTGACACCAAAACAAAAGACACTCTTGATGAAAAAATTATTAATCTAAATAAGCGTTCTGATTTCTTCTCGCCTTGGGCAGGCATGGAAAAAGCTAGCCACAAAAATGAAAACCCCGCAGATGTTAAAGCCGCAGAAAAAATGGCAAAAATTTATGATGAAATTCAAAAAGATAATCAGTTTAAAAATGAAGAAGATTTAAAAAATTTAAATATTTTTTTATCGAGATTACTTTTTTGTTTTTTTGCCGAAGATACTGGTATTTTTAAACTCTCATCTTTCATTGACACTCTTGATTCAAACACGCAAATCGATGGTAGTGATTTAGATCAATATTTTGAGAAATTTTTTGAAGTTTTAAATAGTAAAAATCGCACAAATTTTCCGCATTTTTTACAACAATTTCCTTATGTAAATGGCGGGCTTTTTTCGCAAAAAATTAACATTCCCAAATTTTTTGCGAAATCACGAAGATTGATAATTGAATGTGGCGAACTCGATTGGCAAGATATCAATCCCGATATTTTTGGATCGATGATGCAAGCGGTGGTGAATAATGAACAGCGAAGCGTAATGGGCATGCATTATACTTCGGTGCCAAATATTATGAAGGTAATTGAGCCACTTTTTTTACAAGAATTAAAAAATGAATTTGATAAAAATTTTGATGATTATAAAAAACTTAATCAATTGCTTTTGAGGCTTGAAAATATTCGTATTTTTGACCCAGCTTGCGGTTCGGGAAATTTTTTAATCATTGCCTTTAAAGAATTAAAAAAACTTGAAATTGAAATTTTAAATCGCATTCGTCAAATAACCTCGGCTTTCGCTTTTCCATTTTCACGAATTAGGCTTTCGCAATTTTATGGCATTGAAATTGACGATTTTGCCTGTCAAATCGCCAAGCTCTCGCTTTGGTTGGCTGAGCATCAAATGAATGTTAAATATATTGAAATTTTTGGGCAAGCCAATCCAACTTTACCACTTCAAGAAGGTGGAAAAATTATTTGCGAAAATGCCACAAGAATTAATTGGGAAGAGCATTGTCAAAAGGATGTTGGCAAGGAAATTTACATTTTAGGAAATCCACCTTATTTGGGTGCGCGTGTTCAAAATAAAGAACAAAAAGACGATATGGATCTTGTGTTTGATAAAAAATTAACAAAATATCGTGATCTTGATTATATCGCTTGTTGGTTTTATAAAGCATCGCAATTTATTCAAAATTTAAATTCCAAAATTACCAATTCAAGATTTGCTTTTGTTTCAACAAATTCAATTTGTCAGGGCGATTCGGTTGGTTTATTATGGCCACATTTATTTAAGTTTGATGTTGAAATATTTTTTGCTTACACTTCATTTCGTTGGCAAAATAATGCCAAATATAATGCGGGGGTAACCGTTGCTATTATTGGCTTGAAGCCAATAAGTTTAAAAACCCCAAAAACTTTATTTATTGAAAATAGCAAAAAAGAATTTAGTGAAAAATTAGTAGAAAATATCAGCCCTTATTTAACCTCGGGTTCAAATCTAACAATAACTCGCATCAATAAACCGATTTCTAAAAATTTTCCAAAAATGAATTTTGGCAATATGCCAAATGATGGCGGAGGCTTGATTTTACTTAAGTCAGAGAAAGATGAATTATTAAATCAAAATCCTGAAGCAGAAATATTTATAAAAAAATTTCTAGGTTCGCAAGAATTTATTAGGGGGCAAGATCGTTGGTGTTTATGGATTGAAGATAAAGATCTGAGTCAGGCTTTAAAAATTAAATTTATTAAAGAAAGAATTGATTTGGTAAGAAAGCACAGAGAGTCTAGTAAGAATCCTGCAACAAAAAAGTTAGCATTAAAATCTCATGAGTTTTTTCAATATAAAAATCCTGGAAGTAACCATCAATTAATTATTCCAAGCGTTTCTTCTGAAAGGAGAGAGTATATTCCAATTGGCTATCTTAGTAATAAATTTATTATATCAAATCTTGCTTTTGTAGTTTTTGACGCCGAGCCGTGGATTTTTGCAGTTTTAACTTCTAAAATTCATATGTTGTGGGTTAGGGCGGTTGGTGGAAGACTAAAAACAGATTTAAGATACTCCGCTGAAATTTGCTACAACACATTTCCATTTCCTGATATTAGCGAGAAGCAAAAACAAAATTTGACCAATCATGTTTATAATATTTTGGAAGAGCGCGAAAAATACTCGCAAAAAACTATGGCAGAAATTTACGACCCCGATAAAATGCCAGCGGAATTGCGTCAAGCTCATCGCGATCTTGATTTCGCCATTGAATTATGTTATCGCTCCCGCCCTTTTCTAAGCGACGAAGAAAGGCTCGAGCATTTATTTAAGCTTTATGAGGAGATGGTAGAAAAAAAAATTAGGGGTGATAATGACTAAGAATAAACAAGATAAAGAGGAATACAGAAAATTATTGATTGAGCGAGCTTTATAAAGATAATCAAAAATTTTTAAACAATCTTATATTTGGAATATCAAGCTTAGCTTTCCCTTTTTTGTTTAATGCCCTATCTAATGATAAGCTTGCAGTAACTTCTCAGTTTTTTCTTAGTATAGCATTGTATGGCTTTTGTTTTGTAATTGCATTGCAAATTATTTCGGTGACAACCGCAAGAGAAGGATGTGACAATGCATTAAGCAAAGATGAAGACAAGAAAAAATTTGTAAGTAGTCTTTTTGAAAAGGCAAAAAAATTTGACGAATTTCGGAATTTATGTTTTGCGTTTTCAACTTTTCTTACTGCAGTTGGGCTTACTGTTCCGTTTGATAGAATAATATATTTTTTAACCAATTTAATGCTTTAACAAATAATAAATTTTAAATAATATGACAAATTTAAATAAAAATAATTCAAAACCAATAATCAATAATAATTCAAAACTGCAAGATAAAAATATTCCAAAACCTCTATATAATGGAATTAATAACTCTAAACCTCAATCAAAAAATGATTCAAAATCATTCACACCACCAAACTCTTTGATAGAAGAAAATGAAAATTCAAAAAAAACTAAAAAATAAATAATTCAAACTCGGTGCCATCACCCTTACATTGAGAGCGTGTCGAATGCTGGGTGCAATCACCCTCACCTTGCGGGAGGGTCGAAATTGCAAAGCAATTTCGGGGAGGGGGCGGAAAGCTTTAAATTAAAAACCAAATAATTAAAAAAAATTTAATAAATAAATTTTGAGTGAAAAAATTAATTTAGTAAAATATAAATTCCCCCTCCCAAAATTTTCTTGCAGAAAATTTTACCCTCCCGCAAGGGGAGGGTGATGATTCCGTAAGCTTGACGAATGATTTTTAAAATGCAGGTTTGTAAGTCGCAAGGGGAGAAAAAAAGGTACCAGTTTCTTTTTTTCTTGGGTGATTGCAAACAGCTTGTTGAAAATTCAAAAATTAATTTTAAAATTACTCAACTTAAAAAAACTTTTAAAAATTCTACCACCTAAATTAACCTAAATAAAATTTAAATATGTTCACCAAACATATCAATAAACCTCGATCTAATCAATCCCAAGCTCGGTGCCATCACCATTCCATTGAGAGCGTGTCGAATGCTCGGTGCCATCACCCTCACCTTGCGGGAGGGTCGAAATTGCAAGGCAATTTCGGGGAGGGGGCTTTATCGATTACCAAAAATTCATATTCTCAAGAAAAACTTCAATTCGCGAAAAATTTACGCCATAACCAAACCGATGCCGAAGGCTTGCTGTGGTATTATATTCGCAGTAAAAAACTTGGTGGCTTTAGATTTAAAAGACAACAAATAATTGGAAAATATATTGTTGATTTTGTTTGTTTTGAAAAAAAGTTAATTATAGAGCTAGACGGCAGTCAGCATGGCGAAATTGACATAATTAAAAGCGATAAAATTCGCGATGATTTTTTAAAATTTCGGGATTTTAAAATTTTAAGATTTTGGAATGAGGAAATTTTTAAAAATTGCTTTGAAGTGCTTGATTTTATTTATTATCAACTAAGGAGGTAATGAAAATTTTAAAGCAAAAGGTGAAGCTTTAGAGTTTGATGAAGAGGAGATATGCAAATGAATATTGCAAATCTCAAATGGTTTTTTGCGTGGTGTTTAAAATAATTTTCGTCGAGAATTTAATTTTTGAATTTTATTATTTTCGCTTGAATAATTTTTGCTTGAATAATTTTTTCGTAAATTATTCTTCGTAAATTATTTTTGCCTAAATTATTTTTTCGCAAATTATTCTTCGTAAATTATTTTTGCTTGAATTATTTTTGAGTCGGATTTAATTTTTTGAATTCGCTAAAACCTTTGGCAATTAAGGCTTTAGAAGCA
>SYAR01000057.1 GCA_005787525.1 Rickettsiales bacterium
ATTATTAATATTTGCGAATGTTAAATTTAAAGCTTCAAGATTGCCCTCATTGTTAAAATTTTCACCATTTTTAATATTGAGATTATAAGCTGAAATTAGCGCCGAATTGTTGAAATTCTCGGCTTGAATATTAACATTTGGTGCTAGAATTGAAGCGTTTGAATCGATATTTTGAATCGTGCCACTCGATTTTAAATTTGCCTCATCACCAACCGCAATATCTTGGTAATAAATATCGCCATTAGCTTCAAGATTTAGAGTTTGTGATGCCAAAATCTCATTTGCCATTTGAACACCGACGCCTTTCTTCGTTGCAATTAAATAAATTTGTCCGGCTTGAATTTTTGCTAAAGCTGAAGCGTCGATGGCAAAAATTGGCGATGTTTGCGAATTTGTATTGGCGATGTCGCTGTTAATCGAATCGATGTTTTTGCTGGCATAATCATATTTGCCATCGCCAGTTTTTATCATCAAAGAATTATTTTCACCGCCATAAATCGAAGCTAGAAGCTTTACGCTTGATGCAATTATTTCAGTTCCAGCAACTTTTGTTACATCAAGCCCAAGCCCGTCAATCGTGATTAGCGGAACATAAAGATTGGGATTAGTTTGTTCTTTTAAATTAAATCCAAAATTACCATTGGCGTCAAAATCACTTTTTCCCGCGACCATTAAAAGCCTCGCGGTGTTAATAAATCCGCACCCTTTGCAAGTAATGCCATTGGGATTTGCCAAAATTAAATCGGCCTTAGTGCCGGCAATTTCGGTATAACCCAAAAGCTGAGAAACATTGCCCGACGTTACTTCATTGAGAATTATTTTGGCACTTCCTGCTTGATTTAAATTAGGGTTGGCGATTACTAAACCGCCAATCTGTGTTTGCGTCACCGCATTTGCTCCAGTTCCCGCGGTAATTTCGGCAGGATTTTTACCTGAAAAATTATTGATAATTTGTCCTGCAACATTGACGTTATATTCATCAAATTTATTATGACTTAAACCATTAACATTCGGAGAAGCAATGTTAATTTGATCAATTCCCGAAGCGGTTTGGGTAATTTGCGTTGCGGTCGAGCCGTCGGGAATGATTGGTAAAGCTTGGGCGGTGGCACTCGCAACAAAAATAAATTGCTCTAATATTAAAGATATTAAGGCAAGATGAGTTAAAAAATTTTGAAAAAATTTGGCTATTTTTAAAAAATAATTTTCGAATAATTTGGATAATTTTAAAAAAAACTTCATGTAATTTAGAGCTCTAGAACTTAGAGTTTGTTGTTTATAATTAATTAATTTGGTTAAATTTTTTAATTTTGTTGAAAAGTTTTTTTACTTTTAATTTATAATGACTTTTGACAAAATTTATAATATTTAAATTGTTTTATTGATTCTAATTTAATTTTGTTTTTGATACCAAATTAATTTTTTATTTGTGGATTGTTAAAATGAAAATGTGCGAAAATGATACTAAAAAAATATTCGGGCAATTAAAATGATCGCCCGAAAAATATTTTTAATTCAACACAATATTAACTAATTTATCGGGGACGATGATAATTTTTTTAATTTGATTGCCTTCAACGAATTTTTTAACATTGTCATTTTCCAAAGCTAATTTTTGCATTTGATCTTGCGCTAAACCTTTCGGCATTTCAATTACAGCTCGAAGCTTTCCCGCCACTTGAATTGCCACCGAAACTACGTCATCTTGCAATAATTTTGAAGAAAATTTTGGAAAATTTGCATTCGAAACCAAACCTTCGCAACCCAAATTTAGCCATAATTCTTCGGCTAAATGAGGCATGAAAGGCGAAATTAAAATCGCCAAATTGCGTAAAGCAAAATGCATAATTTGGCGATCAATTTCATGTTTAATTTCAAATTTTTCTAAGGCATTGGAAAATTCACGAATTTTAGCAATTGCTCGATTAAAGCCCATTTTATCAAGTTCATCTTGAACATAAAAAATTGTGCGATGCGTAATTTTAATAATATCGCTTTGATATTTTTCTTTACCCGCCAAATCAGCTTCGCCAAAATTTTTCACATTATTTTTGTCAAAATTTTGTGATTGCGCAGAAAAATTCGCCACCAATTTCCACAAACGATTAACATAGCGCCAAGCCCCGTCAATTCCGCTTTCAGACCAATCCAAATCACGTGATGCTGGCGTATCGGAAAGCATAAATAAACGCGCAGTGTCGGCGCCATAACTTTCAACAATATTAATCGGCTCGACGACATTTTTCTTCGATTTACTCATTTTTTCGCTTCTACCGCGAACAATTTCTTCGCGAGTTTTTTCGTGAATAAATTTATTATTTTCAACTTCAATTACCTCGCTTGGATAAACCCACTGCCCCGCTTGATCTTTAAAAGTGTGATGGCAAACCATGCCTTGAGTAAGAAGGTTTTTGAAAGGTTCATTAAAAGATAAATATCCGCATTTTTTCAAAGCTTTAACAAAAAATCTTGAATAAAGTAAATGCAAAACTGCGTGCTCAACTCCTCCAATATATTGATCAACGGGCATAATTTTATCGACTAAATCCTTATCAAAAGCACGATCTTGCGGTTGTGAAATATAGCGTAAAAAATACCACGAACTTTCAAAAAAAGTATCGAAAGTATCGGTTTCACGAATTGCTTTTAGAACCTTGCCATCAGCGTCTTGATAGGTTGTGTATTTCCAAGTTGGATGATTTTCGAGAGGATTTCCCGCTCCAGTAAATTCAACATCCTTCGGCAATTCAACCGGCAATTGATGTTGCGGAACTTTAACGACGCGACCATCTTCTAAATATAAAATTGGCAATGGACAACCCCAATAACGTTGACGCGAAACG
>SYAR01000058.1 GCA_005787525.1 Rickettsiales bacterium
CAAGCGGGGAGAGGGGAAAGAATCTCATCGCGGATACGGCGATTTATTCGCCGTGTAGCGATTCAACTCAAAGCTAAATTTGCAAAAACAAATTTAATTAAGTGACGCCCTAATTTTTTTAGTCGCTTCAACCATGCCACGAAGTGCTGATTTAGTTTCAGGCCAATCACGAGTTTTTAAACCACAATCTGGGTTAACCCAAATTTGTTCAGGATCCAAAACTTTCAAAGCTTTGTTAAGCAATTGCTCCATTTCGTCAACCGAAGGAACTCTTGGCGAGTGAATATCATAAACGCCCGGTCCAATTTCATTTGGATATTTGAAGTTAATGAAAGAATTCAACAATTCCATTTGCGAACGTGAAGTTTCAATCGAAATCACATCGGCGTCCATATCGGCAATCGCTGAAATAATGTCATTAAATTCGGAATAGCACATATGAGTATGGATTTGAGTGCGATCTTGAGCCACTGAGGCTGTAATGCGGAAAGCATCGACCGCCCATTTCAAATATTCGCTCCAATTTTTTTGACGAATCGGCAAACCTTCTCTAAGAGCAGCTTCGTCGATTTGAATAATTTTGATACCAGCTTTTTCGAGATCCAAAACTTCGTCGCGAATGGCAAAAGCAATTTGCATCGTAGTGTCTTTGCGTGGTTGATCATCACGCACAAACGACCATTGCAAAATAGTAATTGGACCCGTCAACATGCCTTTCATAATTTTTGAAGTAAGACTTTGTGCATATGTCGCCCACTCAACTGTCATAGCTTTTGGACGCGAAACATCACCGAAAATTACCGGCGGTTTTACGCATCTTGAACCATAACTTTGTACCCAACCATTTTTGGTAAAGCAAAAACCACTAAGTTGTTCGCCGAAATATTCGACCATGTCGTTGCGCTCAAATTCACCGTGAACCAAAACATCGATGCCAATTTCTTCTTGGAATTTAACGGTGCGTGCGGTTTCTTCTTTGATGAATTTTTCATATTCATTTACAGAAATTACGCCCGCTTTGAAATCCGCTCGAGCCTTACGCACTTCTTTAGTTTGCGGGAATGATCCGATTGTTGTCGTTGGCAATAAAGGTAAGTTTAGAGCCTTTTGAATTTTCTTTCTTTGCTCATAATTATTTTCACGATTAAGCAAAGATTCGTCAATTTTTGCTACGCGTTTTTTAACTTCTTGATTATGAATTTTGGCAGAAATTTTACGATTGGCAACGGCTTTTTTATTATTGTCAATCAAGCTTTGAACCGTTGATTCTTCGCCATTCACGGCTTTTGCAATTGCAACAATTTCCAGTAATTTTTCAGTCGCAAAAGACAGCCAAGATTTAATTTCTGAGTCAAGAACCGCTTCACTTTGTAAACTCACGGGAACATGCAGGAGCTGGCATGAAGGCGCAATAATCACACGATTTTTTCCAAGTTTTGCCACCGCTTTTTTAGCAATTGCAATTGAATTTTCGAGATTGTTGATCCAAATGTTGCGACCATCAACCAAGCCTAACGACAAGGTTTGATTTTCACGAACTAAGTTCAAAACTTTTTCAAATTGTTGCGGTGCACGAACTAGATCGACATGAACTGAATCGGTTTGTAAATCAAATGCTAATTCAGCATTTTCCTCTAAACTTTCGAAATAAGTTGCCAAATGTAATTTAATTGAACCGGCAAATTTGCGAAGTTGCGGATAGGCTTTTATGTAGGCTTGAACCGCTTCTTTTGAAAGATCAGTAACTAAAAATGGCTCATCAATTTGCACATCTTTAACACCAATTTCTTGTAATTTTTTGAATAATTCTTGATAGGCTGAAAGCAAATTATCGAGCAATTCAAGTTTATTTGAACCGTCAATTGCCTTACCCAAAAGCAAGAAAGTAACTGGTCCGAGAATTACGGGACGAGTTTCGATGCCAGCTTTTTTGGCTTCAAGAAATTCATCAAAAATTTTGCTTGAAGAAATTTTAAATTGTTGATTTTTAGAAAATTCAGCAACTAAATAATGATAATTGGTGTCGAACCATTTGGTCATTTCCATCGCCGTGACGTCAACATTTTCGCGTTGTGCTCCGCGAGCCATGGCGAATAATAAATCCAAACCCACAACTTCACCTAAATTGAATTTAAAAGATTTCACAAAACGTTGTGGAATCGCACCGAACAAAGCAATATTATCAAGGACTTGGTCGTAAAATGAAAAATCATTGGAAGGGATAAAATCGATGCCAGATTTTTGTTGTAATTGCCAATTATTGTGGCGAATTTCTTGAGCAGATTTTTTCAAATCAACTTCATTTGAAGATTTTTTCCAAAAACTTTCAACAGCTTTTTTTAATTCGCGATTGGCTCCTATGCGAGGAAATCCAAGAGATGCGGTTTTGATCATAAAAATATATTTTTAAATTTATGCAAGGCTTTGCAAAAAAAATGTGGCAGACTTGCCAAAAAATTTGTGTGAAATTTTTTATTTGCTAAAAATTGAATTTAATTTAGCATATTTTTAATCTTAAAAATTATTTTAATAACAAGCAAAGATTTTTTTAATTAATTATCAAATGACAATTTACAAAACAGATATAGTTATCGTCGGAGCAGGTCCCGCAGGGCTATTTAGCATTTTCGAAGCCGGTATGCTTAAAATGAAATGCCACGTAATTGATACGCTCGAAACCATTGGCGGACAATGCGTAGCGCTTTATCCAGAAAAGCCAATTTATGATATTCCCGCTCATCCAAAAGTTTTAGCGAGTGAATTAATTGAACTTCTCGAAGCTCAAGCCGAGCCTTTTCATCCCTCTTATCATCTTAATCAACAAGTGCAAAAAATTGATAAAAAAGATGATGGCAGTTTTGTTGTTGAAACTTCAAAAAATATCAAAATTGAATGCAAAGCGATAATCATCGCTGCAGGTTGTGGAGCCTTCGGACCGAATCGCCCTCCCCTTGCAAATATTGAACAATTTGAAGGAAGCTCGATTTTTTATTCGGTGCGAAATAAAAAAGAATTTACCGGTAAAAAAGTGGTAATTGCCGGTGGCGGAGATTCCGCCGTCGATTGGGCGATAAGCCTCGCCGAGATTGCTCAAAAAATTTACGTCGTGCATCGTCGTGATAAATTTCGTTGTGCGCCCGAAAGTGCCGACAAAATGAAAAAACTTGAAGCCGAAGGTAAAATTGAAATGATAATTCCATTTCAACTCGAAGGTCTCGAAGGCAATGATTCCAAGCTTTCGCATGTTATCGTTAAAGATTTTGATAATAATATTAAAAAAATTGAAGCCGATTATTTATTGCCATTTTTTGGATTAGCGATGGAGCTCGGACCCATTGCCAATTGGGGCTTGAACCTTCATAAAAATCATATCGAAGTCGATCGCGCCACCATGCAAACTTCGCAAAAAGGCATTTATGCGGTCGGCGATATCGCCACTTATTCGCATAAATTAAAATTGATTTTAACTGGCTTTGCCGAATGCGCCAGTGCGTGTCACGACATTTTCAAAATTGTTTTTCCCGACCAAATTTATCACTTCGAATATTCAACCAGCAAAGGAATTTCATAATATGTTTTCAAAATTAGAATTTCTGATCGCCTTACGCTATCTTAAGTCAAAACGCAAAGAAGGTTTCATTTCGGTAATTGCAATTTTTTCTTTTATCGGCATCATGATTGGCGTTGCGACCTTGATAATCGTGATGTCGGTCATGAATGGCTTTCGTTATGAATTAGTCAATCGCATTCTTGGCATTAACGCCCATCTTACAATTTACAGTCGCAAAGGGCAAATTAATGATTACGAAAAAATTATCGAAAATTTAAAAACAATTGATGGCGTAAAATATTTAAATCCCATCATCGAAAGCCAAGCAATGCTTTCTCACAATGGCAAAAATTTGGGCGGATTAATTCGTGGAATTAATGTCGCTGATTTAAAAAATAAGGAATTAATCGCCAACAATATTATCGATGGCGACATTGAAAAAATATCACAAAAAGATGCTGTGATTATTGGCTCGTCGATTGCTCAATCGATGAATTTACGTAGTGGCGATAAAATAAAAATAATTTCTGCCGAAACCAACGAAACCATAATTGGAGCCATTCCACGCATTAAAACTTATCAAATTGGTGGAATTTTTTCGAGTGGACTTTACGAATATGATTCATCAACAATTTTTATGAATTATGAAATGGCACAAATTCATTTTCGCCATAAAAATTCGGCGACGGCGATCGAAATTTTTCTCGATGATGTGGCTTTAGTTAATAAATTAAAAAGACCAATTTTTGAAAAAATTCACGATGATAAAAATATTTACATTTCCGATTGGCAAAGCGCCAATTCTGGTTTCATCGATGCTTTAAAAGTTGAAAGCACCGTCATGTTTTTCATTTTAACTTTGATAATTTTAGTAGCGGTTTTCAATATAATTTCGAGCATGATTATGCTGGTTAACGACAAAAATAAAAACATCGCGCTCTTACGCACTCTTGGCATGACAAAATTTGGAATTATGCGAATTTTTCTAATTTGCGGTTCATCGATCGGCGTTTTTGGTACTTTTTTAGGATTAATTATTGGAGTCGCTTTCGCCTCTAACATCAACAATATCAAGCTTTGGCTTGAATCTTTTACCGATGTCGAACTTTTCAATCCGGCAATTTATTTTTTATCAACCTTGCCTTCAAAAATATTTATTTCCGACGTGGTTTTGATTTCCTCAATGGCATTAATTTTTTCATTTCTTGCAACAATTTATCCAGCTTACAAAGCTAGTAAATCCAACCCTGCCGAGATTTTGCGTCATGAATAAAATTCATAAATCACGACGCAAGATTTCGAAAAAAAGATGAAACGTTTATCAACAAGGAAAATCTAAAAAACCCAAATCTCATCGCGGATACGGCGATTTACTTACCGTGAAGGTTATTCGCGTTAAAAAAATAGCCTAAACGGCTATTTTTAGCGAAGAACGGGACAAGGAGCGAATGCGACGCGGTCCCAGTCGCGGAGTCGTCTTCGAAATCAAAATGAAATTTTGATTGAGAAAAGCGACGAAGG
>SYAR01000059.1 GCA_005787525.1 Rickettsiales bacterium
ATATCGGAGCCATTATTCCTAGATAAAATATTTTTATTAATATTTGTTATGTTTTTTATTTTTTCTTGTTCATCAAGTAAGAGTGAAGTTGAGAGAAGTAATGTTTCGACCGAAATTATTTGTCCGGAAAATAAAAGATTTATGGTTCGCTTTGCTTACGCCATAGAAGTTAAAGAGGCAATAATGAAAGATTACAAAAGAAAAATGAGAGAAAAAAGTAATGAAAATTTTACCATAATAAGAATTCCAAATATTGAATCATTTCATATTCACAAAATGTCGCCGGAAAAAATGATGGATTGCAAAATTGTGCAAAATTATACTAAAAAAATATATCCAAATTATATCAAGAAATTTAAAAGAATTAAGTGATTTTTTGAAAAATTCACAAATAAAATTTTAAATTAATTTTTGAGTTTAGAATTATCGTCTTAAAGAAGATTTCTTATATTAATTTCCAACAAAAAAGCATAATTAAAAAATAGGATGATGGAAACCACTTTTAAATCTTCAATCACATTATCTCGCGACAAAATCTTATATTTTATTTAAACCAAACGCCATTTTTGCGGGTTATTAAAAAGGTGGTGTAAAAATTTATTATTGATGGTGTGTCCAACTTTATAAGCGTTGAAATGCCCGATTATGTGATATCCAGCCAAAAATAAATCGCCGATAAAATCGAGAGTTTTGTGGCGAATAAATTCGTCTTTGTAACGCAATTCACCTTCGTTCAAAATTGTATCATGATCGACAACTATAGAATTATCGAGTGAGCCACCTTTTGCCAAGCCAATTTTATACATTTGCTCGATTTCATGTTTGAAACAGAAAGTGCGAGCCCGACAAATATCATTTTTAAAAGAGTGTAAACTCGAATGAAAATTAAGTTTGTTAATTTTAATTTGCGGATGATTGAAATCAATATTTAAATCAAGACTAAATTCTTTGGAAGGCTCGACTTCAATGAATTTATCACCATCTTCAATGCGAATTTTTTCAAGAATTTCAAGTGCTTTACGATTTTCACTTTGTGCCAAAATTCCGGCACATTCAATTAAAAAGACAAAAGGCTCGGAAGAGCCGTCCATGATGGGCACTTCGGCATTATCAACTTCGATTATTAAGTTATCAATTCCACAACTCCAAATCGCCGCCATTAAATGTTCAATGGTTGAAATTGAAGCTCCGAACTCATTGGCGATCGATGTTCCGAGATTGGTGGTGGTAACATTTTTAAACTCCGCCTTAATTTCATTTTTTCCAGATTCTAAATCGCTTCTACAAAAAATAATTCCACTATTTATCGGAGCCGGATTGATTTTCATGTTGATATTCAGACCACTATGCAGGCCAATCGAATTACAATTAATTGAATTATTGATAGTTTTTTGAGCTAAATTAAACATATTTTTGGTAATTTTTATTTATCAATTTTGGTCCAAGGCATTTTATTTTCAGTGCGCCCCAAATGAAATTCTATCTTCATTAAATAATCAAAAAAATTAATTTTTTTTCTATTAAATGAGCTAGCATGATTTGCGACTAAAAAGAGAAATCCAACTATTAACAGCACATGATTTTTGGAAAATACTTCGTAAATTTCAAATTTATTTTTTTGAGCATATATAAAAACAAAAACAACAAAAATAATTGGCGTAAGAGTTAAGAAATAATGACATATTCCAGTAAAAAAAGATATTTTTTCTCCATCCTTATTAATAACCGCGACCCCAATAATTCTCTTGCCAATAGTGGCTTGCCAATTAGAGGAATTAAAATAGGCATAATAAATTCCGCCGATTAAAATTGTGATAAAAATTATTATCAATGCATAAATAAAAATTGAATGATTCATGATGAATTCAACATGTTCAACTGTCCCCTTCGGAGTTCGCGTACCAAATTGTTGCTCAAACTCATTTATAAAATCATTGATGAATTTATTAACGTAAATATTGTTCAAAGTTTGTAAAAAACAAGCTCTTAAAATTAAAACTATAAAACAATCAATAATAGCAGAGAGGCTTCTCTTGGTTGGCGTTGCATAATTTATATATTCATTATTTTCTTCTCTTACATTGAAATTAAATAAGAAATTATTGGTGCTCATAACCTTTTTTAGTAATTTTAATTAAACTTTTTGGAGATTTATTTTGTTCATTTGGAAATAAAAAAACACTAAAATTTTTATTTATTTGATTGTTGGGTTTTTGAAAAAACTGGCCGATGTTAGTAAGTTTGAGATTTAATTCTTCAGAAAGCTTGTTAATTTTATTCAAATTTTTGGGATTTACAGCGAAAATTAATTCATAATCATCACCGCCACTTAAAAGCTCTAAAAAATTAATTTTTGGATTATTTTTTAAATAAATTTTAGCTTCATTCGAGATCGGAATTTGTGATAAATAAATTTCGGCTTGAAGCTTTGAAGCCTTACAAATATTGGATAAATCAGCAATCATTCCATCGGAAATATCAGTGGCGCATTTTGATAAATTTTGATTAATTAATTCTTGTGCCAACTTAATTCTTGGTTGCGGATAAAAATGTTTATCGAGTAATTTTTTATGATAATTTTCAAGTTTTTTTAACTTTTTTAATTTTATATCAAGACCGAGAAAGGCGTCGCCAATTGAGTTGGAAACAAAAATTAAATCGCCATTTTTAGCATTTTTTCGAGCTAAAATTTTATTTTTTTTAACCTTGCCAAAAATTGTAATTGAATAAAATAATTTAGTAGAATTTGAAGTGTCTCCACCAATTAAAGTGAGCTTATATTTTTGTTGTAAAACTTTTAAAGCCTCACCAAATTCATGATAAAAATCATCATTTAAAGTTGAGTTTTTGGTAAATCCCATCATGTAATAAAGTGGCTCGCCACCGCTTGAGGCAATATCAGATAAGTTTGTTAACAAAAGTTTGGAAGCGATTTTTTGAGCGCCGTCGGATTTTAAAAAATGGATGTCCTCGATAAAAATATCTTTGCTAATTATTAAATCAAAATCTTTGTTAAAATCAATTATAGCAATGTCATCTTGAAGATTTTGTGAAGGATTTTTTTGAATTTTCGAAGAGCTATTTTTCTTAGTTAGAGGAAGTAGGATTTTATTAATAAATTCAAACTCTAACATTGTTTAAATATTTAATTGATTTTGGTTTTTTTTGGAGTTGGTGTAAAATTTATTGCGGTTTTAAAAATTTTAAAACCGCAATAAATAACTAAAATTAATTTTTCTTAGTTTCAGTTTTAACAGCTTCTGGGGCTACGGCTGGAGCAGTTGCTTCAACTTTTTTAGCTTTTTTAGCTTTTTTAACTTTTTTTACTTCTGGAGCTTTATTTTCTTCAGTTTTAACTTCTTCTTTTTTATAATTTGCACATTCAGAAGAACAGCTTTTTTTGAATTTAGCACAAGAAGAAAGTAATGAAATGCTTAAAATTGATAGGATGGCAAGACGAAAAAAATTTTTCATAAGTTTGAAATTTAACGTTTAAGATTAAAAGGAATAATATAAATTAAAAAATCATTAAAAATGACTTGTCAATTGTCTATAAATTCATTTTAATTATCAAATCATTATCAATCAATAAAAATTTTAAAATGTTTAAACCTATTTTTTTATCAAGCATTAATCAAGAATTAGAAGATCTTAAAGCCAACGGGCTCTATAAGGGAGAATATGAAATTATTACTTCGCAATCCGCTAATATTGAAATTTTTCATCACGATTCGAAAAAAAAAGTTTTGAATTTTTGTGCCAATAATTATTTAGGATTGGCAAATAATAAAAATTTAGTTGAAATCGCCAAAAAAACTTTAGATGAATATGGGCTTGGAACCGCTTCGGTACGATTTATTTGCGGAACTCTAAATCTTCACAAAAAATTTGAAAAAAAATTGTCCGAGTTTTTGGGTTATGAAGATGCCATCACTTTTTCATCATGCTTTAGTGCTAATGGTGGTGTTTTTGCATCTCTTCTCGATGAAAATGATGCCATAATTTCTGCCGATTTAAATCACGCAAGTCTGATTGATGGCATTAGACTCTGTAAGGCTCATCGTTATTTTTATAAATATAACGACATGGCTGAACTTGAAAAAAAATTGCAAGAAGCGCAAAATCATAAAAATTTAATGATCGTCACCGACGGCGTTTTCTCAATGGATGGTGACATTGCCAAGCTCAATGAAATTTGCGATTTAGCCGAAAAATATAATGCAATTTTATTGGTCGATGATTCACACGCGACAGGCTTTATTGGGGATAATGGACGCGGAACTCCAGAGCATTGTAGGGTTGAGGGTAGAGTTGATATTTTAGTTAGTACGCTTGGTAAAGCGATTGGCGGGGCTGGAGGCGGTTTTATCGCTTCGAAAAAAAATGTTATCGATAAAATTCGTAACAAAGCGCGCCCATATTTATTTTCTAACAACATCTTGCCAATCGTTGCGTCAGTTGGTATTGAGATTATCGATATGATTTCGCAATCAAAATTTTTAATCAAAAAACTCGCCGAAAATACTCTTTATTTTCGAAAAAAAATCATTGAAGCGGGCTTTACAATTCATGATCCAACTGGTATCCATCCCGTTGTGCCCGTAATGCTTGGCGATGCAATTTTGGCGAGCAAATTTGCTAAAATGATGATTGAGGAAGAGGGCGTTTACGTCATCGCATTTTCGTTTCCCGTAGTGCCGAAAAATAGTGCTAGAATTCGTGTCCAAATTTCGGCTTCACATGAGCGCGAGCATTTGGATATCGCAATCAAAGCCTTCATCAAAGTTGGTAAAAAACTCAATGTAATTTCATAAATGGAAGGGGAGTTAACTAAAGAACAAAAGCAACAAATTAAAAGAAAAATAATTATTAAGTCAATCCCCTTTGCCTTACTTATAGTTGCTTTCATCAGCTCTTTTATATTGCTATATCATTACAAAATTTAAATCAAATTTATGCAAAATTTTGAACTCGCAACTTTTGCTGTTGATGAAAATAAATCACGCGGAAGAATGTTTGTCGAAAATTTTGACGATTCAAAATATCGTTCAATTTTTGGTCGCGATCGCGATCGCATCATTAATTCATCGGCTTTTCGTCGATTGCAATATAAAACTCAAGTTTTTGTAAATCATCAAGGCGATCATTATCGCACTCGCCTTACGCACACTTTAGAAATGGCACAAATTGCTCGCTGGATTGCCGGCGCTTTGAATGCCAATAAAGATTTAGCCGAAATTATTTCTTTGGCTCATGACCTTGGGCATCCGCCATTTGGGCATGCTGGCGAGGAAGAGTTAAATTTAAAAATGCAAAATTTTGGCGGATTTTCGCACAATGCGCACACTTTAAAAATTATTACTAAAATCGAAACTAGATTTATTGATTTTGTTGGCTTGAATTTATCTTGGGAAACTCTGGAGGGTGTTGTCAAGCATAATGGTGCCATTTTAGATTTTTCAAAATTTGATAAATATATTTTGAATTTTAACCAAATTTATGATTTAGAATTACACAAAAATCCGTCAATTGAAGCACAAATTTCAGCAATTTCTGACGACATCGCTTACAATAATCATGATATTGAAGATGGACTACGCGCTGAATTATTTGGGGTCGAAGATTTGTTTGAAATTCCATTAATTGGCGAAATTTATCAAGAAATTTTGCAAAAAAATCCACAAATTCGTCAAGAATTATTAGTGGGTGAAGCCAAGAAACGCATTACTCTAGCAATGGTTTTAGATGTTATTGAGCAAACCAAAATTAATTTACAAAAAAATAATATTAAAACTCTCAAAGATATTAAAAATTTTCCAAAATTTTTAGTCGAATTTTCACCAAAAATGCAAGAAATTCATTTGCTAATTAAAAAATTTTTGATGCAAAAAATGTATCGCCATCAATTAGTTAACGCCATGACTGACAACGCTAAAGACGTTATTAATTCATTATTTGATTTTCATTTTTTGAAGCCAGAAATTTTACCGAAAGAACGTTATGAAGAATATTTACAAAATAAAAATTCACAAAATTTAGCTGAAATTATTTGTGATTACATCGCTGGCATGACCGATCGTTTTGCCATTAAATGTTGCGGTTCCATGAAATAAAATTATTTTAAAACCAACTTTTTTTGGCTATTAAATAACCACGAAAATTTTCGCCATCTTTACTGTTCATTGCCGTCACCATTTCTTTTAAATCAACCCAATACCACGGATTTTTATGCAAGGCAACATCGAGCACCAAAAGTGAATCTGATTTTTCGTCATAAGCCACAATTGGCGAGATATGCCCGCCGGTTTTATTACCAAAAATTTTGCCATCAAAATTGGCAACAAGAAAATTATTTTTATCATTTAGAATTTTTTTGGCAATATCGCGGAACCTTATTAAATCTTGCTCAGAATTAGTTTCTTGATAAAAAATTTTACTTTTTATTTTGTGAATTTTAAGAATTTTAGCAAAATCTTTAAGATTTAAACCGGGGTCAAAATTTTCAGTTTTGGTACCATCTTTACTTGATATAATTTGAGGTTTTTTAAAATAAATAATTTCGCGAGATTTTATTTTATCAGTTTTTTCATTGAAAAAATTTTCTTGCGAAGTGAAGAGTTTGAAAGGAATAATTTCACCATTGGGCTTAGTGATTTCAGCACCTGATTGACTTGGAATATTTTGGTAAAAAAAAGCATTTTTAAGCATTAATGCCGTTGCCGAAGAACAATGAATAGGATTATTTTGTGCTTGATAAAAATTTGCAAGTTGATAAAAATCATTCTTATATTGACTTGAATTTAAACGCGAAATTCCGTTTTCGCTGTTCCAAATTTCAATACAAAAAGCATTTTTATTAACGAAAATTGTTAATAAAAATATTATAAAAATTTTTTTAAACATAATGTCAAGAAGCCTAGAAATTAAAGGTTTATGTAGTGATTTTGTCCATAAAATTATTGGTGATTTTTTTATTTTTTTACAAAAAGAAAAAAAATATTCCAACAATACAATTTCATCTTATCAAGATGATATCAATCATTTTATCAATTTTATTTATAAATCAACCAAGAAGATTGTTGATAAAAATATTTTAGAAGAGTTGGTTGTTAATGATTTTCGTTGTTGGTTGAGTGAAAGATTGAGCGATCACGGCAATAATTCCAACGCTCGAGCCATTTCAACTTTGCGTTCATTTTTTCGCTTTTTAAATGAAAATAATTTGATTGAAAATCGTCAAATTTTTAGAATTAAAACTCCAAAAGTCTCAAAACCCTTGCCACGTGCCATTGATTTTTCCGATATTAAAAAAATCATCGAAAAACTTGAAAATTTTCATAAAAATCGTTGGGAAGTTGATCGCGATCAAGCGATTTTATTTTTAGTTTATGGTTGCGGTTTAAGAATTTCCGAGGCGATTTCGTTAAATAAAATTAACTTACAGAATCAATCAAATCTAGTGATTACGGGCAAAGGCAAAAAACAAAGAATGGTGCCGTTAATTCCAATTATTAAAAATAAAATTGATAATTATTTGGTAAAATGTCCGTTTAAAATTAAACCTGATCAACCAATTTTTTTAACCAAAAATAACAAAGCTTATACGCGTAGAAGTTTTGCGGGATTAATTTTAACGCTTCGTCGTGAATTAAATTTATCGGAAGATATTACTCCGCACGCTTTTCGCCATTCTTTTGCCACAGCTCTTCTTCAAGAAAATGTTGATTTAAGGACGATTCAAGAATTGCTTGGACATGAAAGTTTATCGACTACGCAAAGATATACTAAGGTTGATAGGGTGAGATTGCTGGAATCATTTAAAAAATTTTCAAAACGGTAATACCGCGTCCACTCTTAAATGATGCGACCGAATTTATCAGGTCTCGTCTTTGCGCGCCTACCTTAGAGTAGGCTTACGCAGACTCGCCTTCAAATTCAATCGCCTGATTTAAGATTAGAAGCGGTATTTATGGCCTTACACATTAAATTTGCGTAATCCCAGTCGTGAATCTTTTTCGAAGAAAAAGATGAAACGTTTATCAACAAGGGAAATCTAAAAACTAAAAATTTATCGCGGATGGGCGAATTTATTTCGCCCGAAGCGATTCAACTGAAAGCTAAATTTGCGTAAGCAAATTTAATGCGTAGCAAAAGACGAGTTCCACAAAATTCATTCACATCATTTAAAACTTTCTCGAAATATTGCTTTCAATCTTAAATCAGGCGATTGAATTTGAAGGCGAGTCTGGGTAAGCCTACTCTAAGGTAGGCGCGCAAAGACGAGACCTGATAAATTCGGTCGCATCATTTAAGAGTGAAAGTAATATTACTCGAATTTAACTTCAACTTTGGTAATCTTTTTATTCAAGCGTGATAAAACTTCGGCAGTAATATCAAGTTCATCTTTGAAATAAAGTGTTTGTGAAGCGGGAATGATAGTATCAAGCTCTTTTTCTTTAGCGATATCGGAAACAATAGTTTTTACTTTATCGTTAAC
>SYAR01000060.1 GCA_005787525.1 Rickettsiales bacterium
AGCCTTTTTACCATTGGCCTTAGAGCAATGTCCAATTTCTACTCTCAATCTATGGAGATACTCCTCAGACGAATATTTAGAATAAAAAAGTTAAAAGTTACGTGTTGATAAAATTTGTAGGGGTGTAAGCCCTTGAGGGGGAGTCGCAGAGCCAACTTGTTGGCGATGCGGTGGGGGGTCAAAATACCGATATAATCAACGCTCTCGAGCCAAAGTAAAATTTATAAAAAACAATTTTCAAAAAAGATTAAGCGTTTATCCGTAAAGAAATTCAAAAATAATTTCTCGATTTCAAATATAAATCCAAAAAGCTTTAAATTTTATAACTTGATTTTATTTTTCTCGTCGCTTAGAATCGAAAATGAGTAAATAAATTTGTGGTTTTAACAATCATTTTTTATCAAAGAAATTAACTTTTCTTCCTACTCAATCGTGGTTTTTGGGCGTTTAAATGAAATTAATTTCTGCCTAATTGTCCTTAAGTAAAATAAATAAATCAATATGCCAAAAGTAAAAACAAATAGCGGTGCCAAGAAGCGTTTTCGCGTTACAGGAACTGGAAAATTAACTCACAAACAAGCCGGAAAAAGACACAATCTTGGAAAAAAAAGTCAAAAACGTATTAGAAATTTACGCAAAGGTGTAGCTCTCTCCGAGGGTCATGCACACAGCATTCTAAAGTTCAAAATGCCTTACAGTCGCTAAGGTAATTTAAAATATGTTGAAAATAATCTAAACTAGGAGACAAAATGAGTCGAGTTAAAAGAGGCGTTACCAAAAGAGCGCGTCATAAAAAAATTCTTAAAATGGCAAAAGGCTATCGTGGTCGCGCCAAAAATTGCTTTAGAGTTGCTATTGAAAAAGTGGAGAAAGCATTACGTTATGCCTATCGCGATCGTAAAGCCAGAAAAAGAGATTTTCGTGGTTTGTGGATTCAGCGTATTAATGCCGGAGTTAGAGAGCACGGAATGGTTTATTCAAAATTCATTAATGGTTTGAAAATAGCAAAAATTGATCTTGATCGTAAAGTTCTTTCTGATTTGGCGATTCGTGACAAAGAAGCTTTTGCCAAAATCGTTGAAAAAGCTAAGACATCTCTCGGAGCATAAACTAATTTAGCGGTAACGGTTGAACTTTTATCGCTAAATTTACTATATAATTTCGGGAGTTTTTATATTAAATCCAAAATTTATAAAGTAAATTTGTGTAAATTAATTTATGCTTTTGTTGAATTAAATATAAAGCTCCAACAATCAATATTAAGTAAATCAAACCCGCGTTTTTCCGTAAGGATTCGCGACATTTTTTCTAAGCAAAATTAAAAAAATTTTGCTTATTTAAATTCTTAAATTCTGTCAATGAAGCTGTTTAGAGCGTTAGTTAAATTTGATAAAGAAAATAAAATCGAAAATATCGTTGTTGTTGATGATGGTTTTTCGTGGAAGGCGCTTTTTTTTAATCCATTATGGTTTTTATTTCACCGAATGTGGATTGAATTTATAATGTTTGTGTTGATATTTTTCTGTTTCGGCATCTTTTCTAGATTTGGAGATTATGATATTTTTATGGAAATATCATTAATTTTTATGATAGCTTTAAATTCAAAAACTTGGTATATTGATTTTTTAACAAAGTACAAAAAATATACTTTTGTTGGTGCGGTTTTTGGTTCAAATGCAGTTGAGGCTAAAATAAAAACTATTGAACAGATTAAATTAAATAATAAAGAAAATCCTGAAGAAATTATATTTAGCGAATCTTTGCTAAATCCAAAATATTTTAAGTAAATCTGAGGTTTTTTAATGAAAATTATAATTATTGATTATGGAGCGGGAAACGTACAATCGGTTTCGAACGCCATTAAAGAGATTGATGGTCAATCAGATATAATTATTTCAAATAAAGTGGTCGATTTAAAATCGGCAAACTATTTTATTTTACCCGGAGTTGGAGCCTTTGGCGACTGCATGGAAGGGCTCAAAACGGTCGACGGCTTTCTTTCTGAATTACGTAATCAAGTCTTAAAATACAAAAAACCTTTTTTGGGAATTTGTGTTGGCATGCAGGTTTTGGCTTCCTCAGGTTTAGAAAATGGCGAGCATCAAGGTTTGGGATTTATTAATGGTAAGGTTGAAAAAATTGTTGGCGATGAGAATTTAAAAATTCCGCATATGGGTTGGAATTCATTAAAAATAAAACAGCCGAAACATCCGATTTTTAAAGATATTAAAGATGAAGAAAATTTTTATTTTGCCAATTCTTACCACTTTATTTGCCAAAATGATAATAACGTTTTGGGCTATGTAGAATATGGCTCAAAGATTAACTCAATCATTGCCAAAGATAATATTGTCGGTGCGCAATTTCACCCCGAAAAAAGTGGCGAAGTGGGGCTAAAATTCCTCAAAAACTTCTTGGCTTGGCGCCCTTAAATCTTGATTCAAATGAAAATTTCAACCTTAATTGAAAAATCTTTATTTGACGAAAAAAAAGGATATTATAAAACCAAAAATCCGATTGGTAAAAATGCTGATTTCATAACCTCCCCAGAAATTTCGCAAATCTTTGGAGAGCTTGTGGCTGTTTATCTTCTTCATGTCGCTTCGCAATCAAAAAATCAGATTTCTTTGGTCGAAATGGGTGCGGGTAAAGGCACTTGGTTTAAAGATATTTTGCAAAGCATAAATAAACTAGCTCAAAAAAATAATCCGCAAGCGCTTGATTTTCTGAGTCGAACACAATTTCATATTATTGAAATAAATCCAGTTTTACAAAAAACTCAGCAACAAAATTTGCAAAATTTTTTAATAAAATGGCATAAAAATTTTGATGATTTTTTGAAAGAAAAAAATGGTGAAATATTTTTTATTTCGAACGAACTTTTTGATTGCTTCGCCATTGATCAATATGTTAAAACCAATGAGGGTTGGCGCGAGAGATTAGTAAGGTTTAGCGATAAAAAAAATTTACAAAATCCGCAATTTTTTCTTGAAAAATATAAACCCGAAACTAATAATTTTGTTGAAGAAAAATTGGGAAAATTTTTATCGCAAAATGCTCCGCAAAAAGCGGTTTTTGAATATTCAGAATCCGCTCAAAAATTTATGAAAAAATTGTGCGAAGCCATTAAAAAAGCTGGCGGAATGGCAATTAATTTTGATTATGGTTATAGTGAATATGAGTTTGCCAATACGTTACAAGCCATAAAAAATCATCAAAAAATTGCATTTTTAGAAGGGCTTTTTGATTGCGACATCACCGCTCAAGTTGATTTTTTAGCTCTCGACAAAATTGTTAAAAATTTTGGGCTTAATTCTTCTTTAATTACACAAGAAGAATTTTTGTTAAGCTTGGGAGCCCAACAAAGAGTTGAGTTTCTGCTTGAAAAAAATCCGCTTTTATCGCAAGAAATTTTAAGCGGATTTTCACGATTAATTGATAAAAATCAAATGGGAAAACTTTTCAAATCCCATATTTTTTGGAAAAAATAAAATAAATCGATTAATGTGCAAAATAAATTGCAAACAAAATTTTAAAAACTAAAAATAAAAAACAAAATCTTTTTATCTTAATTTATTTTCAAAAATGACTCTTAACATATTTAAAACAATTCAAAGATTCAGAAAAAACCGCAAAGGATTTTCTCTCATCGAAATTTCGGTAGTGATTTTAATAATCGGTGTATTAATAGCTGGCATTTCTCAGGCTTCAGATATGATTGATGACGCAGCTTTAAAAGGAGCGAGAACCGCATCTAAGGGGTCGAGAGTTGGTAGAATTAAAGATTTAGTTTTGTGGTTAGATGCCACCTCGGATGGGGCTTCTCTTACGGCACTTAATAAACAAGCTGTTGATAGTGAAACCGTTACGCAATTGAAAGATTTGAATCCAAGATCGAGTGCCAAGCTTACATTAACTGGAAATTCAATTTTTAATTCTAATAAAGTTAGTGGGTTGCCAGGACTTAATCTAAACGGTTCAGTTTTTTTTAAATTAACCGATAGATTTGATAATTCAACAATCGATTACACAATTTACTTGGTTTATCAACCCCTTGGTCTGCCATCCAGCGGAAACACGCAAGTTATTTTTGAAAAAAGAAGTTCAGAAGGAGCAACTTTTCCATATAGATTAGAGATTGACTCTAACGGATTTTATAAATTTTCTGATAGCACCGGCGCTGCCTTTGGTGCCAAAAAAGCCTCCACAGGAAAGGTTAACATAATTAGGCTAAACAGAAGTTCTTCCGCAAATTTAACTATATTGGTAGATGATGTGCCTCAAGCCATTGTTGGAACTGGAGGCACTTCTGCTATAAATACAGATGAATTAATAATCGGTGCTAAAAATGCCGCAACTCCAACAAATCATGCCAATGGTAGATTGGGTGAGTTAATAATTTATGAGCGCGATCTCGCAGTTTCTGAAAAAGCTGATATCGAAACTTATTTATTCAAAAAATGGAAAATTGAGAAAGATGCTACGAAAGCAGGTGTTTGCTCAACTAGCACTGTTGCTAATTCTGTTGGCACTATGGCGGTTGGTGCCACTAGTTTTTCTTGTTTGCCTGGATATGCTTATACACAGCCAGGGGCGGCGCCAGGTTGTTCAGGGGCGCCTAACTTGACCTTTACTAACACGGGCAACGCGACTTGTGCTCAATCACATTGTTTTGTTTTACCTTCCCTAAAAGTTACTCAGACTATGGTTCTTCCTGGCACTGGTATTAGCCTTACTTGTAAAAATGGCGGTACTAATCCATCTAGCTGTACTTGCTCTTCTTCAAACTGGACTATCACTTGTACCATCACTGGATCTTGCACATAATTTTCGCAAAACTTTTAACAACTTTAGGGGCAAATATCTTGCCCCTAGAGTTGAATTCCTAAATTCTTTATTCATTTGAACTTTTAGATTTCTCCTTTATTATTTTTCTATTCAAATAAATTTAACCATCTTGAATCATGAAAAATATTCAAAAATTTTCCACAGAAAATAGCGATAATTACGATTTTAATAACCAAAATTTCGATCAAAATATTCAACAAGATTGGCAAGTTGAAGAGGTTTTAAAATTATTTTCAATGTCGTTTAACGACTTGATTTTCAAGGCCTCGACACTTCATCGTCAAAATCACAATCCCAATGAAGTGCAAATTAGCACTTTGTTGAGCATCAAAACCGGTGCCTGTCCCGAAAATTGTAAATATTGTCCGCAGTCTGCACATTATGATACAGGCCTAGAAAAACAAGGCTTGATGCCAATTGATAAAATTTTAGAATCAGCGGAAAATGCCAAGAAAGCTGGAGCCTCTAGGTTTTGTATGGGGGCGGCGTGGCGTAGTTTACATGATCGCGATGTCGAAAAAATTTGTGAAATCGTTGAGGCCGTCAAAGAGACTGGCTTGGAAACCTGCATGACTCTAGGCATGCTTACAGATTCGCAAAGTAAAAAATTAAAAGAAGCGGGCTTGGATTATTACAATCACAACATCGATTCTTCCGAAGAATTTTACTCAGAAATTATTTCTACTCGTAATTTTTCTGATCGCCTCAACACTTTAAAAAATGTGCGCGAAGCGGGGTTAAATGTGTGCTCGGGCGGAATTGTCGGAATGGGCGAAACGCGAGAGGATCGCGCCAAAATGTTGATCGTGCTTGCGAACTTGCCAAAACAACCCGAATCGGTCCCAATTAATATGTTGGTCAAAGTTAAGGGGACGCCACTTGAAAATGTTGCGAATCTTGATCCTTTTGAATTTATTCGGACAATTGCGGTGGCTAGAATCATGATGCCGAAAGCAAAAGTGCGATTATCGGCGGGTCGTGAGGAAATGGACGAGCAAACCCAAGCCTTATGTTTCTTGGCCGGAGCCAACTCGATTTTTTATGGCGAAAAACTTTTAACAACGCAAAATCCACAAACTCAAAAAGATCAAGAATTATTTGCGAAGCTTGGAATTAAAGGGGTTTAGAACTATTATTTTTTAAATTATAAACGAATATTTTCTATTTAAAAAACCGAAGTTTAAAATAAAATATTTAATTTAAACAAGTTGGTAAAATATTTTTAAATCAAAAAATTATTTTACTTTTATTTTTTGTTATTTATTTTTAGTAAAAACCCAAAAAATATAATATTTATAAATTGCCACTTTTATGTTAAAAAAACTAAAAAAACTTTTTAATTTTTTCCAATATTCTGTCGTAATCCTAGCTGTTGTTATTTTCACCTGGTTTATTTTTACCATAAAAGATTACAATAAAATGGATAAAAATGACCTTCCTTTTTTTGTCATCCAACAAGGCAAATTATCCCAAAAACAAATTGCCGATTTAACCAAATTTAGCGATGCCAAAAATATTTGGGTTATCAATGATAAAGAAGATTTTAATAGAGCCACAGAATTGCTAAAACAAAGTGCTGACGCAATTTCTTACGCTAACCAAGTTGGTCGCCTCGATGTGATTTCTATTCTCTTGGGAGTTGTTGCTATATTATTTGGGTTGGCTGGGATAATCGGATTTTTGCATATCGAGACCGTAGTTAAAACAAAAATAAGTGAAGCTATTGAGTTAGAATTTAAAGAAGGGGGGCGGGCTCAACAAATGATTAGAGAAGAAGCAAAAAAATCTTTTGATAAAATGTCAAGTCGCCCAATTGATCCCTCTCTTGGCGAAGAAGGGGATGAAGATGATGAAGCTGAAGCATATTATGAAGAATTATTTAAAAAAATGAGAGATGAGATTAAAAAAATTGACAATAAATAACATCTAAATTTATAATAAGTTAAACATAAAATTATTTACAAAATGAATCCAAATATTTTAAAAGACATCGAAACTATTCTTTGGAAACATAAAGTTCCAGTAAACATCGAAGAGCAGATTCGTAGCGAAGGAATTATTTTAAATAAAAGCTATCTAGATTTTGAAAAAGGTACATGTGGCGAATTAAAAAAAGAGAATGGTAAATTTATAATTAACATAAGTTGGGTTGATCATTATTATCGTAAAAGATTTACTATGGCTCATGAGTTAGGGCATTTCATTTTGCATAAAGATTTAATTGGCAATGGCGTAGATGACAATAAGGAGTATAAAAAATTAAATCGCACCAATAATAAAATTACCAACGCTCAAGAAGCCGAAGCCAATGATTATGCAGCAAAAGTTCTAATGCCAGAAGAAGCGATAATAGCTCTAGCTAAGTTAACCAAAATAATTAAATCGGTCAAAGGCGAAATTGATATTGATATTCTTTGGTTAGATTATTTATCAAAGAAATTCCAAGTATCTAAAGAGGCTTTCACCATTCGTTTAGCGAAACTTTCAAATAAAATACTTCCAATTTAAAATTAATCTTCATGTCAAACTACGAAAAAAAATTAAATGAAATGGGAATTGCACTTCCTACTCCCTCAGCGCCTGTTGCCAATTATGTTGGCTTCGTAAAAACCGGAAATCTAATTTTTATTTCTGGGCAATTGCCGATGGAAAACGGCAAATTGCAAGCGATTGGTAAAGTAGATATTGAGGTTTCTGTTGAAGAGGCGAAAAAAGCCGCTCGTTTGTGTGCTATCAACATTATCGCTCAATTAAAGTTAGCTTGCAAAGGCGATCTTGATAAGGTTGCTCAATGTATAAAGCTTGGAGTTTTTGTTAATGGTGGCGCCAATTTTAAAGATCATCCAGCGGTCGCCAATGGAGCTTCTGATTTAATCGCCGAAGTTTTTGGCGATGCGGGTAAGCACGCTCGAGCAGCGGTTGGTTCGGGCTCGCTTCCTTTTGGAGTGGCGGTTGAAGTTGATGCAATTTTTGAAGTGCTTTAAAAATTTCTCAAAAAAATAGTGCTTTGATTTTTTTTTAAATTAGTTTTGATAAAAATAATTTAAATAATAAATTCCATGTTGCTTTTCGACAAAGTTTTAAGAAATCTCATCAAAATTTCTTTGGTGGTGATAATTCTTTTTGCAATTTTATTTGCCACCTCTTTAGTTTTAGATTGGAGAATGAAAGAAAATAATAATGTTTCTCAAAAAGTTATAGTTGGGCGCGGGAGTGCTGAAGTAAAAGCTATTCCCGATGTTGCAAATTTCGTTTTTTCGGTAAAAAAAATGCAAAAAGAAGCCAAGGATGCTCAGCAAAAAATGATTGAAATATCAAATTTAGCTTTGCAAATTCTTGACAAAAAAGGTGTTGCTAAAAAAGATATTAAGACCATAAATTATTCAACTTATCCAGAATATAGCAAATCCCCAGAGTGCTCAGACGGCTTTTGCTCCGCCTCAAAAAATACCCTTAAAGGATTTGTTTCCAATCAAACTTTTTCTGTTAAGGTTCGCGATATCGTCAAGGCTTCGGAAATATTGAATGAGCTTTCTTCGCTTGGGGTTGAAGAGGTTGGGGGATTAACCTTCGTCATTGATTCCATGGAAAAAATAAAATATCAAGCGCGAATGCAGGCAATTGTAAATGCCAAAACCCAAGCCCAATCAACGGCAAATGCTCTTAATGTTAAACTCAAAAGAATTGTAAAATTTGCAGAAGATGAAAATAATGGCTTTCAACCGCTTTATGCAAGAAGTGCAATGGCTTTAAATGATAATAATGAATTCAAAAATCCACAAATTCAGGCTGGCGAAGAAACAATTCGCTCTTCGGTGATTGTTACTTATGAGTTTGAATAATGAAAATAATTTCGTGGAATATTAATTCGCTTCGTTTGCGTTTGCCTTTGTTAAAAAAATTCGTTGAAAATAATTGTCCCGATATAATTTGTTTGCAAGAAATTAAAGTTTGCAATGAAGACTTTCCCTTGGCGGAAGTTCGCTCCTTGGGATTTGACTTTGTTGAGTTTGACGGCGAAAAATCATATAATGGCGTTGCAATTTTTTCAAAATATCCGATTAAAAAAGTTGAGAAAATCGACGTTTTAAATTATGGACATAAGCGTCATATTTTTGCCCAAATTAAAACTCCAATTGACGAAATAAATCTACATAATTTTTATGTGCCGGCGGGTGGCGATATTCCTGACGTTACGCTGAATACAAAATTTGATCATAAATTAAAATTTGTTGATTGGATGAGTGAATATTTTTTAAAAAATTCTCAACCAAAAACAATTATTTTGGGAGATTTAAATATTGCTCCCAAGCCACAGGATGTCTGGTCGCATAAGCAATTATTAAAAGTAGTTTCGCACACTCCAATCGAAGTTGAAAAATTAGAAAAATTACAGAAATCTTCGGATTTTATTGATTCGCATCGTTTTTTGGCGGGCGAAGATTTAAAATTATATAGCTGGTGGAGCTACAGAGCCAAGGATCCGTTGCAATCCAATCGCGGACGTAGGCTTGATCACATTTGGATAACGCCAGATTTAAAATCTGCTTTAAAAGATGCTAAAATTTATCGTGATTTTCGTTTAGAAAATTCTCCTTCTGATCACGTGCCGATTGAAATTATATTTTAATTTTCTGATTAAATATTCACTAATCCTACTTACTCAGTCTTCGCCAAAGAAATATTCACATTCTAAATTGATCAGATTCTCAAAATGACAACACAATTTTTTAATTATTAAAGTGATTTAAAATTTATTGAGTCTTAGATTAGTATAATTATATTTTATTATGTAAAATTTAATTTTACGAACTGCTAACGCAAACCCGCAAAATGCGTGTTGGGTGCGGTAAAAACAATCTTTCCCGATTTGTTATTTACCGCATCCAGACCCAATTTCAAATAAAAAACAAAATATTTTTTAAGTTCGATTGATAAAAATAACGAAATTTTTATTTAAGAATCAATAAAATTTTCATAAGCATCTTTTAGAATCTTTGCCAATGTTGGCGATGAGGCGTTTTTTTTGCCAGAAATTTCTTGTCCATTAATTTGAAAAACGGGACGAATTATTAAAGTTGAGCTCGTTAAAAAAACTTCACAAGCTTGCATCATTTCATCAATTCCAAATTTTTTTTCGATAACATTAATATTTTTTTCTCGAGCAATTTTAATTAAACGATTGCGTGTGATACCGCATAAAATATGATTGTTGGCGGGGTGGGTAATTAAGTTCTTTTTGGCATCAACTATAAAAACATTAGCGTAAGTTGCTTCGGTAACAATGCTGTCTCGCACAAAAATCGCATCATCAAAACCGGCATCTTTGGCCTTTTGATTGACCAAAGTTGAAGCTAAAAGATTAACAGTTTTTATATCGCATCTTTGCCAGCGAATATCGTCGTGGGTCATTGCCGTGTATCCTTTGGCAAACTCTTCGGGGCTAATAATTTTTTTCGCAGAAACCGTGGCGATTATGGTGGTTTTTAAATTTTTCGGGCAACAAGGAATTCGATTGGCAACGCCTCGCGTTATTTGTAAATAACAAAATGCCGAGGTCGCAAAATTATTTTTAGAAAATAATTCAAGCTGAGTTTTTTTTAATTCTTCGAGAGTAAAATTATGTTCAATATTTAGTTCGCCAAGACTACGCATTAGGCGTTGAAGATGAAGATCGCCATCAACTAAATTGCCATTTTCAAACAGCGTACCTTCATAAGCTCCATCGGCGAATTGAAAACCGCGATCTTCGATATGAACAAAGCAATTTTCGTGAGGTAAAAATTCACCATTTAAATAAGAAATACGAGTCATGTTATTTTTTTAAAATTGACTTGCCGGCATATTTGGCTTGGCTTCCGAGATAATTTGAAATCCGCAAAAGTTCATTATATTTTGCGGTACGATCGGAGCGACAAAGCGAGCCGGTTTTAATTTGTCCAGCATTGGTGGCGACGGCAATATGAGAGATTGTGGCATCTTCGGTTTCACCCGAACGATGCGAAATTATATTATTATAGCCGGCATTTTTAGCGATATTAATTGTTTGTAAAGTCTCGGTTAGAGTGCCGATTTGATTGACTTTAACCAAAACCGCATTTGCCATTTTTTCTTTAATACCATTTTCTAAAATTCGTGGATTGGTAACAAATAAATCATCGCCAACAATTTGAGTTTTATCTCCTAAAAGTTTAGTAATTTCTTTCCAGCCAGCGAAATCATCTTCGGCGAGAGGATCTTCGATGGAGAAAATTGGATAAGAATTTACTAATTCTTGATAATATTGAATAATTTGAGAGTTGTTGAGCTTCTTGTTTTCGCCGGATAAATTATAAATACCATTTTCATAAAATTCCGAAGAAGCGCAATCCAAAGCGAGCATGATGTCGGAACCTAATTTGTATCCAGCTTGAGTCGTTGCTTGAGAAATAAAATCAAGAGCCTGACGTGCCGAATCCAAATTCGGGGCAAAGCCTCCTTCGTCGCCAACATTGGTATTAAAGCCTTGTTTTTTAAGTGTAGATTTTAGGTGATGAAAAATTTCAACGCCGGCGCGAATTGCGTCTTCGATGGTTGTTGCACCGACGGGTGCAATCATAAATTCTTGAATATCTATTTTATTGTCGGCATGCTTGCCACCATTGATTATATTCATCATCGGTACCGGCATTAAATTACTATTCGACCCACCTAAATATTCAAAAAAAGGTTTTTTGGAATTGTTGGCGCAAGCGCGAGCGCAAGCCAGCGAAACCGCTAAAATGGCATTGGCACCGAGGTTGGATTTATTTTTAGTGCCATCGAGATCAATTAAAATTTCATCGATTTTTTGTTGATCGGTGGCGTCAATTCCGCAAAGTTTTGAAGCCATGATCGAGTTAACATTTTCTACTGCTTTTAAAACCGATTTTCCTAAATATTTTTTTGCGTCGCCATCGCGAAGTTCGCAAGCTTCGAGCTTTCCAGTTGAGGCTCCAGAAGGAACAGCACAAGAGCCAATAGTGCCATTTTCAAATTTAACCGTCGCTTCAATCGTTGGATATCCGCGTGAGTCAAGAATTTGCAACGATTTTATTGATTTTATAATATTCATGGATAATAATTTGTAATATAGATTTATTGTAATAAAATTTCTTACAATAAATTTTTCTTAAAATACATTAAATGTCAATTTCCAAATTATGTTTCTGCTTAGAATTATAGTTTTTATTGTTATTATTATTTTCACCCTTCCTTATTTAAAAAAAGGCGCTGATATTGTTATGAAAAGGATACCTAACGAATTTTCTAATTCCGTCAATAATTTAAAGAAACAAGCTAAAGAAGTAATAAAAAATAATTTACAATTTACTATTTTTTTCTATTTCTTCGCTACTTTCTCTCTCTTTGAACGTTTCAAAATCTTTTTTAAATAAAATTTTAAACTGTTCTCGACGATTTTTTTCTAAAGCATTTATGTTTTTACGAAATTTTATCAATGCTTGTTTTATTAACTTCTTTTTATCGGGAGAAAGTTGATTATAAATAGTAATTTGTTTTTGATAATAATCTTGCTGTTCCTTTGGAAGCGATCTATCTCCAACGTTAAGAGTTCCGCTCGATATATAGCTGTGAATAGTAATTAAATTCTGAATATTCGATATTTTTGAAATTTCGTTATTTAGAATTTTGTTATATTCTACCATTTTATTGCCAAAATCTTGATTAATACTTTGGAATTTTTTTTGTTGGGTCGGCGTTAATTTTTTAATCGAGGATTGAAAATCCTTATGTTCGGCGAGATTTTTATCAAGAATTGCTTTTTGTTGCGGGGTAAGTGTTGGAGCGTTGGCTGGTGGCGTTGGAGCGGATGCTCTGACATTGGAACCAGCTTGGGGTTGTGGTGCGGTGGCTCTGATATTGGAACCCTGCTGAACAGGGATTCCAACATTTCTAGTTTTATTGACTTGAGTATTGCCGGCTTGAGTGTCTTGATTTGCAGTTTGAGCTAAAGATTGGGAGCTTGCAAAAAAAGCTAAAAAAATAATTATTTTTTTCATTTTAATCATGTTTTGTTATTTTGGTTTGTCATTTTGTTGATCAGGATTTCCCGGAGAAGGCAAATCAAAACCAGTGATTTTTTTCATTTCTGCACGATGGCGATCCATTTCTTTTTTAACCAATTCTCTTTTTTCTGGAGATAAGCTTCTCATCATTGCGCGGTGCTTTTCCATTTTTTCTTTTTGTTCGGGAGAAGCGTTGGCGTAGCGTCCATTGCCACCTCTTCCTTTGCCATCACCCATTCCATATGGTTGATTTTTATAGCCATCTTCTCTTTCAGAGATTTGATTTTTATTACCATCTTCATTTTCGGAAGAATCTTTATTGTCTCGAGAATCGCTTCTATTTTCTTCGCGTTTTTTCTTTCTTTCTTCTTTTGAATGACCTTTATTTTCTTCGCGACGTTTATCGATTTTTTCTTTTTTTTCAGGAGAAGCGTTGTCATAGCGTTGTTCCCTTTTTTCTTTTTTAGATTTTGAAGAATCTAATGCCTCTTGAGTTGTTGTCAGAGTTGAGGCGGAAGCTGGTGCCAGATTTTCTTGGGCAACTAATTTTGTTGCGAATAAAGAAAAAATTGTTGATAAAAGAATTAATTTTTTCATAGATTTTTGATTGCGAATTTAAATTAAAAAAAGACTTAATTTAATTACAAAATTACACAACCAATTTGAAATGCAAACAAAATTATTCTTCAATTTCATTTTGAAAGTTTTTTTCAATAAAATTTTTATAAAAATTTTCAAAATTATTATTTTCAATGGCTTCGCGAATTTCTTTCATGAGATCTTGGTAATAAAAAATATTATGCTCAGAAAGAAGCATCGCTCCCAAAATTTCTTTGGATTTGACGAGATGATGAAGGTAAGAGCGAGAATGATTTTCGCAGGCATAGCAATGACATTTTTCGTCGAGAGGCTTTTCATCAAAGCGATATTTTGCGTTGCGAATATTAATAACTCCATCCCGCACGAAGGCTTGCCCAGTGCGTCCCGAGCGCGTTGGAATTACACAATCAAACATGTCAATTCCGCGTGCAACCGCGCCAACAATATCGCTGGGCTTGCCTACTCCCATCAAATATCTCGGCTTATTTTGTGGAAGAAAATCGACGCAATAATCTAAAACCTCAAACATTTCTTTTTGTCCTTCGCCTACAGCCAAGCCTCCAATCGCATAACCATTAAAATCAATTTCGATTAATTTTTGAGCAGAAATTTCGCGTAAATCTTTGAAAGTTGAGCCTTGAACGATTCCAAATATGCCATAACCATCGCGTTTTTTGAAAGCATTTTTAGAACGCAGTGCCCAATCTATAGAGCGCTCCATGGCTTTCTTGGCTTTGTCATAAGTTGCTGGATATTCAACGCATTCATCGAATATCATTGTTATATCACTGCCAAGTTGATGTTGAATTTCAATCGATTTTTCAGGAGTTAAAAAATGTTTTGAGCCATCGATATGAGAAGAAAACTCAACGCCTTCATCGGAAATTTTGCGAATTTGCGAAAGTGACATAACTTGGAATCCGCCAGAGTCTGTAAGAATCGGCTTGCTCCAATTCATAAATTTGTGAAGACCGCCCATTTTTTCGATCAATTCGGAAGTGGGACGAAGCATCAAATGATAAACATTTCCCAAAATAATTTCGGCGCCACTTTTTTCAACATCGCTAGTTTTTATAGCCTTGACTGTCCCAGCAGTTCCAACGGGCATAAAGGCGGGAGTCTGAATTTCTCCTCTAGATGTTTTTATCGCTCCTCTTCTTGCTTTATTATCTTGAACTTTTAAATTAAAAGAAAATTCTCTAGTCATTTTTAAAAATAATTTTATGAATAAATTTATTCCATTGGCAATTTTATTTGTCGTAATTTTTTTAATTGCAATTGCCACTCGCAATCTTAGCAATAAGCAAAGTGATAATGCAACAAATTCTCAAGAAATTTCTTCAACTCAAGAAGTTGAAGATTCGGGGGAAAGAAAAGAAGATAGTGGATCGGAAATTAATTTTTCAAAAGCCGATATAGATTTGCCAGAATTTTCAATTCCTGATTTGCTCGAGAAGGGTAAAGCTTTTAGCAAAAAAGATTTAATCGGAAAATATACCATCATTAATGTTTTTGCCTCTTGGTGCGGAACTTGCAGAATGGAGCATGATCTTTTGATAAATTTACAAACCGAAGCGATCGCTGATTTATATGGTATTGCTTGGCGTGACATTGATAAAAACACTGCAAAATATTTGCAACAACATGGCAATCCTTTTTCAAAAGTTGGCGTTGATAATAAGGCGATTTTTAGTAAATTTTTAGATTTGGAAGCGGTCCCAGAAACTTGGCTAGTAAATCCAAAAGGAAAAATCGTTTTGCGGTTAAAAGGTAATTTGCAAGAATTTTCAATAGATGAAATTAAAAGATATATTCGCTTAAATTAAATTTATAAATTGCCCTCGTAGCTCAGGGGATAGAGCGGGGGTTTCCTAAACCCCGAGCGCATGTTCGAGTCATGCCGAGGGCACCAAAATTTTGTAAGAAGGATTTGATTTATGTTGTGCTAACGCAGGCGAATTAAATTTAGGTCGTGCTAACGCAACGACTGCAAGGCGAATTAAATTTAGGTCGTGCTAACGCAACGACTGGTGTTCGAGTCATGCCGAGGGCACCAAAATTTTGTAATTTTTGTTGTTTAATTTTTAATATTTTAAAAAGCAAAAAATTTTTTTTCATAAAATTTAATTTTTTTGTTTACAATTAAAATAAATTTTCTAACTTGCGCCACTCTTTTTATATTTTTTTATAGACATTCTTTTCAAAAATTGTTTAAATTTTTGTTTTTTTTATTAATTTTCTACCCTTAAAAAGAAATGGAACCAGAACAAGAATACGACCGAAGATCCTCTTCAAATTCAAAAATTCATTATTTGCATTCTGCGGATAAGAAATCCGTAAAATCGAATAAGAATTCGACAATAAAATCCAAAAATTTAAACCGAGAAGAGGCTTCTAGCTCTAGTCTTGTTGCCGTTAATGATTTTATAAAAAATTCTTTACCATCAACCCCCGTTTATTGCCTGCGTCCTGCAATTATAAAAAAAGCGGTTGATTTTTTTGCAGAAAATTTTGAATCATCAAAAAATCCGACAGAAATTTTATATTCGGTAAAAAGCAATCCTGATCGTCAGGTTTTGGCGCATTTATTCGAAGCTGGAATTAAACATTTTGATGTCGCTTCAATCGTTGAAGTAAAGCTTATTAATGAGCTTTTTGGCGATAAAGTTAAGATGTATTTTATGCATCCAATTAAATCTCGCGAATCAATTAAAGAAGCCTATTTTGATTTTGGAATTAGGGATTTTTCTTTAGATTCTTTCGACGAATTGCATAAAATTTTAGATTCAACCGATAATGCTAAAGACTTAGGGCTTCATGTTCGCTTGTCGATTCCAAATTCGCATTCCGCAATTGATTTATCTGGAAAATTTGGGATTCTTCCTTCTGAATCGGTAGGCTTATTAAGAAAAGTTCGCGCTTCTGCCATCAGGCTTGGAATTTGTTTCCACGTTGGCTCTCAATGTATGGATCCAGTTGAATATAGAAACGCTATCATGATTACCAAAGAAGTCGTCGAGAACGCCAAAGTTAATCTTGATGTGCTCGATGTTGGTGGTGGCTTTCCATCAATTTATCCAGGCATGACTCCACCAAATCTTCAAAGTTATTTTGATGAAATTTTTGATTCAATCAATCAACTAAATTTAAGCGGTAAATGTAAAATTTGGTGCGAACCGGGAAGAGCTTTAGTTGCGGAAGCGGGCTCTTTAGTTGTCAGAGTTGAGGGGCGTAAAAATAATATGCTTTATATCAATGACGGAACTTATGGTGGCTTGTTTGATGCGGGTTATCCGGGTTTTATTTATCACACAAAAGCCATTCGTGTTGCGAAAAAATCGGCACTTTCTTCGCAAAAAGATGCTTTCGGATTTTATGGTCCAACCTGCGATTCGCTTGATACCATGAAGGGTCCATTTTATTTGCCAGAAAATATTGGCGAAGGGGATTACATCGAAATCGGTCAGCTTGGAGCTTACTCGCGAAGCATTCGAACCGAGTTCAATGGTTTCAATAAAAACATTCAAATTGAAGTTAAGGACGAGCCATTGGAGTCGATGTATTTGACTTCATCTTCTCAAGAATCATCTAACAAATTTAAATTTTAATTCGCTATGACCGCCAAAAAAGTTACAAAAAAAGATTTGCTAAAAAGACAAATTAAACATATCGATATTACATCTTTCGATGCGCGTCCAATAATTAAGCAAATGGATGATATGTCTTTTACTTCGAGAGATTTAGCGCGTGCCACTGAAATTTTTAATATGATGTTGGTCGATAAATCTTGCTCAAATATTTTAACTTTGGCGGGCTCAACTTCTGCCGGCGGTTGCATGAAGCTTTATGCTGATATGATAAAATATAACATGATTGACGCAATCGTTGCGACGGGCGCTTCGATTGTTGATATGGATTTTTTTGAAGCCTTGGGATTCAAGCATTACCAAGGGACGCCGTTTATCGATGATAAATTTTTACGCGATAATTATATCGATAGAATTTACGATACTTACATCGATGAACAAGATTTGCAAAAATGCGATAATGCTATTTTTGAAATCGCTAATTCATTGAAGGCAAAACCTTATTCTTCGCGTGAATTTATTGCCGAAATGGGCAAATATTTGCAAAAAAATGCCAAGAAAAAAGATTCATTAATTCAATTGGCTTACGAAAATAATGTGCCAATTTTTTGTCCAGCTTTCACTGATTCTTCGGCGGGATTCGGTTTGGTTTTGCACCAAGTTAAAAACCCAAAATCACATCTTACAATTGATTCAATTCGCGATTTTCGTGAACTTACCGACATTAAAATTAAAGCCGGCACCACGGGATTATTGATGATTGGCGGTGGTGTGCCAAAAAATTTCGTACAAGATACGGTGGTTTGTGCCGAAATTCTTGGCAAAGAAGTCGATATGCATAAATATGCAATTCAAATTACCGTTGCCGATCAAAGAGACGGAGCTTGTTCTTCTTCAACTTTGAAAGAGGCTTGTTCTTGGGGTAAGGTTGATACTGCTTATGAGCAAATGGTTTATGCCGAAGCTACATCGGTAATTCCTTTGTTAGCATCAAGCGCTTATCATGAAGGTAATTGGAAAAATAGAAAAAGAAGAAATTTTAGTAAATTATTTGACTAGAATTATAAAATACAATTTCTATCCTTAACAAAATTAATCAATATCAATTTTTGGTCAAAAATTTGAACAAATTTAATAAATTATTTTTACAAAAATAAGAATTTAAATTATATTGTCGACTATTGATATAATTGCAACTAACGCTGTTTTTTTATTATCATGCTTGAGCAAAAATCAATTACAAAAATCAGTTTACTTTATCTTTTCGCAATATTTTTAACAATTCTAAATCTATCTAATATCAAAATCTCCGGATTCGCTGATATCATGCCACTTCTTGATTTGATGGCAATTTTTTATTTTACAATTTTCAAAGATAAATTTAGTTTGTGGTTTGTTTTTCTTTTAGGAATTTGGAATGATTCTTTAAACGGCAACATTTTGGGACTTACTTCATTATGCTACATAATACTCATTAAATTATTCATGCTGTTTAATAATAGAATTTTGTTACGAGAAAAATTTATACAAATTTGGCAACAATTTGTGGCTTTTTGCTTTTTATTTTTATTTGTAAAATGGACCATTTTTGTTATTATTAGCGGTAAACCAAGTTCATTTGGTTCGTTATTTTTGCAATTATTTTTATCATCATTTTTTTATGTTTTGATGCATAAATTTTTTGATTATCTAAGCGCAAAATTGTTGGGAGAATAAAATGCTCCGAGATATTAGAAAAAATAAAATTTTTAACCGAAGAGCGATGGTGCTTGGAATGGCTCAATCTGGGCTGGCAAGTCTTTTAATTTTACGTCTCGGATATTTACAAATTTGGAAACATGATGAATATAAAAATCAATCAGATAGCAATCGTATCAAGCCTTTAATTAATCCATCAGGTCGCGGAACTATTTTTGATAGATATGGCCTCCCACTTACGCGCAATGAAAGCAATTTTCGTCTTCTTATTTATCTTGATAAAAAAAGAAATGTCGCCGATGCTATTGAAAAAATTTCTCAAATTCTTGGCAGTAGTGAAGATGATAAAAAAATGTTTTATGCCAAAGTAAAAAATGCTAAAAGAAAAAACGTAATTTCTCTTATTGATAATCTTGGTTGGGATGATTTAGCAAGAATAGAAACCAGTTTTCACAAACTTCCAGGAGTTTCAATTGAAAGCGGAATCATTAGAAAATATCCATATCCATATGAAACGGCGCATTTCTTAGGTTACGTTTCTTTGCCAGCTGAAAAAGAGATCGAAGAAAGTGAGCAAAATTTATTCATGCATCCAGATTTTAGAATTGGAAAATCTGGCATTGAAAAAACTTTTGATGCTGCACTTAGGGGCAAATATGGCGTTAAATATGTTGAAGTTAATGTGCATGAAGTCCCGCTTCGGACGCTTTCTGTAAAGCAACCAATCGATGGCTCAAGAATTAATCTTACCATAGATTTTGGTTTGCAAAAATTTGTCACGGAAAGAATAAAAAACGATGTGGCTTCGGTGGTGGTTATGGATGTTAAGACTGGCGAGATATTGAGCTACGTGTCCTCTCCGTCTTTTGATGCAAATAATTTTGTTGAAGGAATCTCTAAAGACTATTGGAAACAGCTTAATGAAGATCCAAGAAAGCCACTAAACAATAAGCCGATTTCAGCACTTTATCCGCCGGGCTCAACATTTAAATTAATGGTGGCACTTGGTGCTCTAGAAGCCGGCTATAATCCCTCAAATAGAGTTTTTTGTAACGGCTCATATCAATTGGGTAAAAGAACTTTTCATTGTTGGCAGGAAAAAGGGCATGGCTCTCTTGATCTAGTCGGAGCAATAATGAATTCTTGTAATGTTTATTTTTATACTCTTGCCAATCAAATCGGTTATGAAAAATTCACTGAGATGTCAAAGAGATTTGGATTTGGCGAAAAATTTGACATAAGTTTATACGGCGCTAAGGCTGGAATGGTGCCTTCCGAAGAATGGAAGCGTAAAGTATTCAATCAGCCTTGGGTTAAAGGCGATACTTTGAATACCGCAATTGGTCAAGGTAATGTTTTATCAACGCCTTTACAACTTGCGGTGGTGGCTTCTAGAATTGCTAATGGTGGAGTTCCAATTAAACCATATTTGGTTCGTAATAGTAATATTTTTAAGCAATATGACGCTTTAAAAAATGATCCAATCGTCGATCGGAATTTTTTAAAATTAGTGCAAGAAGGCATGAGGAAGGTTGTAAATGAGCCGGGCGGAACGGCTTACGGCAAAAAAATATTAACCCCAGGTTTTGAAATGGCCGGAAAAACCGGAACCTCGCAAGTTATTTCCAAAAGAGAAAAGGAAATGACAAAAGCCGAAAGCGAAAATAATGCCAATCACGCCATTTTTATTGGATACGCTCCCGTGCATGATCCAAAATATGCAATTTCGGTTGTTGTTGAGCATGGCAAGAGTGGATCAATGGCTGCGGCACCAATTGCTAAAGATGTTCTAACCGAAGTTCAGGGTTTAAATAAAATACTCAAAAACAATAATATTATTTCTTAAATGGTTATAAAAATTCCCTTAACAAATTTAAAACTTCGGATTGAACTTTGGGAAGTTAAGGCAATTTTTAGGCTGTTATTAAGAAAATTAGCTTATAGTTTTTTTGTGCAAAAAATAATAACTTTCTTGATATATTCATATTTAATATTTGTTTATAAAACTAGTACTAAAAAATTTATTGGTACTGAAAAGATTTATAAAAAAATAGAAGATAAAAGGCCAATAATTTTTGCTTTTTGGCATAATCGCTTAATGATGATGCCATTCTTTACTCACAAATTTAAAAAGAAAATAAAAAATCATAATTTTATGACTCTGGCATCGAAACATGGCGATGGAAGATTTGTTGGAATGGTTATGGAAAAATTTGGTCTAATTTCAATTTTAGGTTCAACACAAGATGGCAGAAAAGCTTCTCGCGGTATTGATTATTCAAGCATGAGAAAAATAATAGATGGTTTAAAAAATGGATATTCTTTGGGCATTACTCCCGACGGACCAAGGGGCCCTAATCAACAAATTAATGGCGAGTTAATAAATATTGCGCGCCTTACAAAATCCTGTGTTATAGCGCTATCTTATTCATCTTCGAATTTTAAAATTATTAAAAAAAGTTGGGATCAATTTAAGATTCCTTTGCCATTTTCAAGATTATGTTTTGTTGTTGATGAAATTTATTTTGAAGTTGAAAAAAATTCCGAAAATGATAAAGATTTTTTGAAACAAAAAAATGATATCACCGAGCGTTTAAATTTTGTGCAAAAAAAAGCCGATGAATTTTTAAATAAAAATTATGATTAAGCAAAAACTCAAAATTCATCGCGTATACGGCGATTTATTCGCCGTGAAGCGATTTGCGTTAAAAAATTAATTAGTCTCTCAAAAATACCGCTTTCAATCTTAAATCTAGGTTATTTGCGTTAAAAAAATAGCCTAAACGGCTATTTTTAGCAAATAACGGGATCATGAGCGAAGCGAAGCAATCCCAGTCGTGAATCTTTTTCGAAGAAAAAGATGAAACGTTTATCAACAGGAAAATCTAAAAAACCAAAATCTTATCGCGTATACGGCGATTTATCCGCCGTGAAGCGATTTGCGTTAAAAAATTAATTAGTCTCTCAAAAATACCGCTTTCAATCTTAAATCAGGCGATTGAATTTAAGGACGAGTCTGCGTAAGCCTACTCTAAGGTAGGCGCGCAAAGACGAGTTCCGCAAAATTCGGTCGCATCATTTAAGAGTGGAAGCGGTATTTATTAGAACCGAGGCAATGGCTTGGCAAGCGATGCCCTCCTCTCTCCCAATAAATCCAAGCTTTTCGGTGGTGGTTGCTTTAATATTAATTCTTTGTGTCGAAATTCCTAAAATTGCCGAAAGCTCTTCCTTCATTTTGTTTTTATATTTTAAAATTTTGGGTTTTTCGCAAATTATTGTTAAGTCAATATTCAAAATTGAAGCACTAAATTTTTGAATAAGTTCGTAAACTTTTTTAAGCATTTCGCGCGAATCGCAATTTTTCCATTTTTGCTCGCTCGGCGGAAAATGTTCGCCAATATCACCTTGACCAATAGCTCCTAGAAGCGCATCAATTAAGGCGTGAATGCCAACATCGCCATCGGAATGAGCTAGAATTTTTTTATCAAATTCAATTTCTGTTCCGCAAAGTCGAATAAAATTATTTTCATCATTTTCAATTTTACGAAAACCGTGAACATCAAAACCAATGCCAGATCTGGTTTCTTCGCGATAATCATCGATTAAAAATGGAATCATATGTTTGGCGCGATCATAATCTTCTTCGGTGGTAATTTTAAAATTATTTTGTGAGCCGGGAACAATGGCGACGGGTATTCCCGCATATTCATTTAAAGCTGAATCATCAGTAAAATTTAAATCTTTAAAGGCAATGTGAGAATTTAAAATATCTTGATATAAAAATCCTTGTGGAGTTTGTGCCCGCCACAAATTTTCTCGCTCTAAGGTCCATTCGATTTTACCATCGCCAATTTTTTTAATGGTATCTTCAACGGCGATTGCCGGAATAACGGCGGGATGGCTTTCGAGTTTTTCTAAAATTCCGTTGATTATTCTCTTGGAAACGAAGGGGCGAACACCGTCATGAATCAAAACTTTGTTAGGTTTATAGTCGATTAATTCTTCTAGTCCGATGCGAATTGAAGCTTGCCTCGTTTCGCCACCAAAAACAGGATTGAGTAAATCTAAACCGATGGTTGATTGTTCGTAAAGTTCAATATCGTCGGGATGAATTACGCATAAAACATCAGAAACTTGCGGATGATTTAAAAATGCCATAATCGAATGACGAAGCATCGGTATTCCTGCGAGCGGGAGATATTGCTTGGGAATTCCTTCGCCTCGATTAAAGCGATTTCCTCTTCCGCAAGCGGTAATTAAGGCAACAATTTTTTCCATGATTTTAGTGAATAAAATTATATTTTATCTTCAATTCTTTTAACCATTTCTTCGCGGAAATTTTTGATCAAACCTTGAACTGGCCAAGCTGCAGCGTCGCCCAAAGCACAAATAGTATGACCTTCAATTTGTTTGCTTAAGTTGTAAAGTTGATCGATTTCTGCAACTTTGGCGTCACCCTGAACCATGCGGTCCATGATTCGCATCATCCAACCCGTGCCTTCGCGACAAGGTGTGCATTGACCACAAGATTCATGTTTGTAAAAATGTGAAAGTCGGGCGATGGCGTCGATGACGTCGGTCGATTTATTCATAACGATAACTCCCGCCGTTCCAAGCCCAGTGCCGACCGCTTTTAGCGAATCAAAATCCATTAAAACCGTATCGCAAATGTCTTTTTTAATTAATGGCACTGAAGAGCCTCCCGGAATTATTGCCAACAAATTATCCCATCCGCCGATAACTCCGCCAGCATGTTTTTCAATTAATTCTTTGAGTGAAATTCCCATTTCTTCTTCGACATTGCATGGTTTGTTGACATGTCCAGAAATGCAAAATATTTTAGTGCCGGTGTTTTTCTCGCGACCAATTGAAGCGAACCACTGAGCTCCGCGACGCAAAATTTCTGGAACAACCGCAATTGATTCAACATTGTTAACCACCGTTGGGGATCCATATAAACCAATTAAAGCGGGGAATGGTGGTTTAAGTCGAGGTTGACCTTTATTGCCTTCAAGACTTTCTAAAAGAGCGGTTTCTTCGCCACAAATATAAGCGCCCGCACCACGATGAATAAAAATATCTAAATTCCAATCTGAACCGCAGGCATTTTTGCCAATTAATTTGGCATCATAAGCTTCGTCGATGGCTTTTTGTAGCGCGACGGATTCATTATAATATTCGCCACGAATATAAATATAACAAGTGTTGGCATTGATTGCTTTCGATGCAATTAAACAACCTTCGATTAATTTATGAGGTTCGTTGCGTAAGATGTCGCGATCTTTACAAGTGCCCGGCTCGGACTCATCGGCATTGATAACTAAATAATGCGGTTTGCCAATTTTTGGATCAGTTTTTTTGGGAACAAAAGACCATTTGGTGCCAGTTGGGAAGCCTGCCCCACCTCTTCCTCTTAATCCAGAATTTTTTACTTGTTCAATTATCCACTCACTTCCATTATCAATAAATTTTTTCGTTTGCGACCAGTCGCCTCTTTGCTTAGAGCTTTCTAAATTGTTTGATTGAAATCCGTATAGATTGGTAAAAATTTTATCTTGTTCTTTGAGCATTTTGGAAAATGTTTTAAATTATTGATTACAAAATTAAAATATTTTTTTGAGAAATTTTAAAAAAATAAACCTAATTTTAGTAAAATTATTTGCTAAAAAAATTTTTTGAAATAACTTATCAAAAATAAAATAAATTTGCAAATTAATAATAAAATTAAAATTTCGGTGAAGGCATTCAAAAAAACCATTAAATATAGCTTTTTGTTTTCGCTAATTTTTTGCGATTTTTCTTGTTCACAAGGCAAGGTAGATCCATATTTTGACAATATTGGACTTACCGAACAAGATATAAAAGATTCAATAATAAAATCAAAAATTGATCAAAAAAAAGCTAAAGAAGATGCGATTAAATCTGATACTCCAATCCCGCGACTCAATAGATCAATAGTCGCCCCGCCGATTCCAAAAATTGGTGGCGAAAAAATAATTTCTTTTTACGTTACTGAGCAAGTTCCGCTTCGCGACGTATTAATAGAGCTCGGAAGAATTGCTGAAATTGACGTTGACGTTGATCCAAAAATTTCTGGTGGAGTAATTATTAACGCCAAAAATCGTCCATTCAAAGAAATTATTGATCGCATCGCAACGCAAGGTAATCTTCGCTACTCTTATAAAAATAAAGTTTTGTATTTTGAAACCGATAAGCCTTTCATGAAAAATTATTTTGTTGATTATCTCGATGATTCACCGCTCTGGGACGATGTTCAGACTAATATCGAAAATATTTTTACTTCAGAAAAAGATTCAACTGAAACCGAAGGATCATCATCTTCGGCAAGCGTTACGCCCAATAAAACCGCGGGTATGTTAACAATTTACGCTACGCAAAAACAACATGATGCCATTGAAAAATATTTGGAAGATGTAAGCAAGCAATCATCAACCCAAGTTTTAATTGAGGCAAAAGTTATTGAAGTTTCTTTATCGGATAAATTTAGGGCGGGGATTGATTGGTCGCAAGATCTTTTTAAATTTAGTTCGCCCGATGCTGATACTAACTTTGCCGCTATGGCAACTGTCGCAAATCCAGCTTTGAAAATTTTTGGTGGCGATATTAATATTGCGGTTGATGCCATGTCAAAATTTGGTTCGACTAAAGCAATTTCTAGTCCGAGAATTCACGCTATGAATAATCAAAAAGCTTCTTTAAATTTTGCTGAAAAATTAGTTTATTTTAAAGTTGAGGCACAACAAAGTGCGCAAGGAACAACTACGGGAACAGCAGCCTCAACAGTTGCAACCACCGTTACTTCAACTAAACAAGAAGAAAATGTTGGAGTGCAAATCGAAATTACGCCGTCGATTAATCTAAAAACTGGTGAAATCACCATGAGTATTTCGCCAAAAATTACGCAAAAAACTGGTGACGTAAAAGATCCAGCAACAGCCAACACAGCAAATTTTAGCTATGCTAATTCAGTGCCAATAATTACTACTCGCGAAATAACAACTACGGTAAAAATTGTTTCTGGAAATGTGGTTATATTGGGTGGCTTGATGAAAGATACTTCAACTGGAAATCAAGGTGGAATTCCGTTTTTAAGAAGAATTCCAATTTTTGGTTGGTTATTTAAATCTATGGAAAAATCATCCGATGTTAGTGAAACTGTAATATTTATTAAGGCAACTATTGTAAATAGTGGAACGAGAGCTAATAAAGTTGATCGTGATTTGCAAGAAAAATATGATGTTAATCGTCGCAATTATTTTTAAAAAATGAATTCAATTCTTAAATATATTTTAAAAAACGGTCTTAGAGACCGTTTGTATCTTGGACTCTTCATCTCAATTGCCGTTGCTTTTGCGGTTTCTATATTTTTAGGAACCACTATGCTCGTTGAGCAAAGTCAATCGGCAATCGTTTATTCTCTTGCGACGATTAGAACAATTTTATCAATCGGCATGATTCTTTTTGTATGTATTAATGTCAATCGAGCCTTTGAAAATAAAGAAATCGAATTTATTTTATCCAAATCAATTTCGCGGGAAAAATTTATTCTCGGTTATTTACTTGGTTTTTTTATTGCCAATTTTTTGATTCTTTTGCCAATCACCGCAATAGTTTTTTTAGTTTTTTCTGTTAATAAAATCGGCACTCTTTTTTGGTTTTTAACAACGCTCTCGGAAAATTTAATCATCATTAGTTTTGCTTTATTAAGCTCGTTAATTTTAAAAAATTCTTTTTCGGCGATCCTTGCCTCATTTGGATTCTACGCCCTTTCCAGATTGATGGGAATGTTTGTAATGGCGATTGATATGCCCGAAGATTATTCGTCAATTACTCAGGGTGGGTTGGCAAGTGCTTTAAAAATTTTATCAGTTTTATTTCCGCGTCTTGATTTGTTCGCTCAAAGCTCTTGGGCAATTTATGGAGTAAAGGAAAATGTGGTTTTATTAATTATTCTTTTTCAATCAATTATATATTTATCATTGATGATTTTCATGGCATTTCATGATTTTAAGAAAAAACAATTTTAGATTTAGTTAGGTTTATTTGTGAAAAATTTTAGATTATTTTTTTATATTTATTCTCATAAAATTTTCTTCTGGCTTTTTGTTTTAGTTTTTGTTTTACAAATATTTTTTTGGAGAATTACCGAAAAATATCGCATAAATTATGACATTGTCCCGCCAGCGCCATCAAAGCATTTCGTCAAAGGTGCATCATTTGGCGATGAAGAATTTTTGTTTCGAGTTTTAACTTTAAGATTTCAAAATTCTGGTGATGTTTTTGCCGGATTTGTTAGTTTAAAAAAATATGATTATTCGCGAGTTTATGATTGGATGACAATTTTAGATAAACTAAATCACGATTCAAGAATAGTGCCATCTTTAGCAAGTTATTATTATTCTCAATCTTCTAATCCGGAACATATAAATTACGTTTTGAAATATCTAGACGAGCATTCTTCGGTTGATATTGATAAAAATTGGTGGTGGCTTTTTCAAGCAACTTTTATCGCCAAAAAAGATTTAGAAGATCTTGACAAATCTTTATATTTTGCTGAAAAATTAGCAAAAAATCAAGCGAAAGAGGCTCCACTTTGGACCAAACAAATGCCGGCATTTATTAGTGAAAAAAAAGGCGATGGATGCATGGCGTTCAAGGTTATAAAAAATTTAATGGATGAAAGTGAAAGTGGTAAAAGACAAATTTCAGTTGAAGAAATGAATTTCATGCGTCATTTTATAAATAATCGTTTATCCAAATTAAAAAACCAGAATTTTAACCCGAAGAAATGTTAGAAAATTCTTTGAAAACTTTGCCAAAAATTATTGAATCAGCCCTAAAAGAAGATGAGGCTTTTAATGATTTAACTTCAGATTTAACAATCGCCGAAGACACCAAATGTAAATTTGCAATTAATGCTCGCGAAGATTTAGTTTTCTGCGGTCGAGAAATTATTGAAGAAGTTTTTTCTCAACTTAAAAATTCTTCAAAATTTAAAAATTGTACTTTAGATTTGAAATATTTCTTTGCCGATGGAGACGTTGTTAAGGCTAGAGAATCAATTGCTTCTGGTTCTGGCAATGTTAAAATTATTTTGGCCGGCGAAAGAATAATTTTAAATTTAATTCAACATTTAAGTGCCATTGCAACCGCAACAAAAAAGCATATTGAGGCGTTGAATAATGCGAAAATAAAAATTCTTGATACAAGAAAAACTTTACCCAATTTGCGTGAGCTTCAAAAATATGCGGTGAAATGCGGTGGCGGACAAAATCATCGCTTTAATTTAGCCGATTTAATTTTGATTAAAGATAATCATATCAATGCTTGCGGTGGGATTGATGGAGCCTTGGAGAAAGTTTTGGCTTATAAAAATAATGTGAAAATTGAAATCGAATGCGATAATTACTTGCAGGTTGTAGAGTGCTTAAAATTTAATCCGCATATTATTATGCTTGATAATATGAATTTTATAGAATTACAAAAATCAATTAATGAAATTCGTAAATGCTCCAGAAGCATAGAAATCGAGGTTTCGGGTGGTATTAGTCTAGAAAATATTCATCATTATAAAAATTTTGACATCGACTTCATTTCCATCGGCTCTTTAACAAATTCTGCAAAAATAGTTGATATTGGTCTTGACTTTATATAATAAATAACAAATTTATAGAGTATAAATAAAGATATATTAAATTATATTTTTCATAAAATATTTTAAATATTCACAAACCCTATTTTAATTAAATGACTAATGGTAAAAAGGTTTTTTCCTTTGTTGTTCGGTCAATTAGACCTTTTAAATTTTATTTATTTTTGCATTTTTTTGTAATAATTTTTACGGCAATAAATATTTCTTTGGTGCCACTTGTTTCAAAAATATTGTTAAATAAAATAATCACCACAGACCACAGTCTCGTGATTCAAGAGACTATGCATATCATGATGTTTTTGGCATTTTTAATAGTTTTACCAAATATAGTTTTAAGAATTTCCGATTATGCGTGGACGATGTTTTTGCCAAAATTACGACATCAAATTACCCATGAATCAATTCAAAAACTTTTAAATCAATCGCATCATTTTTTTCAAAATAATTTCTCTGGATCTTTGGTAAATAAGGTTCGAGATTTATTTAATTCGACTCCAAAAATTATCGAAATATTTTTGTATAATTTTGTTGGCGGAATTTTGGCGGTGTTTTTTGCTTTTCTTGTTCTTAGTTCGATTAATTATTTTTTCGCCATTGGTTTAGTTGTGTGGGTGATTATTATTATTCCGATTGCTTACCGTTCCGCTCTAATCACTAATCGAGTCTCAATGAATGTGGCTAATCAACAAAGTCGTATTATGGGAAATATTGTTGATATTTTTGCTAATATTCAAAATATAAAATTATTTTCAAGCGCCAAATTTGAACTTAATCGCGTTGATAAATTTCAGAAAAAATTCGCCAATCTTTATTCGCAAAGAGGTATTTATTTGAATAAATATTACACAGTTTTAGGATTGATTTCTTCGTTTTATTTTATCATGTGTTTTGCTTTTCTAGTGTGGCTTTACGCCAATAAGAAAGTCACCGTCGGTGATTTTATTTTAATTTTTGGAATCAATAATTTTTTACATAATATTATTCAAGATGCGATGAAGCAAATTCGTAATTTTCTTGAAGAATTTAGTGTGATTAAAGAGGCGTTGGAAGTTATTGAAAAAGCCCGTGAAGTCAAGGATTGCAAAGAAAAAATCAAAGTTTCTAAAGGTGAAATAATTTTTGATAAAGTTAAATTTTCTTATGATGATAGCAATCCACTTTTTAGCGATAAATCAGTTAAAATAAAGGCGGGAGAGCGAGTTGGCTTAGTTGGACGTTCGGGTAGTGGCAAATCAACTTTTATCAATTTATTATTGCGTTTTTACGATGTCAAAGAAGGTAGAATTTTAATTGATAATCAAGACATTTCTCAAGTCTCGCAAGACTCTTTGCATGAAGCGATTGGGGTTATTCCGCAAGAGGCAATTTTATTTCATCGTAATTTAATCGAAAATATTTCTTACGGCAACAAAGAGCCTTTAAACAAAGAACAGCTTATGCAAAAAGTTAAGGATTCAGCACAAAAAGCCTCGGCACATAGATTTATTGAAGCGATGACAGATGGTTATTATTCTCAAGTCGGAGAACGCGGTGTCAAGCTTTCGGGCGGTCAGCGTCAAAGAATTGCAATTGCACGAGCCTTCTTTAAAAATGCTCCAATTTTGGTGCTTGATGAAGCGACTAGCCAACTTGATTCGGTTAATGAAAATATTATTCAAGAAAGTTTGAAAAGTTTGATGAAAGATAAAACAACTTTGGTAATTGCGCATCGTCTTTCAACTTTGCAAATGATGGATCGAATTTTAGTTTTTTCCAATGGCAAAATAGTTGAAGATGGGTGCCATGAAGAGCTGCTTGAGCTTAATGGCTATTACAAAAGATTGTGGAGTGCGCAATCGGGCGGAGTTCTTACTTATCAAATTGAAGGCGGAGCCACGGCAACGCAATTATTTCCTAACAAAACCTAAAAAATTATGACCAAAATTACCCAAGCCTTTATTTTTTGTGCTGGTCGAGGCGAAAGAATGCGACCACTTACTGAATTTACTCCCAAGCCACTTTTGGAAGTTAAAAATAAAAAAATTCTCGATTATATTTTAGAAAAATTGCAAAAAATTTCTTCTTTAGAAAAAATTATTATCAACGCTTTTTATCTCGCTGACGAAATTGAAAAACATCTTCATTCTTTAAATAATCCAAAAATTATTCTTTCGCGTGAAGTTGAAAAAGTCGAAACGGGAGGCGGTTTGGTTTACGCGCTCGATAAAATTGATATTGATAAACCGCTTCTAACCTTGAATGGCGATGTTTTGTGGCGTGATCAAAATAATTTTTCAGATATAGATTTTTTAAGTGAAAATTTTGATATTAACTCGCATGATTTTTTGCTCGGACTAAAAAAAGTTGAAGATTATTGGGGTTATGATGGCGGTTCGCAATCTTTTGGAGATTTCGATTTAATTGGTAAAAAATTACATCATAAAAAATCACAAAATGAACAAAAAGTTTCAATGAGTCATGTTTATGTTGGCTTGCAAATCCTTAATCCAAAGGTCTTGCTCGGCAATCATGAAAAATGTTTTTCAGTTGGAAAATTTTATAAAAACGCTGTAAATACTGCCAATATTTTAAATCGAATTGAGGGAATTGAATTAAAGGGTGATTACTTCCATGTTGGCACTCCGCAACATTTAGATTTAGCTAATCGAGAATATTAAATATTTTTTGTGCCACTGAATTTGCGTCATTTCTAATGTCGGGAACCGCAGTAATTTCAAAGTCGCGACCGATATTTAATCCGCCAACTAAATGCACTTTTGCATTATTGCTTTGCACCAAAATCAAATCTTGTTTTAATAAATTTTTATTCACCATCGAGGCGATCAGCGGATAATTTTTAATGTTAAAATCAAATCCCAAGCAATTCACCACATAATCGCAATCCAAAGTCATATTATTGGTTTTAATTATAAATTTACCATCGCTTTTTTCGATTGATTTTACCGAACTTTTAACGATTTCTAACCGATTATCTTCAATCATTTTATTGATTATTTCTAAAGATGAATTGGGAACGCGATGACGAAAAATATTCCAATAAGGCAATATTTTTTTCAAAAAAATTCTCTTATTTTTTTCATCTAAATTATGCCACAAAGACTTGGTTTTACTGCGAATAGAGTCAATCAAATGACGCAAATCAGTGTTTTTATTATCTCTTAAAAATTTTCTAAATTTTAACGAAATATTCCTGATTCCTGTTTTAGTATCGCTATCTTCAATAAAATTTATGGGAACTTGATTGGGAATAATATTTTGTGGTAAAAAATGTGCTTTTGGAAAATTTCCTCTGCGTGAAATAGCATAAATTTTTCCCGAAAAATTCTTAGCATTAAGACCAACCAAAACATCAACTGCACTAAGTCCTGTGCCAATTATGCAAATTTTATCATCAACCTTAAAATTATTTTTTTGATGAAAATTTTGCGAATTTTTTGACCATAAGGGTGAAATTAATTTTTCATCATTAAGACAATAATTTAATTTAGATTGAGCAAAACTGGAGGAAAGAACGACTTCATCAGCATCAAAAATTGCATTTTCTGTGTGAATTTTAAAGCCCTCATCAATATCGATAACAGCTTTTTGAATTAATTCATATTCAATTTTTAAAGCATTGGCAAGTTGAAAAAAATCATCACGAAGTATTTTTAAAAAATGACCGTAAACATTACGAGGAACGAAGCCGTCGGCACCATTTTTTTCATAAATAGTGGGATAATTTTCTTTTAAAAAATCTAAAAAATCATTGGGTTGATCTTCAAACGGACTCATTCTTTTAGCGGGAACATTTAAAATATAATTATCATTAAAATCGCTAAAACCCGCTCCCACAGCTTCGGCGCCGTTTTTTTCAAAAATTAAAAATTTGATTTTAATTTGATTATTTTGCGCAGAAATTTTTTTTAAAATATTGCCAAAAACCATAATTCCACAAAAGCCAAAACCAACAATCGCAATCTTTTTCATGATATTTTTAAATTAATTACTTTTTGATTTGCGAATTTTTGTTTGCTCAGAACGATGATGAAATTTTTCATTAATTTTTCTTACGTTGCGACTTGCGGTGGTCGTAAAAAAACACGGCAAAATAGAATGAGTAATTAATGCAATACCTACTCCTACAAGGTGAGCTCCGCTTTTAAAAGCGAAAGAAAAATGTTCAAAATATTTTTCATCAGCATCAATTAAATGTTTTTTTATTGGGTTATTTTTTTTCATAATTTATTTTTTTAAGAAATTGCTATAACATAAATTTAGTAAATTCTAAAGTAAAAATATTTTCAACTTAAAGTTGCAAAAAAATTTTATTTATAAATTTCCGCCCGAAATTATTGCTAAAAATTTTTGATTTTTTGTTTGCGGATTATTTTTGATATATTGTGCGCAACCAGCAAGCGAAAGGGCTGACGTCGGTTCAATTTTTTCTTGAAACTCCTCTTCCAATTTTTTTTGCCAAAAAATTATTTCTTCTTCGGAAATTTCTAAAATACCATTTAGTTGTTTTAAATAATGAAAACAACGGGGCGCAACCTTCAAAGTCCTAGCTCCATCCGCAATCGTTTTTGGAGATTCTTCATAGCCAACAATTTTATTTTCCAAAACTGATCGTGATGCATCATTGGCACTCAAGGGCTCGCACCCAAAAACTTGTGCTTGTGGCGAAATACCATTTTTGGCAATTAAACAACCCGAAAGTAAACCGCCACCTCCGCAAGGAGCAAAAATTGCCGATACTTCGCCAATTTCATTAATCGCTTCCAAGGCACATGTGCCCTGCCCCGCGATGACATCATCATTATCTGAAGGATGAATAAAAAAATAACCTTCTTGTTGTTTTTCTTCGGCTAAGCGATTGGCTTCACTGCGTTTTTCGCATAAAATTACTTCGGCGCCAAGCTTACGAGTAGCATCGACCTTGATTGGTGAAGTTATTTTTGCCATGTAAATTATAACGGGAATATTAAATTTTTTACCAACAAAAGCTACGGCTTGTGCATGATTTCCTGAACTTTGTGCCACAATTTTTGTTGGAAAAAATCCATGTTTTTCTTTGAAAGCTAAAACCGCATTAAAGGCTCCACGCGCTTTGAAGGAGTTGGTTTCTTGACGGTTATCCATTTTGAAAAATATTTTTGCATCCAAAATTTCATCAATTTTTTTATTTGCAATAATTGCGGTATTTTTTATATAATTTTTTATTCTATTTTCCGCCAATAAAATATCTTGAAAATTTAACTCATTCATAATTTTAAGTTTACTTGTTGTGCCATGCAAATTAACATTTTTAAATATTCAATATAAAAAATAAAATTCCATAACAAAAATGAATAAAAATTCTTACAAAAAAACTAAAATCGGTGAGCATACATTAAGTTTAGAAACACAAATGATGTCTTACGGCTACGACCCCTTTATGTCTGAAGGTTCGGTCAAGCCTCCGGTTTTTTTAACTTCAACCTTCGCCTTCAAAAGTGCCGAAGATGGTGCTGATTTTTTTGAAGTGGCGACCGGCAAAAAGCCTGCCCCGCAATCTTCGGTCGGCGGATTAATTTATAGTCGCATCAATCATCCGAATTTAGAAATCGTTGAAGATCGCATCGCTTTACTTGAAAATGGTGATTCTTGTGCGGTTTTTTCCAGTGGCATGGCGGCAATCAGCACAACCTTTTTGGCATTATTAAAACCCAATGATGTAATTGTTCACTCTTCGCCACTTTACGGTGGAACTGAAGGTTTAATTCGTAATGGCTTAAAAAATTGGGGGATAAATTCTTTAGAATTTACTTGCGGTTTGGATTATGAAAAAATTTCACAAGCCCTTGAAGAAGGCAAAAAAATTGGAAAAATCGGCGCTGTTTTTATCGAGACTCCAGGTAATCCCACCAACGCTTTGGTCGATTTTTCTAAAGTTCGCAAGGCGGTCGATAATTTTAATCGCGAAAATAATTGTGAAGTTCCAATTATTTGCGATAACACTTTGCTCGGTCCAGTTTTTCAAAAACCTTTGCTACAGGGTGTTGATTTGGTGTGTTATTCGCTCACCAAATATATCGGAGGACATAGCGATTTAGTAGCGGGCGCGGTTGTTGGCAAAAAATCTTTGATGGAAAAAATTCGTTCCGCTCGCATTGCATTTGGATCGCATCTCGATCCGCATTCTTCATGGATGATTGGGCGTTCTTTGGAAACCTTATATTTACGGATGAATCGCGCCACTGAATCGGCGGAAAAAATCGCCGATTGGTTAAAGCAAAATTATCCACAAATTAAAATTTATCATTCCAAATATTTGCTCGACAAAAACTATCAAGAAACCTTTAAAAATCAGTGTCTAGGCTATGGAAGTACTTTTGCTTTTATGATTAATGGCGGTCGCAAAAATGCTTTTAAATTTATTAATTCTTTGAAAATTTTTAAATCGGCGGTGAGTTTGGGTGGAACCGAATCTTTGGTTTGTCATCCCGCTTCGACTACGCATTCGGGCTTAAGCGAAGAATTGCGAAATAAATTTGAAATTTCCGAAGGCTTGATTCGCTTGTCGATTGGCATTGAAAATCCTGACGATTTAATTGCAGATTTAAAAATTGCTTTCGCCCAAATTGAACTTTAAAAATTTATAAAAATACTGCAAAAAAAATTATGATAAAAATTGCAACATTTAATGTCAACTCTGTCAAGGCAAGGCTTCCAAGGCTTCTCGAATGGCTAAAATATTCCAATCCGGATATTGTTTGTTTGCAAGAATTAAAATGCGAAGAAAGTGCCTTTCCTTTTGAGGCCTTGCTCGATGCTGGCTATAATTCGGCGGTTTTTGGACAAAAAACTTATAATGGTGTTGCCATTTTATCAAAATATAAAATTGAAGATGTGGTTAAAGGTCTACCCTCTCTAAGCGATAATGATGGCATTGATGGTGGTCAAGATTTACAAGCGCGTTATATCGAAGCGGTGATTTCATTCAAAGGCGGTGCGATTCGCGTAGCTTCGGTCTATGTTCCAAATGGTGGGGGCGATTTGGCGGAAGGAGAAAAATTGGAAGATTCTAAAAAATTTATTTACAAAATAAAATTTTTTGAACGCCTTCATGCCCACATTGCCAACCTTTCGCACTATGATGAATTACAAATTTTTGGTGGCGATTACAATGTTGCGGGTGAAGCGATCGATATTTTTGATGCTAAAAAATTTGATGGACAAATTTTATTTCATCCACAAGAAAGACAAAAATTTCGCGAGATTTTAAACGGTGGATTGATTGACTCTTACCGTGCTAAATACCCTCATAATCAAGCCTTCAGCTGGTGGGATTATCGTGGCAATTCTTATGCGCAAAACAAAGGAGCGCGGATTGATTATTTATTAATTTCACCAAATTGCGCCGATAAAATTATTGATTGCGACATCGAGGACAAAAACGTCCGCGACCAAGAAAAGGCCTCGGATCATTGCCCAGTTTGCTTGACGATTTCGTGATAAAATTATTAGCCTAAAAGAGCGACGAAGCGCTAATTCAAAACAAAAATTCTAAAAACCTAAATATTCATCGCGGATACGGCGATTTACTCGCCGTGAAGCGATTCAACTCAAAGCTAAATTTGCAAAGCAAATTTAATTTTTCGACGAGGATTTTATATTTTTTTGCGGTAAGAGATTGCCTCCAGCAAATGTCTCCTTTCAATTTCCTCGCAATTTTCCATATCGGCAATGGTTCTCGCCACCCTTAAAATCCTAGTTATTCCACGAATTGAAGTTTTGCTTTTTGCCACAAAATTTTGTAAAATATTTTGTAAATCTTCGTCAATTTTACAAAATTTATCAAGAAATTTGCCGTCAATTTTTGAATTTAACATTGACAAATTTTGCAATTCTTCAAATTGTGAGAAGCGTTGTCTTTGAACATTTCGAACCTCTAAAACTCTTTGTTTAATAATTTCCGAAGATTCATTTTTAAAATTATTTTTCTGATCCGCAAAAAAATCAAATTGCCCAACTTCAACAACGATATCGATGCGATCAAGTAATGGACCCGAGATTTTATTTTTATATTCTTCGCCACAAATTGGAGCCCTTTTGCATTCTTTGGTAGCATCGCCTAAAAACCCACATCGACATGGATTCATCGCTCCAACTAATTGGAAATTGGCGGGATAAGTGGCACAAGAATTAGCGCGAGAAATGGTGATTTCTTGATTCTCAAGCGGTTGCCGTAAAGAATCGAGAACTTGTCTTGGAAATTCCGCTAATTCATCTAAAAATAAAACGCCATTATGAGCCAAAGAAACTTCTCCCGGCTTCGCCCTCACCCCGCCTCCAACCATTGCTGGCATTGAGCATGAATGATGGACTTCGCGAAATGGACGCGAGGTAATAAGTTTGCCGTCGTTAATTTTATCGCTAACGCTGGCAATCATATTTATTTCGAGTATTTCCATTAATTCTAAATCAGGAAGAATACTTGGAATTCGTGAAGCCAACATTGTTTTTCCACTACCCGGTGAGCCAATCATTAAAATATTATGACCACCACTTGCGGATATTTCCAGCGCTCTTTTGGCTTGCTCTTGACCTTTGACATCAGCAAAATCTGGATATTTATTATTATGAAAATTTTGAAAATTCTCGGGACGATTTAAAATTTGTTCGCCTTTTAAATGATTGACGAGGCTAAGAATATCAGGGGTGGCGATTACTTCAACATCGCCTGCCCATACTGCTTCTTTGCCATTTGCCTGCGGGCAAATTATGCCACAACCCAATTGATTGGCTGTTATTGCCGAAGAAATTATTCCCGCGACACTATTTACTGAGCCATCCAAAGAAAGTTCACCCATAATAAAATATTTATCCAGAAAATATTGTGGCAAAACCCCCATTTCAACCATGATGCCAAGAGCGATTGCCAAATCAAAATGACCGCCTTCTTTTTGTAAATTTGCTGGTGCTAAATTGACGGTGATTTTTTCAAAAGGCCAAGAAAGTCCCGTTGAAGTTATGGCACCACGAACGCGCTCTTTGGATTCACCGACTGATTTATCGGGCAAGCCAACGATTGAAAAAAATGGATTTCCATTGGAAATTTTGACTTGAACATCAACGGGCGCAGCATCAATACCGCTAAAAGAAAAGGTTTTTGTTTTGGCAACCATATGGTGAATGATTTAAATGGTGAAATTTTATTTTTTTTATTTATAAAACTTAAATTTTTTAATTACAACAATTATTTTCTACAAGAAATAATTTTTAAAAATAATATTAGTGAAATTCAGATAAAATTTATATTTACTAAAAATAATAAAAAACCCGCCGAGAATGCTTTCTCGGCGGGCATGCGTAGCAGAGATTATCACTTGGATAAACCCCTCATCTTTCTAAAAAAAGAAGATGCTAGCGTTATCTAAATTTCAGTTTTTTAAGTTTAAAAAAAACTTAATTTTTCTGAAATTAAGAGCTAGAGTTATCTTAAGTTAAAGAAGTAACTATCGATAACGTAACTACAACGGCTAAAGGAATAAAAATCATAGTTTCGAAATTTTGACAGTTAAAGACGAGAAGCCTATCAACAAGCCAAATTAAAAATAATTTGGTAAGTGAAGACCCCTTAAAAAACTACGAAAGAATTTTTACAAATTTTTTCGTAACCCAACCTCGATCTTTTCAATTTCTTGATCAGATAAAGGTATGAGTCCCGTTTGCATAAGATAGCCCTCATTGCCGAGGGTATTTTTGTTAACAATCTCTGCGATAAATTCTCTCATGCCATCAATTAAATTTAGATGTTCTTTTTTATAATAAACATAAAGTGGGCGCGAAATTTTATATACTCCCGAAACAATATTTTCTAGGGTCGGAGTGTTATCGTTAATTAATGAAGGTTGAATTGAATTTTGATTTTCCTGAATAAAACTAAAGCCAAAAATTCCGAGTGCGTCCTTATCATTTTTCAATTTTTGTACAATCAAATTATCATTTTCACCCGCTTCAATAAATGCTCCGTCTGATCGAATAATTTGACATTTTTTATGAAGAACATTTTCGTCGGAATAATTTTTTATGAAAATTAGATTTTTTATGCAAACATCGAGCATAACCAGTTCAACAAAGGCATCGCGCGTTCCCGAAGTTGAAGGTGGTCCATAAATTGCAATTTTTATTTTTGGAAGATTTTTATCAATTTCTTGCCAATTTTTGTAAAAATTATCAACCAATTCGCCATTAGTATTTGGAACCTTTGCGGATAAGGCTAAAAAAATTTGTGATTTGGTTAAATTATATTTTTGACCATTAACAGAGTTAGCAAGAACTATACCATCATAACCAATTTTTATTTCACCAACATTAATGCCATTTTTTGCACATTTTTCTTTTTCGCTCGGTTTGATTTTTCTTGAGGCATTAACAAAATCTGGGAAATCATAGCCAATTCCCGAGCAAAATAATTTAAAGCCCCCACCCGTTCCTGTAGCTTCAACGATTGGAGTTTTAAATTTTGTTTCTCTGCCAAAAGTTTCGGCAATAGTTGAAACAAAAGGATAAACCGTCGAAGAGCCAACAATTTGAATATGCGAGCGTTGCGAAGATTTAAATAAAGTATCTAAAGAATTTGCTCCAAATGCCAAATTAGGCAATAAAAGTAGTAAAGAAAATATTTTTAACACAACCGTTTAAATTTAAGTTAAGAAATTAATTATTTTGTTACGGTCTTGTTAAAAAGCACTTAAAGCACTTTGAAAAATTTTCGTCATTTTTTCTCAATTTAAAAACAATGTCAAGTTAAAGATTGGATAATTTTTATTGAGAAAATAAAATTAAAATTGCGATAAAATTAAAGCAAAAAGCGGTTGCTTCAAAAGAGTTTTATTTTTATTGTTTGATAAAAAATTAAATTTCTTAAAAATGCCAAAATCACATCGCCAAAAAACAGCGATATTTAAACCTACATTCAAATTTTTCTTAGCCTTGTTTTTGTTGTTTGTTTTTGCAAAAAACTCTTTTGCTCAAGATGAAATAATCGTCAAAGGTGTTGATAGAGTTGAGGAGTCGACTATAACTCAATATTTTGAAAATTTTAAAATTGATAAAAATTTTAAGAAAAATGTCGAAATAATTCGTAAAAATCTTTTAGAAACAGAGCTTTTTTCAACGGTTAAAATATTTCAAAAAAATAAAAAAATAATTGTTGAAATCGTTGAGAATCCAATAATTTATGAAACAAAATTTATTGGAAATAGAAAAATAGAAGAAGAAATTTTGCTTTCAGAAATCACTCTAAAAAAACGTAGCATATTTTCAAGATCACGCCTAGAGGGTGATATAAAAAGAATTAATGAAATATATGTAAAAAGTGGGAGATTTTTAACGCAAATAGAACCCAAAATTATCACTAAAGAAAAAAATCGTATCGAATTAATTTACGAAATCAACGAGGGACCAAAAGCCAAAATCGGAGAAATTTATTTTATTGGCAATAAAGAATTTTCCGATCGCGAATTAGGCGAACAAATTTCTACCAAAAAATCAGTGTGGTGGAAATTTTTATCTTCTAGCGATATTTATGATTCCGATCGCATCGAATTTGATAAAGAAATTTTGCGTAGATTTTATAATAATAATGGATTTGCAGACTTTGAAAATACCTCAGCTCTTGCTCAAATCAATCGCAATAAAGATAATTTTTTCATCACATTTTTAGTTGAAGAGGGCATAAAATATAAATTTGGCGAAATAACAATTAACAACCATGTTGAGAAATTTGATCCGGAAATTTTATATAAAAATATTTTATTCAAAACCGGACAAATTTATAGTGGCGAATCAATCGAGCAAAGCATTAATAAGATGATAGAAATCATGTCAGAAAAATCTTATGCTTTCGCCAATATTGAACCGATTTTAAAACGTGATCGTGATAAAAAAACCATCGATATTGAATTTGTAATTAACGAAACACCAAGAATTTTTATAGATCAAATAAGAATATTTGGCAACACGCGCACCATTGATGAAGTAATCCGCAGAGAGCTCAGAATTAGAGAGGGCGATCCTTATAATGTTAACAAAATAAATCGCTCTAAACAACGCATTGAAAATTTAGGATTTTTTGAAAAAGTTGAATTTGATACCAAAAGAATTGGTGATAGTGATCGCGTCGATTTAGAAATTATCGTTAAAGAAAAAAGAACTGGAGAATTGAGTTTGGGAATTGGTTATTCAACCATCGATCGCGCCAATATTAACGCCGGTATTCGTGAAAATAATTTATTCGGAACTGGCAGAAAAATAGGTTTAAATGTTCAAAAATCATATAGTGCTTTAAGTGCTGATTTGAGCTACACCAAACCCTATTTTCTTGGCAGATCTCTCGATGCAGGATTTGAAGTTTTCAAAATCAATTCAACCAAAAGAAATTCAAGAATGTATGAATCTGATAATTCTGGATTAAGACTTAACGCTGGCTACAGTATTACGGAATTTTTAGATCATCTAGTTTCTTATTCTTACAGCAATCAGAGAATCGGCAACATTACTCAGGGAGTATCTTTGGCAACCCAATCATTGCAAGGAAATTATTCTTATTCTGCAATTGAGCAAACCATAACTTTTGATAAAACCAATAATCGCTTAAATCCAAAAAAAGGTTATTTTATATCGCTTTCTCAAGCCTATAATGGATTGGGAGGTAATATTAGAAATTTAAAACATGAAGGTCGAGCGGGCTATTTTATTCCAACATTTAATAATGATTTTATATTAAAATTTTTAACTCGAGGCGGTGTCATCGATGGCGTAAAAGAAGACGTTAATATTCAAAATAATTTCTTTGTTGGCGGAAATAATTTTAGGGGGTTTCAATTTTGGGGAATCGGTCCCAGAGCTACTTCTGGTGAAGCTTTGGGTGGAAAAATTTATTACGTCGGAACCGCAGAATTTTCTTTTCCACTTGGGCTTCCGAGAGAGCTAGGAATAAGTGGAGCCTTATTTTGGGATAATGGAATCTTAAAATCAGTTGATAGCTCCATAAAAAATAGAACAAATGTCATGGATACGGGAAGACTCCGTTCATCGGCGGGGGTAAGTATTTCTTGGTCATCGCCCGTTGGCCCGATTCGTCTCGATTTTGCTAAAATTATTCGCCAAGAATCTTACGATAAAAGTCAAACTTTTAACTTTAATTTAGGAACAAATTTTTAAAATAAATTTTCTATTGATTTATGAAATTATTGTTGCGACAATTGAAAAGATATTTTCGAAAGTGTTTTTAATTTAACTACGATAAAAATGATCCGCATTTTCAAATTGCCAGAATACTCGCAAATCAAAGTTGCTTCTTTACAAGAATTACCGCATTTAAATGAAATAAGAAATGCTATCTCGTGGGTTGATTTACAAGATCCCACAATCGGTCAAATCAGAGAGGTCGAAGATTTTTTTGGTATAACATTTCCAACTAAACAACAGCAAGAAGAGATAGAAACTTCATCGCGTTATCTCGAAAATTCTGGTATTATAAAAATCAACTCAACTTTTGTTAATATAGTTCCTAATACCAGTGATCTCGAGGAGCATGAAATGTCTTTTATTTTGACTGAAAAGACTCTTTTTACTTTGCGTTTTTTTGATAGCAGAGTGCTTTCCGAAACTGTTAAAAAAATCAAGCAATTCCCGATGATTTTTACTAATGCTTCAAAAATTTTTGTCGCTATTTTGGAAGCTAGAACAGACTTTGATGCTGACCTTATGGAGTCGGTTTCAAAATATGTTGCGGAGATTAGTAAAAAAATAAATTATGATAACAAGCTTGATGAAAAATTATTATTAAAAATCAATGAAAATCAAGATTTAACCATGTCGTTGCGAGAAGCTCTTTTTGATAAGCAAAGAGTTTTATCATCGCTTTTACGTAATGAAGATTTAATGCTCGATAGTTATAATCGTTTAAGAATCATCATCAAAGATATTAATTCATTGATTGAGCATGCGAATTTTAATTTCACTCGCTTAGAATATTTACAAAATAGTTTTTTAGGTTTGTTAAATATTGAGCAAAATAAGGTTATAAAGACATTTACGGTGGTCTCGTTGATTTTTATGCCTCCAACTCTTATTGCAAGTATTTATGGTATGAATTTTCATCTTATGCCTGAATTGAATGCGGAGTTCGGATATCCAACGGCCCTTTGCTTGATGTTTATTTCTTCAATTATTCCTCTGGCAATTTTTAAGCGTAAAAAATGGCTTTAAAAACCATTTAAAAGACGATAAATCTTATGCAAATCTTCTTTTGATTGTTCAATTAAGTGCATTATTTCTTTCTTAGATTGGGGATTCATCGATAAAATTTTTATACTTTCATAGTCGCGAACAAGCAAATCTGGGCCAATATTCGAAGCTTCTAATGAATTTTTATTGGGTTTTTCTATTTCTATTTTAACATTATCTTCGATAAAATCTTCAATATTATTTTTTTTAAATAAATTGCTAATCATTCTTTGTTTAAGTTGTATTTATTATTAAAAATATAACGTATGATGGAAGCTGAAATTGCGGTTAGGGGGACTGATAAGGCGACGCCCAAAAATCCGAACATCGATCCGAAAAAGAAAATGCCAAAAATCATCCATAGCGGATGAAGGTTGACCTTTTTTCCAATTAAATTAGGAACCAAAAAGCTTGACTCGATCACTTGACCCAAAAGATAAACCGCCACGATTAGACCAACGTCAAATAAACTGAAGCCCCATTGGAAAATTGCAACAATGATTGCCACTGTAATTCCTATTCCATATCCAATATAAGGCACGAAAGATAAAATTCCCGTAAGAATTCCAATAAAAATTCCGTGATTTAAACCTAAAATTCCCAATAAAATTCCATAATATAAAGACAAAATTAAGCACACATTAATTTGTCCGCGAACGAATCCAGATATGGCTTTATCAATCAATACAAGAATTGTTTTTATTTGGTAAGAATATTTTTTAGGAAGAAAGGATTCAATTTTGCCAATGATCGAATTCCAGTCTTTTAATAAATAAAAAATTAAAACTGGCATAATAAAAATTATTGATAAAATATTCATCAAAAATGCCGTTGAATTTAGAGCGTTTGTCATGATGTTCCCGACAGCGCTACCACCATCTTTAAAAAATTCATTATTTTTAATTAGATCAAAGAAATCATGTTCGATTTCAACGTTAATTTTAGCAAAAAATTCAACAATGTTTGGATAAAAATTGTCAGAAAAATATTCTAAATATTCGGGAATTGAGTTTAATAAATTAATTCCTTGATTATAAATAAATGGTATAAATATTGCACAAAATATGGCAAAAAATATTAAAAAATTAACAATTATAACCGACGTGGCAACGGTTCGGGATATTTTAAATTTTTTAACAGAAAGATTTGCTAATGGATTTAGCAAATGAGCTATTGCTAGCGATAAAATAAATGGAGTTATAAATAAGCGGATTTTATAAAGTAAAAATAGCGTTATAATAGAAAATATTATAAAGAATAAAATTTTATCTTTGATTTTCATTGTGAAATGGCGTTGATTTCGTAAAATCCCTGAATCTGCTTAGAAATTACAATTCCAGCCTTTTCGAAGGCTTTTTCAATGGTGGTGTTGGCGTCGATATAATTAATTTCTATCTTAACTTCATCTCGTGAAATTGATTTTACAAAAACATTGTTGGTTAATTTATTTTCTTCCATTAGTTTTTTAATATTCAGCCAATCTTCCAATGTTTTAATTTTAATGTGAATATCAATTATGTTTTTATTCAAAACATTGTCCCCTCCGATCACATTATTGCCAAGATATTCAAGTGTTTTTTCCGCCACTTTTATAATTAAATCATTGTAAGAAAGGCGATCAACATTGATAAAACTCAAGCGAAATTGTTTTTTTAGAAGTTTGCGTAAATAAACAACATCGACCAAAACTTTATTTTCAATTTCATCAAAATTAAAAAATAATAAATATGCTCCATCGGCTCCGTTGTTGCTGATAGATCCCTCTAAATTTGAAAAACCAATATTTTTAACATTTTGACCATTAATAATCGCAACATTTTCGACATTTGATGTTAAAATCGTAAAGTTTTTTTGTAAATTATTTTTTGAAATAACTCTATCGAGCATTACTCGCCAATCATTCTCTTGCTCCCAAATCAAAGGTCTAAATTTTGCCATTTTAACCGGGATTATCACAAATTTTTCTGAATATTTTTCTACTTTATCGATTGTTTGAATTTCCCGACCTTCGTTTTTTTTATTTAAAATATGTTCAACAAAATCTTTGGCAAAAATTATATTAAAAGTTGCCGAATAAGAATTTCCGCTAATTTTTTCATCAACAATCTGCTCCGAGCGAACCATCTCGGCAATTTCACCATCATTTATATTGTCAGATGTTGAGATTGGCAATTTAAGACGCATCAATAAAACCATAAAAGCGTCTCTTCTGGCGTTTGAAATAACTAAATTTTTGGCATCATTGGGATTTTTTGCGACCGCTTTAGAGCTAATGGAATCAACAAGATATATGTTTTTTGAATCTTGTGCCCAAGCAAAATTCAAGCCAAAAAGCACAAAGAAAATTAAAGCTTGGATAAATTTGAACATGATAAATAAATTTATTTTTAAAATATTTGTTTCAAAAATATTTGTTTAAATTATTTTTAGCAATCAAAGATTTATTATTATTCTTAATTTTTACAAAAATATCTTAAAAAATGTCTTCAAATTATAAAAAATCAGGTGTTGATATCGATGCAGGAAATGAATTGATTCACAAAATAAAGCCTTTCGCTAAGGCAACTTCAAGGCTTGGAGCCGATTCCGATTTGGGAGGATTTGGAGCACTTTTTGATTTAAAAAAATGTAATTTTCATGATCCAGTTTTGGTTTCTTCAACTGATGGCGTAGGCACCAAGCTCAAAGTTGCGATTGAAACTAAAATTCATAATTCAATTGGAATTGATTTGGTTGCCATGTCGGTTAACGACTTGATAGTACAAGGGGCGGAGCCACTTTTCTTTCTCGATTATTTTGCTTGTTCAAAACTTGAAGTCGAGATTGCAACTCAAGTAATCAAGGGAATCGCTGATGGCTGTAAGCTTGCTGGTTGTGCCTTAATTGGTGGCGAAACCGCCGAAATGCCGGGAATGTATCGGGGAGGCGATTATGATTTGGCGGGTTTTGCGGTTGGAGCAGTTGAAAGAGCGGAGATTTTGCCGAAAATAACTTCAAAAGGTGATGTACTTATCGGTCTTGCTTCAAGTGGCTTGCACTCAAATGGCTATTCACTTGCTCGCTATATATTACAACAAAATTCTTTGAATTTTTTTAATAAATTTAATAATGAAAAAACTCTCGGTGAAGAATTATTAACGCCAACAAAAATTTATGTAAAATCATGTTTATCAGCAATTAAAACTTCGAAAGTAAAAGCCTTGGCTCATATTACCGGAGGCGGATTGATTGAAAATTTACCACGGGTTTTATCGCCAAATGTTGAGGCAAAAATCGATTATAATTCATGGCAAAAACCTGAAATTTTTAATTTTTTACAAAAGCTCGGAAAGGTTGAGGATCAAGAGATGCGCCGCACTTTCAATTGTGGAATTGGTATGGTTTTAGTGGTCGATAAAAATGATGTTTTGGAAATAAAAAATATTTTAGAAAAACATCATGAAACTGTTTACATTATTGGAGAATTAGCATGATTGATCGTTCAATTTCTATTCATTTACAAGATTTTCCGAATGTTGATTTTATTGATGCAGAAGCTCAATTAATTAATGACATGGATTTGGTTCGCTCGATTTGTTCGACCGCTTTAGCGATTCGTGATAATAAAAATTTACGAGTGCGCCTACCGCTTCAAAGCCTTACTATTATCGGTAAAGATGCTCAAAGAATTTTACCTTTTAGCGAAATTATTGCCGAAGAAGTTAATGTTAAAGAAATTAAAATTGTTGAAGAAATTTCACAATTTGCCGAAAATAAATTGCAAATTAATTTTAAAAAAATTGGGGCTAAATTTGGAGCAAAAATTAAAGAAATTACTAACGCAATTAAAGAAGGTGATTGGCAAAAAATTAATGACAAAACCATTAAAATTGCGGGCGTAGAACTTGTTGATGATGATTTTGAATTAAAATTAACCACAAAAAATATTGACGAAAAAAAATCGGCAATTTTGCCTTTGGCGAGCAATGATTATTTAGTTTTGTTATCAATTGAAATCACCAAAGAGCTAGAGGATGAAGGTATTGCCCGCGATATTGTGCGAGCAATTCAACAAAATCGTAAAGACGCTAATCTTGAAATTACTAATCATATTAATCTCGAAATTTTTTCTTCCAATTCGCGAATTATTGAAGTGGCTGTTAACTTTGAAGATTATATAAAACATCAAGTTTTAGCAAAAAATATTAAAATTTTATCACAAAAAAACGTTAATGCAGAAGCGAAAATTTTTAGCAATCAACTTGATGATGGTGATTTGGAAATTTCAATTAGGATCTGTTAAAAATAACAAAGAAGAGTCGCCATAAGAATAAAAACGATATTGCTTTTCAATAGCGTGGTTGTAAAGTCGAAAAGCATTTTCATAACCAACAAAAGCACAAATTAACATAAATAAAGTTGATTTTGGAAGATGA